>WANO01000060.1 GCA_015521765.1 Desulfurococcales archaeon
GCAAAACAGCCCTTCTGTCTACAGACAGAGAGACTATTCAGCTCTAATCTGAACATCTATGCCTGTAATAGATGAAAGTATACGCTCAACTGTGCTTAATGGGATTGGGATATACCGTGCTTCGTTTCTAGGTATTCTAACGACATAAAATGTTGATCCGTCTGGAAGCCATACTGTATTGATCCCAAGTATCCTTGCTGGGAAAACGAGTTGTGAGGCTACACTTCTTAGATCTTTAGAGGCGCTATTAATAACTCTAACTCTAGCCCTCAGTCTCTCGCCTATAGCTCTAGCTATCCTCTGGAGTATGGAGGGGTGAACAAATTTCTCCTTAAGATCCACGAGAACAACTATAGTGTCGGAAACCTTATACGACTTAATATATGTTAGAGATTTAACAAGATCCTTAAGCTCATCATCGTTCTCTAAATCAATCAGAACACGCATAATGTCGACTTCAAAAACCTCTACCTCACCACTATCTATAAGCTTCTGGCATCGGGGGCAGAGGACCCCTGTTTTAACACATATATAATCAAGAGGGAAACGCAGATCCATCACCCCGTCGATACTGTTGGATTGGGACGATCTAGATTCTAGTCGAGTAGCCCTTGCTTTACTATCTGAATCTAAAGTATTTAACATAGCTTATATTCTTTAATAACACAGCTGCATGATTATTTAGAATGTAAATTGATAGTGCTCCATATAAGTTTTTATAACTATGTGGCTATCTTCATAAATCTATTAAAAAGTTCTTTCCTGATTTTATTAAAACCCCTACGTTTATATGCAATATACCACTTCAATATATATGCTATCGTAAAGAATCCATGGAGTATAAATCCTACCGCTCCTAGCAGTGGTGTATATATTTTAGGCCTCGTAACATAAGATCTAGATGCAGGCCCTAAAAACACTACTATAGCAAGAAATATAGCTAAAGCAATGTAGAGCAGTCTGAAGTCGAAGATAAACCCGCCAACAGTAAGAATCAACAATAACAGAGGAAGTACAATCCAGAAGACAGTATCTGGCAGGGATAAAAGTTTAAGTCTATAGTATATTGCTCCCTCAACGATTCCTTTAACTCTATTCCTCTGCCAGCCAATCACATTCTTGAAGCCGTTGGAAACAGATATGTAAGCTATAGCTTTTTCATTAACGCAAAACCTTATCTTTCTTCCCTCGAGACCTCCACCCCGCATAATGTTTATAGTTAGAAAATAGTCATCTGATCTCGATATCGGTGGATACATATATGAATCATATATGGATATGTCAAAGAGCGCATTGTTCCCGGGAGCATGCCTAGACCCTATGAGACCTTTCAATATATTATGCATAGAGTGATACCAATAGAACATGTCTCCATACAATGATTCATCGTTTTCTACTATAGATTTCCCGGATACCACATCACACCCGCTATAGGCGCTTTCGATCATCTCACTTACATAGTGCTCATCATATCGATTCTCCGAATCGCCCCAAATAACGAATCTATATTTTCTTTTTTTGAGCAGTTCAATGATCTCTATCCTTGCCGGGCCTGTACCTCCCTTGATTTTCTGTGTGATCCAGTAAACACATCTATATCTCCTAGCTATCTCCTTAAATACTTCTATTGAATGATCCTTGCTGGAGCCATCAACAACATATATATCGAAGCATCTACAAATCCCGCAATCCTGCCTGATCAAGCTAGCTAATGTGCGTCTAAGACCTTCGGCGTTATCCTTGTTAAGGATCACTACAGCAACTTTACCATTTACTTTAATCCAGAATCACCTTGAAGTCTCGATAAATGCTCCATCTCTAGTGAATAAAAAATAATTTATATATAGATAGCTCCAATACTAATTATAAATTAATCAAAATTCTAGGATTATCTATGGTTTTTTCCACAGTATCCTAGCTATAGAATTGGTCAAAACTATTGAGAGAGCAACTGACGTAATGATCGTTAAAATCAGTAGAGCAGACATGGTGTGGACTGCAAGAGGGTTATAGATAAGCGCGTTGAGCATGACAGACACTATAGGGGCTGGATGAACATCAGCTATACCTACACCTCCAACCAATACGACAGAAGTGCTGAATTCTGTAGAAACGTGTAGAGATGAAAGTATAGATCCGGAGACTAGACCCCTTATACTTAGCGGCAGAATTATCTTTCTAACCGATAGAAGTCTCTCTGCACCGAGAGTGTGGGCAGCTTCCTCCAGGCTATATGGTATCTTTTGAACAGCTATGGATAGCGGTCTAAACATGTAGGGGAATCTCCTAGATGCATAGGCCAATACTAGATATATCTGTGGGAAAGCTATAGGATCCAGCATAGGAACATCTCTAAATATAGAGTGGAAAAGCGCAAAATATCCTATCCCAACCGCTATACCTGGAATAACTATTGGGATCAGTGAGAGGACCTCAATTAACGAAGCTATCCTAGATCTTAACCTGAGAGACGAGTAGGAAGCCAATACACCAACCAGCATCATTATCGAAACCGCAGCCACCGTGTATACGATCGTGTTGAACATAGAAAACCTATAGTAGGGATTCATGAGCACAGTAACGTAGTTATCTAAACCTTTAAACTCTACAGATTGAGCTGTGAAAAAGCCATAGGTTACAGAATATATAAGCACGAGAACTGGTACAGATAGAGAGAATAGCAGAGCTGATGAAGAGAATATCAGCAAGGCCGCCTTGATCGGTTTAGAAACCTCGATATATATTCTAGACACCGATGCAATAGGGTACTGATGAATTCTCAGATACCTCCATGCAGATATGAAGACCACCGTTGCTATAATCACAAGAAGCGATGTATACACTATAGACCTTGGAGTTATTGTGTACCCGTACTCAGACACGAAATCCATATATGCTAGATAGGGTAGTAGGTTTCTAGCAGAGTTATACCTAGAAAAAGCGATTGGCCCAGCAAGATCTTCTAGAGACAGCACAAAAATCAGTGAGAAAACAGCTATAATTGCTGGGCGTGAAAGAGGTATCAGGATTCTTCTAATCACCGTGAAACCTGAGTTGCTTAGGTTTAGTGCTGAGTCTATTAATGATCTGTCTATCGACTCGTAGTATGTGTAAAGCATTAAGTGGACAAGCGGTATGAAATTCAGTATCTGATATAGGGCTACACCAGCTATACCCTCCAACGCAACGCTATAGCCTACACCTAGATAATTCAGAAACCTATTTACTATACCGAAGTCCCTATGAAAAATATTTAGCACCGCATAGGCAGACAGCAGTGGAGCTGGTATAGAGGCAACTAGAGGCAGAATATATCCATAAACAACTCTATATTTCTGTACAACCAACACAGTAATTGAGGTAACCACACCTATAGCTGTAGAGATCGTCGATACTGCTGTAGCTAGAATCAAGCTATTTAATAAAGGGCCAAAGTCATAGCCCTGTATAGAGATAACCAGCCTATCATTAAATCTATATATATCTATAAATACCCCATCAGGCGGAAACTTTATGTAGATATACTCCATATATTCTAAAGGGTTTACCAGCACCTGAACCATTAGGTAGAGCACTGGAGCTATGAGGAACAAACCTATAAATAATGCAGGCAGTATATTAAAAAATATAATATCCCGCTTACTAAGATCGTTTAATCGCATCCAGCACTAGCCCCTTACAGTCTCAAGTATCGACTTGTATCTTTTAATTGCCGCTTCCCTAACCGCCTCGATAAATTTGGCTCTAAACTCCACATCCTCAGAGATCATGTTATTAAGCTTAATAGCTGTCTCCCTATCAAATACATACTCCACACCATCCAGCATAAACCTTAGAGGCTTGCCGAGCTCCTCAGATATCGACTCTAGATCGCTCTCGCTTAGCTTCCCCTCATAATACATAGCTAATACCTGCTTCCATATCTCCTTCAATAGGCTATTCGACTCTTCATCAGCTATAGCGGCCTCGAAATAATACACTGCTGCTTTATCCCATAAAGCAGCCTCTTCAGGATCGTAGGGGTAGATATTGCCTTGAACCTTATCGTAGTACTTACCTATCTCTGTACCCTCAGGTCTTATATAGGGTATATAGTAGAATAACTCGGCAAGAGCCTGCTGACCCTCATTACTTAGCAACCACAGAATAAACGCGACAGCCTTATCCGGGTTTTTAGAGCCCGATGCTATGGCTACAGGGGATATATCAGGGAACACGCCATTCTCCGCGGCAACAAACTCGGCGGCTCCTCCACTTGCTTTCTCAGCTCTAATACCGTAAACAAGAACTGTTGGAGCTGCACCCGTAACCCCCAACGCTACATCGTCTCTAGCTTTACCGGAGCTCTCCACGATCCATGAGTTTGCTCCAATTAAAGTAAGTATAACCCATCCTTTTTCCCATCCGTACTTTTCTAGTATAAGTTGGATTGTTCTAGCTGATGTCGTGCTTTTGGTCGGCTTGGGGAACGAGATGGGGTACTCGCCATATATCACTGGCTTTGAGTACTCTGGAGTTACTAGATCGTCCCAGGATTTCGGTGTTGGTATACCGTATTTATCTATAAAATTCTTATTTATGGTGAAGCTGAACACAGTTCTAGATACAGCTATAAAGCATATTTGATCATTTACCTTATATGTGTATGCTTTCAGCTCATTTACTCTATTGATTACCTTTTGATCTGATATTACTCTAAAGTAGCCTTTCTCACATAGATCCTTAAAAACCGAGTATCCCCCTACAAAGAATAGATCAGCTCTACCCTCTTTAGCGTATGTGGGCCATTTAGATACATCCTCCTTGATAAATACAACATCAACTATACCGTACTCCCTAGCTATATAGCTAGCTAGAAATCTCTTCTTGAGTTCGTTACTTTCATCGGGAGCTAATCTAGTTATAACCGTAAGTGTTGTTTTCTCCTCCTGTATGGCTACCCCACCTAGAAAGACGTAGCCCAACGCTACAGCTATAACTACAACAATCAGCGGCACCAGAATCTTCGCCCTAATTTTCTACACCCAAATATATGGTATATAACCAACCTATAAAAAAATTATAACCAGACTATAGAGTATAGAACCGGTATATAGCTACCATACAGAAATACAACGAAATAACCAGATATTTAAAGAATAAAACAACGCTAAAAATCTATAGATCACAGACCCTTAGAAATAAATATAATTAAAAAATTATGTAGTAGATCTGCCGCCACTATATCTACTCCGCTCTAGATATAGCTATATCGATTGTCGATACCCTAGAGGTCCTACCATCCTGCCTAGTAACTTCCTGGCTACCAATCGATACATTGACCACCTTTAGCTTGCCCTGCAGAAATCTATTCCTAAGTATCTCTACAGTGTCTACAGCCTTACTTATAGCTCTTCCTCTAGCCTTTATAACGATCTCATTTGCGCCCTGGTTCAGCAGTGTTAATGTAGCTAACACATAGTTCATTACGGGCTTCTTACCTACCAATACTACATTGCTTCCTTCGGCTTCCGACATTGTTTATCGCCACGATGTGTTTATCTCACAGAGCTTAAATATTTATTCAAGATCTATGTATCGTTATTCCTAACATTTGATGCAAAAAATAACCATACAATATATGTTTTACCAACATCAATCCTGAGGAAAACACATATTATTAACCAGCTAAGTACTACTGAGCCCTCCAGCTAGAATGGTAATGGTAATACCCTACAATTTCTTTTAAGCGTTAACCCAGTAAATCAATAATAATGGTGCATTAAGCATGCCAATATACTATGTATGCAGAAAATGTGGCGAGGTGATATATAGATTCACTAAAGTGGGTCAAGACAGCTTCGGTGTCCCAACACCCTATGAGCTTCGTGAACGGGTAAGTAGCACATGCCCTAAATGCGGAAAATATATATCAGACCCCTCTCTAGACGATATAGTTATCCTCAAAAGGGGTTATGCATATAGGATTTTAAACTCTAAACAGTAAATGGATCAAAGAGCTAATTCTTTACCCAGGTAGTACCTCAATTAATTGGGTTCTGTTTTTGCTATATATACTAGATCACAGGCTAATTGAAAAGATCTGCTGCGGAAACACGGAATGCATAGATATATATAGAGGTGTACTCGATGATTTAGGTAGAGAGATATATATAGCGGCAAATACAAGCACATATACGCATCATGCAACAAGCAGTTCCAGATGCCTGAATATGTATTTCAGCAAAGGATACTCATCACACATATATAAAGTAGTCATTGAAAACGAGCTGTATATATTAAAGGTGAGAAGGCACGATTCAAAAAGAGAAACACTATATATAGAGGGAAAAATTCTTGAAATACTCAACAGCTGGGATCACTCACCTAGAGTATATAGATACTCCCACAACTACATATTGATGGAGTTTGTCAGAGGAGTGCTCTTTAGAGAAATAGTTGGGCTTTTCAGGTCAAGAGATCATGTATATAAGATAATGCCATATTTAGAAAGCCTGATTATAGCCTTGTGTGAGCTAGACTCAATGAATATAGATCATAAAGAGATCGGCTTTCCATATAAGCATGTAATATATAGGGATAACGATCCCAGGAAACCAGTAATCGTGGATTTCGAGTCAGCCTCGATCAGTACAAACACTTCAAACCTTTCCAGGTTCATTGGAGGCACTATAATAAGGCATCTAAGTAGCGTTATCGATCTAGATAACAATAGCCTTATTAACTATATGAGAAACTATAAGAACGCAGATCAAACAGCTAGAAAGCGAATATGTCTTGACTTGATAGATTATCTAGGATCCAATATATCGTTATAGTGTAGAATAACGCTAAAATAATTATGGAGGCAGCCTGGAATGAGGGTGTTGATTATAGGATCTACAGGATTTGTTGGGAGATCGATAGTAGAGGAGCTAAGTAAAGAAAATATAGATATAGTAGCGATAGTGAGAGAGAGGACTCTACATACTAAAGCAGATATAGTTGAACAACTGAAGAGAAATGTAAAAACCTCCATAGAGGTAGCTAGAAGCCTAGATAAACACGAGTTAACAAATATATTTAGAAACACAAATCCAGACACAATTATATTTTCTGCAGGAATAATAAGGGGAAAGAGGGAGGACTTTGAGTATGTGCATATTAAGTTGCCATCGATCATCATGGATTCTATTAGATCGTCAGACATAGATCCCCTATATATACATGTAAGCTCCACAGGAGCAAGCAACTTTCAAATCGATGAGAGACCTTTACCTGAAGAGAAAAAACACTGTGAACACATGGATAAGCTTCCAACAATCTATGAAAAGAGCAAGTGTATAGGTGAAAAAGTTGTTGTTGAAAAATCTATGGAGCATGGTATAAGATACGTTATTTTGAGACCTAATATAATTGTTGGTAGGCTAAATAGGCATAGAGAGTGGATCAATATAATCAAGCTAGCTAAATTAGGGATCAAGATGAATTTTGATGGCGTTACTAACATATTGGATGCAGAAGATCTAGCCAAACTAATTCACCATATAATGAGTACAGAAAGAGGCGTTAACGACTATTATCACGTTGCGTCCCCCCACAATATCTATATATATAGAATTTCGGAAATCGCTTTAGATGTTGTTGGTAGAAAAGCAATCATATCGCTTGGACCTCTATTCGCTAAGTTCTTGAGAGCATTCGTCATGGATGAGATGATGAAGAGGATGCTTGAATTCCTCAATAAGGATTCCAGGATCTCTATAGATAAGCTTATCGGCAAAACAGGCTATAGTAAAGATCGCTTTAAAGATCCAGAGTCAAGCATGAGGGAGATGTTTATGTCGATCTTAAATCGATCTACAAAATGATTTCGAAAAGAGACAAGGAGTATTTTCCTTGAATATCTCTCTCAATAGATTCGTTGCGTACCCACCCCTCTCCAAGCAGAAGAAGAGTTCACCCCCATATATTTTTAGATTATGCGGTATAGCCAGTAGAGGTCTTACTATTTCACTCCTAAGGAATCTTCTCCATATATGTGTGTTCTCATTATATGCTCTTCTAATATGATCCAGGAAATATTCCCGTACATACAAGCTGTCATAACCATGCTCTAAGAGCACTTTCAACAGTTCTGAAGCTTTCGAAGCAACATGCGGAACCTGGATATTGGCTAATCTAAGTTTTTTCATGGTCTCTATATTTCTATGGATTACTGTGGATCTATCTAAACCATAGTGTCTCCATCTTAGTGAGAGATACATGTTGAATAGGTAGCTTTTGAAAGCATCAATATACAGCTTAAGCAGTCTATGAGGAACTATAGTTTTGAATATCCTCCTTGCATCTATCCCGCCACTACCAATAATCTCTCTACACGCTTTCTTCTCGATCCACATCCATTTTCTAGAACTACTTACTATACCTATGCATATAGACTTGATATCCCCCCACTCTAGCCTGTATCCAAACGGGCTACCGCTAATTAGAATCTTCAACGCGTCATCATAGTTGCCGGTAACGATATTGAATCCAACCATATGTGTGATGGGTCTAGAGACCCCAAATCTCTGGTATGAGTAGTAGTTCGGTACTATATTTAGTGAAGCGATATAGCTGTATAGCTGGTGGTAGATGCTGAAGTCTATAAGTCTATATAGCTTTATATTAAAGCAGTTACCTATGTGCCTATCGATAAGTCTTCTGCGATCTTTAACAAGCCCTATATATACGGCCTCAATATTTCCGTACTTTATATAGGGTAGAAACCGCCGGGGTTTCTCTATAACTATGTATTGATACGTCTCAGCCCTCGAATCCTTTAAGCCGAGATAAGCTATAGGTTTCTCAGATCTGAATCCAAAGATTCTTGCAAGAGTATGTGTGGCGTTTATTGTATCGATATCCTTTTTCCGAAGAACATAAAGGTAGTATGGCTCTGGATTAGACTCGGATCTTGGGTATGTGGGTATTGACGCTATCTGATAGCTAGATAGATATTCATATACATAGAAGTTGGAGCTCCCCAACTCTTCTTTAGGCTTAATATCTAGATCGTGGCTAGATATATAGCAATCTATCCCGAGTATCTTATCTATATCTGATCCGGATTCCACGCATCTATATATCTCGATATTCATACCCCCTACAACATGCGGCTTCAAACTCTATCTATACAGCGGTAGCGCTCCAGTTATTCTATCTATAGTCTTGCTCGGAGCCGGACCTATACCCACAGCTGTAGGTGTCCCAGGCTCAAGTTCTGTTTTTCCAGCATCCCTAATCAGTGTGCATGGAATATCTAGGCTTAGGCACTCCCTATACTTATTATAGAGATCCGTCTCACTAGATACCTTTACAACGATCTTCTTCATCCCGCTCTCAAGCCATTCATCAAACCACCTCCTCCACCGATCTTTGCCTCTAAGCGCCTTAATGGCTGAATCAACAGATGCGTGGGCAACCTGAACCGCGAATTTGCCTTTACTCATATTCAGGTCGCTTCTAACTACTATAACCTGTTTTATATCCTCAAACATAGATCTATCTACCCGCATAGAGAGATATACACATCTAGAGCGGCCTAGCCATTAAGTAGGCATCCTCACCATCTATATAGTAGCTTGGTAGAATCTTAACTATTTTAAAGCCCAACGTCTTATAGAGTTTTATAGCTGGCTCATTAGATACACGCACCTCAAGTATAACCTCCTGGGCATTGTGAAGGTTTTTCATTCTTCTCATTCCCTCAAGCATTAGTGATCTACCAATGCCCCTCCTCCTATAATCCTTCAGAACAGCAATACTAACCACATGACCCCTAACAACTATATTACCGGTAAAGAACCCCTCATCATGCTCAATACGATTCATCATGTAGCCGACAACAACACCATTGTATTCGGCAACGAGAAAAATATTTCTCCAGGTATTGAGATGGTACTCCCAGAAATATCTCGGGTAATGCTCCGGCAATGTCTTCATGTTTATCTCTATTACGCTATCGAGATCCCTAATTTCAGCCTCCCGAATCACATAACTATATGTCGAACCACTATCTCTATCAAGCATCATGGTACTCCCACCGATAATCCGGGTACTGAACCACTATCCAAAGATGATATTAGTTATTTGAGATTTAACTATATTATTAAAGGTATATTTTGATGCTGGAGCATACATCAAAAGAGATCATAGGTAAGAAGTCGAGGTCCCTTCTCGAACACAACATAATAATCGGGGTCACCGCAAGCATATCCCTATATAAATCCCTAGATCTCTCGAGAGAGCTCATGAGGAGAGGGGCTGAAGTGTATGTAGTGCTATCCAAAGAGGCATCTAAGCTTGTTACACCAGCAATGTGGGAGTGGGCTACAGGCAACAAGCCTTTCACCGAGTTCTCGGGCGAGCTAGGGCATATTTCTCTAGCTAAGATAGGTAGCGGAATGATTATAGCTCCAGCAACCGCAAACACGATATCCAAGCTTGCCTACGGCATCTCAGACACGCCCGTAACCCTTGTAGCCCAGGTAATGCTTGGCATGGGCAAAAAGATAATAGTTGTCCCAGCAATGCACGAGCCCATGTATAGATCGCCAACCCTTAGAAGAGCTATCGAGGTATGCAGAGAGAATGGCATGTTCTTTCTAGATCCAGTACTGGAAGAAGGCAAAGCCAAATACCCAGACTACAGATATATAGCTGATAAAACAGAGGCTGTTCTCCTGCGTGGAGAGGATCTTAGAGGCCTAAAGATCCTCGTCACCGCAGGACCCACTAGAGAGCCTATGGATCCTGTTAGGTTCCTTTCGAATCCAAGCACCGGTAAAATGGGCGTGTCTATAGCGTCGGAAGCGTATTATAGAGGCGCTGAAACACATCTCATACATGGGCCTATATCGATAGACATACCTCCATGGATAAAAACAACCAAGATAATGACTGTGGATGACATGCTCGAATCCGTCACCAAATCTATAGAGAAAGAGAACCCTAACGCAGTAATATTATCTGCAGCACCCGTAGACTTCAGGTTCTCATCCGTAAAGAGAACCAAAATATCCAGCGAGGATAAGGTTCCAGACGTGAAACTCGAGCACACACCAAAAATCGCGAGCAGGGTTAGAAAACTTGCTAGAGACGCCGTTATAGTTGGGTTCGCTGCCGAGACTGCAGAGAGCGAGGATGAGCTTATAGAGAAGGCTATATATAAGCTACATAAATACGACTTCGACCTTATAATGGCTAACTTTGTGGGTAGACCGGGCACAGGGTTCGGATACGACACCGATGACGGTGTGTTGATAAATAGAAACGGGAAAATAATTGATAGGGGCTTGAAGCTTAAAAGGGAGTGGGCCCGCACAATACTTGATGAAACATTGAAGATTATAAGGAAAATCATGTAATATGTAATCAAGGTGCTATACCAGAATGCAGTCGTGCCCTAAAGAAAACGAGAGAGCCCCTGATTTTGAGCTGTATGATGATGAAGGAAAGCTATTTACCCTTTCGAGCTTGAGGGGAAGGAAGGTCCTTCTGTACTTCTATCCAAAGGCTATGACACGCGGATGCACAATTGAGGCTTTAAATTTCAAGAATAGCTATAGCGAAATAAAGAGTCTAGGATGCGAGATCGTGGGTGTGTCTAAAGATAGCATAGATGATATAAGGAAGTTTAAGAGCATGTATGGTTTACCTTTCAAGCTTCTTGCAGATCCTGAGGGCAAGGTTATACAGATGTACTGTGTGAGGGGTTTCGGGAATAGGGCTAGAAGGGTTAGTTTTCTGATCGATGAGAATGGGGTGATTATTAAGATATGGAAAGCTGTTGACCCGTCTATACACCATAATGAAGTCGTAGAAGAGCTATCTAAGCTAGTGAAAGAGAAGTAGTATTCAAAGATGAGTCTTTCGAAATGAATGGTGAGGTGAGGCTTGAATAGATCTAGAACATGCATAGTTTGCGGCAGGAAATTCCCTGATGGCCAGGGAATAGTAATACAGATAGGCGACAGGATAAAGCTCGAGTTCCACAAAAGTAGATGCGCCGCTAGATTCTTCAGGAATCTAGCCCCGTTACTGGATCCTGAATGCGTGTCTAGAGCTATAGATGCGCTTGTGAAGGATTATAGAGAGAGGTTATCCGCGGAGATAGAGCTTAAGCGTAAAAGACTATAAAAACTTCAGCCATCAAGATTATATATGGTTTATATTGAAGCATCATAACCAGGTGCCTCCATAGGTTGAGCTATCTACTGGTTAAGCTAAGATCCGGGATTGTTCAAGGATTAAGAGGAATATACGCAAACATATGCGATGGATGTAGTCCTGACAAGGTGATTAAGGATTTAAATAAGTATCCTACATATGAGAGGATAGATAAATACATTGACTTCGTATGGTTCGACGACCCTATATCTGGGGTTGATCTAAGAAGATTCGTAGCTAAATGGGAGGGTTTCCTAGTAGTAAGAAAGCCCGGAATATACAGGTTCTTTATGGAAGCAGACATTGGGGGAAGGCTATATATAGATGGTAGACTAGTCATAGATGCCTGGAATAAGACCCTTCAAAAGGTATGGTCAGATAGAATTGAATTTAAGGCCGGTGCATACAGGATCGATATACACTACTATAACACCACCCCATTTGGAAAGATCAGTGTTGGCTGGCAGAGAAACGATGAAGTAGCCGCCATAATACCTCCAGAGAATCTATTTACTTTAACGGGGTCCTCAGTAATAATAACCAATGTACATAAGTCATATAGAATCATCCTCGTGGCTGAACCCATCATAAAGGAAGCAGTATTCAAAGGAGGGATAGCGTTTATACCTATAGGTATGCGTAAAGAGCCCCTATCTGGGTACATATATGTGTATGACCATAAGAACAACATAATCTATAGAAGCCCATATATAGAGGATATATGGCCTGGAGATATATATAGTCTCGAGTACCAGATCAACGATATATATAATGTATCCTCAATCTATTTCAACTATGTATCTGCTGACTCGTAGTTTAGATTACTAATCGGCTTGCGTATTTTAGATCTAGATCTAGACATGGATATAGACATCACTATTCTACTACACCACTCGCCATGGAACTTATTTATTGGGTTCAACAAGAACCCGAGAAACACCTCTCTCCCGTAACGAAATAACACCTATAGCGTGATGATTCGGGTGTAAGGAACGCTAATAGTTAAATATATAGGGTCTTATAAATAATAAAATGGTGCCCACTTAGATGGCTAACGAGTATGATGACGATTCATCACTTATAGATAGGGATCTTGAAGAATACATAAAGTATCTAGAAAGAACAATTAGAGAGCTCCAGAGAGAAAAAGGATTATACGAAAAAGAGCTAGCCCAATGCAGGATGGAGATCGAGAAGCTTCTTCAACCCCCTCTAATTGAGGCTACAGTACTTGAGATCCTACCAGACAACAGGGTTATTGTCAAGAGCTCTACAGGTCCCAATCTAATAGTAAATGTATCCAGCAAAATTGATGTATCCCAACTGAAGCCTGGTACATTAGTTGCTCTAAACAATCGCGGATCAGAAATTATTGAGGTGATAGGAGATAGGGAGGATCCTGTTATAAAGGCTATGGAGATAATCGAGAGACCTAAGGTCGGGTATAGAGATATTGGCGGGCTTCAGGATCAGATCAGGGAGGTCAGAGAGGTGATAGAGCTCCCATTGATCAATCCTGAGCTATTTAGAAAACTGGGTATAGAGCCCCCTAAAGGGGTTCTGCTCTATGGACCTCCTGGAACAGGTAAGACTCTTCTAGCTAAAGCGATCGCTGGAGAATCTAATGCTACATTCATCAGGCTGGTTGCTTCCGAGCTAGCCCAGAAGTTCATTGGCGAAGGGGCTAGGATGGTTAGAGAGGTGTTTAGGCTGGCTAGAAAGAAGGCTCCTTCTATAGTGTTGATCGATGAGATAGATGCTATAGCCGCTAAAAGGCTTGATGTTGGTACAACTGGGGAGAGAGAGATCCATAGAACACTAACACAGTTGCTTGCCGAGCTAGATGGTTTCGATCCTCTTGATAGGGTTAAAGTTATTGCTACAACCAATAGGCTCGATATACTGGACCCAGCTATACTTAGGCCTGGGAGATTTGATAGAATAATACAGATTCCCCTCCCGGACTACAAGGCTAGAAAAGAGATCTTCAGCATATATATTAGAAAAATGAATGTTAAGGGAGAAATAGACTATGATAAGCTATCGAAGCTCAGTGAAGGGGCTTCAGGAGCGGATATAAAGGCTATCTGTACTGAGGCTGGATATATAGCTATAAGGAACGGGAGGGACTATGTTGTTATGAACGACTTCATATTAGCAATAGGTAAGGTTCTCAACAAGATTAAGCCTGACTACTTAACCACCGTGAAGTCTAGAGACCAGGTTGTGGGCGCGAACTATATGTAGTCTAGAGATCTGGACTCTATGCTTTATCTATAGTGTTTACCTAACTTTATAGGTTCGTTAACCACTCTATAGTGGTTTGTGGGTGACCCAAATAACCTTTGGCTATGGAATGATTAAGGTTAAACCCAACAGCAAGCTTATAACCATATACAAAAGAATAGCCGACTTCCAATTTATGCCCGGTGCAGGGGAAGCCATAGTGCCCGACGACTGCGAATTCGTTATCTCTAAGAATACAGGAGTGGTAAGGGGTATAGTTAGGAACTCTAAAATCTTGGCCACCATCAGGGCTTCAGATATGCGGTTCATACTGCACTGTGAGGGTGCTAGGCTTCTTAAGGAGAGATTCAGCTTCCCCTCCCTACGTGTAGTAGTTATCGATGAGGTGTCTAAAGAGATTGGAGAAGGTGGAAATGTGTTTGCTAAGCATGTTCTCGATATAGATCGTGATCTTAGGCCCTGGGACGAGGTTGTAGTGGTCAACGAGAGAGACGAGCTACTTTCCGTTGGAAAGTTAGTTTTATCTCCTTTGGAAGCGTTATATTTTACTCGTGGTGTAGCAGTTATAAGTAGGGATGGATGTTGGAAATATTCAAAGGGGGAGGAAGAAGAATAAAGATACTGATGAACGTGGATATAGGGGAGCTCGTAAACGGATCTAAGCTTGTTTTCTTAACTGGATTCCCAGGGTTTGGACTGACGGGGTATATAGCTACACGATACATCGTTGAGCAACTAGATCTAGAGAGGGTCGGTGTTGTGCTAACCAAATTCATGCCGGACGCTGTATCTATAGACCCTAAATACAGCTTCAACTACCCATATGAGTTCTATTCACGAGAAAAAAGCGGCCTAGTAGTTATGGTTAACCACACAGTACCGAGCAACATAGAGAAAGTCGAGTTCGCCGAAACACTAGTCAGCTGGCTGGTTAAAAACGGCTTCACCGAAACAATACTTATAGGGGGGCTCGACGCCGAGCTGAGGAAGTCTCCAAACGATACATTGAGATGGTCAGCTAATTCGTGGAGCAACAGAAATCTAAGTGAGCCCAAAATGGAGAAGGGGCTATATATAGTAGGACCCCTAGCCCTAATGCTGATGTTCACCGAGCTATATAAGCATCCAGCAACAGTAATACTGCCATTCGCGGAAAAAGGTAGGCCGGATCCTAAAGCAGCTGCTGTAGCGGTAAAGAAGATTGCCGAGATCCTCGAAATGAGCATAGACGTTAAGGAGCTGCTTGAGCATGCAAAAACTATTGAGAATATAGAGAACCAGATAAGAACAAGCATGGTTGCCCAGGAGAGGAAGATAAGCGAGTACCACATGTGAAATCATGCAAAATCTTAATCAGTTGAGACAGGTTTAGTCATTTAATCCTTCGGCTCTTCCTCATCATCCATGAATATCATGATATAAGTTTATATATTTTCTTAGATATTATAGTGTATCGGCGGGGGTGCCCGAGCCAGGTCAAAGGGGTCGGGCTTAGGACCCCCAGGACCCCATCTATTTTCTATTCTTTGCCATACTGATTCACGTGGGTGTAGGGATTTAGTTGGGTTCAGGATTTCTAGGTGTGAAGCTGGTTCCCTAAATATACTTGTTGTTGCTGGTGTCGTTGATCCTGAGACTATCTCTAGGGTTATTGATGCTGGAGACTATCTTGCGCTCTATCTAGGGCCTATAGTTAGGTTTATCGATAGGTTTAAGAGAAACGCTATCGATTTTCTTAGGAGGAATACTGTTTCCGTTGCTCTTGGATTCTATGATGTTGGGTTGTATAGGTATATTAATGGGCTGGGTGGAAGGGTTCTTTGGAAGCATGCCGGCTTATGTGTTGGTGATTCGCTCATTATTAATCTAGGTAAGAAGATCTCTACTAGCCAGCTGTATAGTATTGGAGTCTATATCGGTGAGCATCGTAGAGATATTAGGAATCTGGTGCTTATTGCTGATTCCCCATCTTACCAGGCTATATATAGATCTATAACCACAGCTAGACTGGTGAGCGGCATAGGCATCTATATAATATATCTAGCTCCATTTGGTTGGGCCACAGGCATAGATGTATATCACCCGATACATCTTATCGAGATGGATAGCGAGAGACCATCTCTTCTATCGATAGACTCCAGGTGTGGCTCGTACGTATTTTCTGGAGAAAGGTATGGTTACACATATATGTGTGTGAGGAAAACTAATTAGCTCATAAGCTAAATACGCCTCCGTGGGTTTTCATGAGCGATCCTGTCACAGAGCTTCCGTATCTGTATTATAACGGTGCACTTATACTGGGTCTTCTGCACGGTTCAGATCCCAGTCACGGATGGGTACTCGCAATAACCCTTAAGAGTAGGAGAGGTAGATTGGGGGTTGTTCTAGCCTCAGCGGTTATAGCTTGCGGTCATCTACTATCTAGCGTTGCCGTAGTTATCGCTATATGGATGTTTAAAACAGTTGTGCTGGATTATTTTAGGTATATAGATCTGTTGGCTGGAGGGCTACTCATAGCTATAGGCTTATACAGCA
>WANO01000061.1 GCA_015521765.1 Desulfurococcales archaeon
TTATAGTTGTATTGGTTCTGGTGTTAAATAAAGCTAAATTATATCAAGATAAAAGGTTTAATTTAGAAAAATATATTAACATTTAAAGGTTAAAATAATTAAGGTGAATAAATATGTCATTTATCGATAAAGAAAATAGAAGGGAAATACTATACAACGCGGTACTATACGCTATAGGAGCGGTGCTCGGGGACCTCGCATCAAGAAACTATGAGCTTGCTGAATCACTACACAAGGAATTTGGTAGATACATAAAGGAGTATCTGGAGAAGAAGGGTCTGAAATACAGGTTATCCAACGATCCACAAGAGCTAGTGGGCAACATACTGAAATTATTTATTGATGACCTGAGATTCGCTAAGCTAGAGAAGATAGAGGATACCAGAGATAGAGGTAAGCATGGGGTGTGGAAAGAACTTCTCGGTCGAGAGGCCTATGAGGAGCTCGCTAAGAAGTACCCTGATCCATTCCTCTCATGCCCCCTAAATGCAGTTATAAGATACGAGCTCGATAAGCTGGGCTATACACTCATTGTTCACGGATGCAGAACAGATCCTTCAAGAGATATTCTCGAGTCATGGGAGGAGGTAGTTAAGGGTACACGGTTCCTCGCCCCTAAAGAGCGGTTCTAGCCTAGAATATTTCTTTGTCTTAATAAATTATTATATAATGTTTTTGCTCTATCAATTCGGGTGGGTAGCGATAAATATACATATGCTATCGAAGAAGGATCTTAAGAAGACGATCTTAATTCTCGAAGAGAGCTTTGGATGCGTGATCCAGGATAATATCAAGAAGCCGAAGAAGGGTTATGTGGTTAAGGCTAAGGATCTAGCTCTCTATATATTGGAGACCACGCCCGCTATCATTGAGACTTCTGAAGCAATTATCCCTACGATCCATATATTGAATACAGCAAGATGCGATATCGGATACGTAACCATCGATGAGGGTGCTGAACCCCACATACTTAACGGTGCGGACATAATGATTCCTGGTATAGTAGATCTAAACAGCTTCAGAGAAGGAGACATCATAGGAGTCAAAAGCGTGAAGCACGGATCATATATAGCTATAGGTAAAGCACTAATGGATTCAGAAAGAATAAAGGAGCTGGATAGGGGTAAAGCAGTTAAAAACATACACTACGCAGGAGACAAGATATGGAGATTCATAATAGACTCGCTAAAGAGGATCCAATAGAGCAGATCCTAAGCGATATGTTTGGCCCTACCATATTTAGATCTATAGAGCCCATAGGGATCCTAACTTAATAATAAATTAAAGAAGACAGAAAGAATAGAACTATTCCATAGTTAATAGCTAAGAGATAAATTATATAAGCATGGATTTTATTTGGTATTTAAACCTTAATCTACCTCAGGATATACTTAAATATAGCTATAGACTCGGATTGGTGAATTTGCTGATGCATAACCATCAAGATAACACTAGCGATAGGGTTGTTGTGAGCGACGCCATAGTATTTAACAGGAGTAGTAGAACGATCTACGTAACTAAACCTCAGCTTACTCCAGAGGATACTGTAGCGTTTAAATTTGCTAATGTTCTTGAGAGGAGCGGCATAGACTATACTGTAGTTGCAGGATACGTTGCTATTCTCTTCGGTAGAGCCAGAAGAAGCGATGATATAGATTTTATATTGGAAGTAATCGATGGGAGTAGATTTGTAGAGCTATGCAAGGAAGCCCATAGAGGCGGATTCAGCTTGATGCAGGGCGATATAGACTCAGAGGATTCCGTGAGAAACATATACAGAAGCTACCTTGCACAGGGATATAGCGTGAGATTTATGTATGGCGATGTCATACTCCCCAATATAGAGGTCAAGCTGGCAGGAATCGACATATACCGATACGCCGTAGCCAACAGTATTCGTGCTGTTGTGAACGGTGAGCATGTTCTTAAGATATCACCACTGGAGCTTCAGATAGCCTATAAGCTGTATCTAAACTCCGACAAGGATGTTGGGGACGCTATTTTTCTATACACGCTTTTTAGGGAAGTCTTAAGCAAGGAAGATCTATATAGATGGTGCAGGACATTAAGGATAGATTGTAAAATCCTAGAAGGGTGAATGGGCCATGGAGCCTGAGGCATCTAATGAAACGCTAGAATCCGAGAGAAGGAGGAATAGGGAAGACGCAATACGCCATGCCCGCTGGGAAGCTGAAATGGTTAGAAAGCTGGGTAGGAAATGGTATGAGGCCAGGGATAGATGGCTGATCCAGGCACATGAGGCCGATAAGAAAATGTGGAGAGACCCGAAAATAAGGGATGCACTTGCCAAAGTATTCCTTAATAGAGAAAACGAGTTAATGGATTAAACACTCATCACCAGAAGCCAGGTATAGAGGCTCCACCATTTAGCCTTTGGCTCTGGAAGATAGAACTATCCTTAATATATAGAATAGCGATACCGAAGATAACGTAACTAGAGCCATAGCCAGTACTATATAGATCAGGATCAGAATAAGCAGCGGAACCCCAGCAATATCCGCAACAAGATTAAGCATAGCCATAGCCCTGGTGGAGTTCAGGGTACTAATCAGGAACCCAATTCCCGCGATAGCTGTGGTAGCTACAACCGAGGAAGCCAGCGCCTCTATGATGCGTGAAGCGAAAACCCCAATAATTAAGCCTGAGACAATAAATCCTATTAAGGGGTCCCCGCCAGCGATCCTGTATAGAGATACAGCGGTTATTGAAGCCGCGGAAGCGATCAAGAAACGCAGAAAGCCAAACCCCGAAGATATAGACGAAACCAAATCAATCACCCGGCACAAGCTCAACAACAGCTATACGCTTCTCTATGTCCTCAACTGTATTGGGGCACTGAAGCTTGATGTATCTATATGTCAGCCATAGATCCACATAGTTGTCGTAGAACATGCTCACAGGATTACCGCTTTGGCCTCCGGGATAGACACCATAGATCTTGCATCCGGGCGTTTGAGGAGACATAACTGCTAGAAACCTCCAGCTGGGCCCGTTTCTAACGTATATTGGGTTCTCAAGTATATCGAGGTCCCACGGGATAGGGGCATTCATCAATGTACCGAACCCCCCATCCTCGGGGAAGGGACCTCTAGAGAGCTCAGGGATCATAGATAGATGGGCTAGATACAGCCTATGAACCTTTCCCCAGCTCCAGTTACCTATATCGCTCCCGAACATCTCCTCAAGCCTATCTAGAGCTGTTGAGAGCGACTCTCTAGCTACATCCTCGAAGCTAGGGCTGAACCACTTGCTGTCTTTGGCGTTCTTAATGAGCCACACAACCGTTGAGGGGGGTGGGTAAAACCTGTAGGTGACTCCCCTATCTGTTAGATAGCTTCTAAACATAGCGTCCTGGAGAGCCGAGAACCAGGCCCACCATATTGTTGGTTCTACTCTATCTTTAAGCATTAGGTGATCCCATCTAGAAAGAAGATCTATAACATAACTAAATCTAGGATCGTCAGCGTCTCTAACCGCGTCGATAAGATCGTTTAGAACCATATATGAGTACCAATCAAACACATCAGACTGGTATCTAGCCATGTCCTCGAGCCCGTGCATATCCTTTGAGTCGAGAAGCATGTGTATTCTGTGGGCCCTCCCACCGGGGTCCCACCACCCGCCAAGTATGAAGTATGGGTAGTAGGGTCCAATATTCATTTGATTTGCTGTAGCTATATACCCTCTATCTGGGTTGATTGATTTGGGCATATGCTCATAGGGTACATAGCCGATCCACTCGTAGCCACCGGTGCCGTTGAGAATAGATCTACTACCTATAACGGGGACCTCAACACCAGTTGGTAGAGCAACAACCCTAACGGGAAACAATCCGGGGACAAACACGGCTATGTTGCCATAGATATCGGCATACACTATATTCTGTGAGGGAACATCCCAAAATCTGAGAGCATCAATGAAGTCGTTGAGGTCCCTAGCCCTAGCCATATAGTAGGCCGCTATACTCTCCCTGGTGACTCCCGATCCATCGTTTGCGAATCCAGCGTTCCCGGTCCATCTGAAGGATATAGCTAGTCCATCTCTAGCCGCGATAATGGGGCCGTGTACAGTTATGTTTATAGTGAGCTCTATATCGTCTCCTCCCTTAACCCTTATAACCTCCTTAACCTGGCTCATCTCGAGCCACTCACCATTGAAATAGTACCTTGTGGGGTCCCCAGGATCCAGCTTCTCGAGATAGAAGTCGATAACACCTATCTGCGCATTGGTGAGCCCCCAAGCCACCACCCCATTACTGCCTATGATAGGGAAAGGAATCCCGGGTAGTGTTGCGCCAACAACACTGTAGTTTTCAGCCTTTACTCCAACTATAAACCAGAGGGATGGAAGATTGAGAGGTAGATGGGGGTCATTGGCCAGCATGGCGTAGCCTGTGGAGCTTAGGCCAGGTGAAACAACCCAGTTGTTGCTTCCTATACCTCTTGGGAGCTCTCCAAACATTTCCATGGCTTCGATCAGCAGGTACTCAAGCTTCGATGAGAGCTCGGGATCCTTCAGATCGAGACCAGTAGCCCACTCCTCAAACCAGTTTAGGCCTCTAAGTATATCAGGATCCACATTAATGCTTAACTCATCAATAGCTCCACTACCTGGGACAACAGTCACGTTATCCTGGAAATAGGGGTGAACGGGCCAGAGAATATTCACGTCCTCCGGATCTAGCTTTATGTAGAGATACGTTAAAGCTAGAGGATACCAGAAGTTGGTTAGCGTCCAAGCCATGTATTTAGCCCATAGAATCGAGTCCGCAACGCTCCAGGGCTCGGGCTCGTAGCCCAGTAGCTTAAACATGAGCGGTAGCCTGTTCTCGGATTTCATCTTGCTTATCGCTTGATTAACCCCCATCGAGTAGGCCGCCAGGAGCCTATATACAGCCTCGTGGTTCTCCATCAACCATCCAGCTGTTTTCTCAGCTGATCTTTTGAGCCCCACAATCCTCATGAACCTGTCCACATCGATCGTTTCGGGCCCTATAATCTCAGAGAGCCTCCCAGAAGCCAGCCTTCTCTGGATATCCATCTGCCAAAGCCTGTACCAGGCATGTAGATAGCCGAGAGCATAGAACGCGTCCTCCTCGCTCTCGGCAAATATATATGGAATATTGTTGCTGTCGAAAACAACTACCACTCTATCCTTTAGGCCTTGTAGCTTTATTCTACCCGAAAACGTTTCCCCAACATCGAGTGATTTAAGAACGCCTGAATAAGGATCCATAAGCCTGATAATCACACCAGCAGGTGTTGAGATCAGGGAAAACACAAGGACCACAAGAATCGTGAGCGGGAAAACAGCCTTGAGGAGGGAACCTCTCCCCAAAAATATGCACCATATCAATTATAGCTGAAGATAGATATAACTCATCCATCTATTAATCTATTAGCTCTAATACGGGATAGATTATGAATGATGACACGGCTGTGACTCGAGTATTGGATGAGGAGCCGTGTTTAAGCTGATCTATGTGGCTAAACCAGGTGGTTCTATGGGTGATACCTATAGAATGTTTCTCGACATGGTCAGCGGTAGCAGGTATATTGTAGCGTTCACCGGCGCTGGTGTATCCGCGGAGTCGGGTATACCTACATTCAGGGATAAGGGTGGGCTGTGGGAGAGGTTCAGGCCTGAGGAGTTGGCTAGTGTTGAGGGCTTTATGAGGGACCCCGTAAAGGTTTGGAGATGGTATATCTGGAGGATGAGGACTATATATAGCTCAGAACCAAACTATGCGCATCTAGCTCTAGCCCTTCTGGAGAGGAAGGGTAGGCTCAGGTCTATCATCACGCAGAATATAGATGGGCTACATACGAAGGCTGGTTCTAGGCGTGTGATCGAGATCCACGGATCTATATGGCGGGTTAGATGCGCTAGATGTGCATATAGATCAGAGATCAAGGAGGTCCCCAACGAATCAGAACTACCGCCCACATGCCCTGAATGCGGATATATGCTACGTCCAGACGTTGTATGGTTCGGTGAACCCCTAGATAATATGAAGTGGAGCATGGCGGTTAAGGAGGCCACGAGATCAGATCTATTCATGGTTATAGGCACAAGTGGAGCCGTGTACCCAGCTGCAGAGCTTCCATATATAGCTAGAAACAGTGGATCGAGAATCATCGTGATCGACCCAAACCCAACGGCTTTCGACGATATAGCCGATCTCAGGATATGGTCGAGGGCCTCAGAGTTCTTTAGAGGGATCTGGAGAGATCTCGAATCACTACCTCCCTTAGATCCTGCTTAGCGATCTAACAGTATTCTCTATCCTAAATGATATCACGTATGATGCTAAAGCAACCAGTATCGATAGAGACCCTAGGGCAAGCGATGACTGCCCCAAAGCTATAAACGTAGACAACACACCCATAGATATAGGGCCGAGCGTATCCCCCAGATCGCTTGTGAAGTGCCAGTAGCCGAGGAATCTGGAGGATGACTTTCTATCTAGCATCGATCCTATATCGGATCCCATGGTAAGCATCGTTCCTGACCCGAGCCCATGTCCGAGTCCTATTACCGATACGGAAGCTATATATAGGGCTTCACTATAGCTATAGGACAGCATCACCAAACCTGCACCCATGACCATGAAGCTTAAAAGTATAGAGGTCCTCCTCCCCACCCTATCCATAATAACCCCGGAGGGGTATGCAGCTAGAGCATCCAGGAGGCCTGATATACCCATCGAAAAACCTATAACTAGATCATCTAGGCCTAAGACAATACTGCCGTAGATAGGGATTATGAAGAATCTGCCGTAGCGTATTACCTGTATCAGTGCTAGAAGAATGAACATTACATATACGTATTTCTTGATCTCTTGAAAAGCTTCCTTCCCTTTAGATGCTTCATTCATGCTACTGTTACCAGTATCTCTGTAACCGTGTTCCGGTCTATCCATACTGCTCAACCTATATCGATCCTCGACTCGGGACCCCATAATAAATATAGCCATAGAGGGGGCGGCAAGAAGTAGTGTTGATAGGAAAGCCTCTTTATAGCCGTAATACGTTGATATAGCCCCACCGATTATGGGGCCTATGAACAGCCCGAGCCTCATGGATAGCCCTAGAAGGGCGGATGCCCTACCTCTATACTCGAAAACAACCTCAGTAGTTAGTATATAGTGTCTCAGTATGAACCAGAGGCTGAATCCGAATCCAAACACGATGAGGCTTGCTATAACCTCAACTATATTTCTCGAGACGTATAGCCCCAGTAGCGAGCCTATGATCATTAAGAACAGTATTATTCCGCTTCTATACACCCCTATACGCGATATTATGTAGCCTGATGGTATATCGAATAGGAGCATCCCTATGCTGATTCCTGCAGTAGCAATCCCTATAACGGTGTATGACTCGGTTATCTTCGATACGTAGAGGGGTATAAGAAGTATGAGTATGCCCCTGGCTATAGCTAGCAGGATGGACGGGAGGTATATAGATATAGCCAGCATCCTCCATAGAGCTGTCTGGCTATAGCTACCGCTACCCATCAATCATGGCCGGTGTGGGTATAGTGTATGTAGAGAAATAAGCTTTATTTAGATATTTTATGTGTATCTATTCAGCTCTATATACCTCTCAAACTCCTCCTCGCTGAACCTAAATAGCTTGATTGGCCGGGCAACAGGCATTATGTATAGGGGATACTCACGGTGCTCGGCGCCTATTATCTCCTTGACATCGTCATCGTAGAATGCACCGATCGCAACCGTGGCTAGCCCAAGTGCCGCTGCCTGCAGATATATATTCTGCCCGGCATGCCCAACCTCTATCCATACATACCTGATCCCTCTCTCGCCATACCTGATCGTTGTTCTCTCATATACAGCTGCTATAACTATATTTACGGGGGCCTCCCTAACCCAATCCTGGTTGAGCGACGCCCTATACAGCCTATCAATCAAGTCGTGTCCTCTCCTCACTGTTTTCAATGCATGCTGCCTATAGAGGTACTTATAGGATCCTGGCTCAAGATAGGTGCCTGGGTCTAGCATCACACCGTTTCTCGATACAACAGCATAGATCTCTAGAGGGTATGTTGCACCTGCACTAGGTGTGGTCTTGAACTCGTATCTTGGATAGGTTACCCCGTATGCGGCCCACAAGATCTGGGATAGCTCCTCGATGCTTAATGGCTCCTGCCTATAGTCTCTAATAGATCTTCTTGTGGAGAGAGCCTCCTCAAGGCTTATAGGTCCCCTAAACCTGGGTTTCGGAAGGTATATGGTGTCTCCATCAATGATCCTTTCAGCCGGCTTTTCGGATATTTCGATGGGTCCCCATCTAGATCTATAGTAGCTTAACGGCACACCTAGAAGGGTTATCAGCGACGCTATACCGGATAGCGAGATTATCTTGAGAAATAGCCTTCTAGAGATCAAGATCTATATACCCTCCCTCCCCATAGATAGAATAATATTTAATGGTTGAAATAGCTTTATTTGGAGACCGTGATGGTCTCGTCCGCACTGATCTATACGCTGGTATCCATCACAACGGGACTCCTAGTGATGCCCCTAGCGTATCTTTCCGCATTGTCGGGCTTCTGTATGAAGAACCCATCTCTGGTTTCGGTAGCCACCTTCGGGCTCTTCGGGGACTATGGTATGTGCTCATATATACATCTGGAGTTCACACCACTCGCTTTAGCTGTTCTTGCATCTATCCATGTTATGGCTTCAATGAGGCTTATACTGTATAGGTTGCTATCTGGAGGGGTGTTCTCTAGGAGGATTATAGGGTTCCTGGAGCTTCTGGCATATATACTTGGCTTTCATATTGTTGCTGTGGCTTTCTTGATATATGTGTTTTAGTTGATCTCTATGACCCTCCTAAAGAGCTCGATGGTGAACCTGATTTTGTCGGCCTCGCTTCCCTCGTCATAGATTAGTTTAGGTACAACCTTCAGGTTTATATATATTGTGTTAGCTGGTATAGGGATCACTATAGGGCCGTAGGTCTCCTCTACCTGGATAACTATAGGAGGATCGAACTTCATAACGCTGATGAAGGTGTCTTTCGACTGCCAGAACTCGATCTCTGTAACAACAACGTCGGTTTCACCATCGTTATATAGTATCATAGTCAGGTGCGTGCCGTTTGAGACTAGATAGGAGAAGGTTAGCGATGTCATGAGCTTCAACGTTGTATACTCGCTCTCGGTGTTTAGGTTGTTGAGCATTATGCTTGATGCGCTATAGTAGGAGCCCCAGAGAACTGTTCCCAGGACTATCGTTATGGTCAGGAGTAGGGCCGCCGACATTATGGGTGATACAGCGGTCCTTAGAGCGGCAGTCTTTCTTTTCCTCATTAGGTTCTCCATAGTATAGATTATGTTCGGGCGATATTATATTTATAGTGATACACATAATAAATATTTTAGATAACTCGGTGTGTATTACCCTATGAAAGGGGGTGGATTCAGCTACAAGAGATTAAGGTCTGGAGACGCATCAACTATTATCGGTGCAGCAATAGCTCTAGCTATACTCTTCACAGC
>WANO01000062.1 GCA_015521765.1 Desulfurococcales archaeon
AAGATATCTACCCTGGGAGACCTATACTTCCTCAAGGAGTTCAGGCCCAGGGTTCTCTGTGTCGATTCAAATCTATCTATAGACCATTGCGATATAGATGATCTTATAGTCAAGAAGCTAAACAATGTGGAGGTTCACGAGTTCGTCTTCGACAGGCCCCAGGGTGTTTTAAGAACCCTTCATAGGGACTCAATTATCGTTTACAGCGATCACTGCCCCCTAAGCTCCATCTGCCCCTACACTAAGGTTTGTGAATTCGCAAAATACTGTGAGATCTCCTTCAAGTCTCTAGATGACTATTCCTTTAAGTACCTCAACTTCAACGAGTCCTACAACTTCAGGGCTTTGGGCTACATAATCGCCTTTATCGACACGCTCCTGAATAGGGAGAAGTCCGACTTTAAGACTGGCAAGATCATACTTAGGTCGAATGATAGGGCTGTAGCCTCCATATATGAGTTCCTTAAGTGTGTCGGGATGTTCAACAATATAGAGAACATCAAGGTTGGTAGGGAAGAGATCTATATACATAGCCAGCACGTAGCCAATATATATAGAAAGTTCTCTACAAAGGCGTGCGAGAACGATAGATTCCCCATCTACGCGTATCTACTTAGAAACTTTGCTGTCGGCTACGTTAAGGCGCTTATCGATCTTGGTGTGGTAGATGCAACTAAATGGATGGATGATCCCGAGATCTATAGGCTCTCCGAGTACCATAAGCTTATACCAGATCCCATGGTTGTCGATAAAGAGGTGTCTATCGGTGCTAAAATACCTGTGCTGCTGAAGACCTCCAGAAGAAGGTATTCAGGCGATATGATAGGTATCAAGGTGTCTGAGCGAGACAGGCTGGTTATTGCTGCATCCGTACCTGTGCTGTTGAGAACTGTAGAGGGCTAATTGATTAGGGGCGGTGGCGGCGTCCAAAGCCCCGCATCCTTGGCCGCTAGACGACCCGGCTTCAATATATTTTAATGTCTTTAGAGGGTAATAATGTTTCCAGCACGAACCTAGCCATCCTCAGCTTGAGCTTCTTCACCGGCGATAGCTCGTGGAGTCCTCTCTTTAGATTGGGCTTGGTGTAGTGGGACGATACGTCTTTTCTGAAGTCAAGCCCTATATAGTCTATGGATCTAGGTTTCATGGAGTGGGCTAAAGATATAGCTCTGTCACCGTCTGTGAATCCGGGTATGATCATAACTCTGTCGCATGGCGGGATCGTCTGTACTGTGATCACTATTTTATCTCTATATTTCTTCATCAACTCTATAGCGCTGTATGCTAGCCCTATATTGTCTCCGTGTACATGTATGAACGCGTATCCCCCCAGATCTAGTATGCCTCTAAGAGTTTTCAGTCCTCCATCCAGATCGGTTACGGAGATGACTAGTCCACTCAGATCTTTAGATAGGTCTTGATCCTCAAGCAAAACCCTGCATGAGCCATTGGCGCATATTACATGGTCTGAAGCCTCTATAAGCCTTTCAAGAAGGCTTCTATTATAGATTGACGGCCCAGCTCCAATAACCAAAATGCTTTCTCTCCCAACAACTTCTTTAATCATTTCTAGAACCACATATGGGTTCTCCAGATCTATGCTTTTAGAGATTAAGCAACCCATGGCCGAAGCGCTCCACTCCTTATCTATGTCGAACCCTAGATAGCCTAGGACTACTGTGTATGTGTTGGCAATCCTGAAATAGTCTATATACGTATTCCGCTCCATGCGGCAATCTACCCGGCTAGAAGCCATATGAGCGAGGCCACCACCGCCGATATATAGAGCATGATCCATATTGAAGCTACAAGCTCAGGCTCTCGGAGCCTATTATTGAGTGTGGCTATATGCACAAGCGTTATAGGTGCCTTCCTATTTTTGTTGGCTTCTATAACTCCGTTGGAGACTATAACGGGCCTCTCCCTGATCTCTCTACGCTCCTTAAGACCACCTATGCTAAGCACAATCGTATATCCATTAACCACTAGCGGTAGCATGGAGAGGATTATGAGAAACTCTGATCTAGATAAGAAGGTTAGAAACGCTATCCAGGACCCAATCATGAAAGCCCCTGAATTACCAACAAATAGTTTAGCCGGATACATATTATGGATCAGGAAACCGAGCACTCCTCCTAGAGTAGCTATATGTATCAGCGTATAGGAGTAGGTGTCTATAGATCTAGCAATAAGCAATGGGGTGAGGGTGGTAAACACCACCAGATACACTCCAGCCAGCAACCCGTTGTGTGTATCAATCATGTTTGATGAGTTTAGGGCCACGGCAAATGCCGCTATAACTATTAAGGGGTAGATTATGGTTAGTCTGACACTGCCTAGAAAAAGCACCTCTGGCCTAGGATCATATATCCCTAGAAGAACCACCGGTAGAGCTGGGAGCGTCGATAGAAGAACCTTCCTCCTGGCTGGAAGCGTTTTGAAATCGTCGAGTAGCCCTACAGCTAAACCTATGAAAGATACAAGCATAAACCCTAAGGTATAGGTGTTTTGGGCAACTATGAAAGGGATCACCGGTACAGCAACCAGAGCTAAACCTCCTAGAGACGAGGCATAGCTCTCCCAGGGTTTATGCATGTCTCTACCAACTAGATTGAGGTGCCAACCGGCGCGTATGGCTAGGTACCCCAGTATCCATGTAGCCAGTATCGATGCAATGGCAATAATGGTTAGCGGTGGTGCGGGATTATACAACCTTAATCACAATAGGGTTTTATAGGTATATGGCTATAAATAGTTTCCTTTAGGTGTGTAGGGACTAAACATTAATTCATCTCTATATCAACAACTATGACGGTAAATCGTGGATGGAGATTATAGGTATACTCCCCTTAATCTCTATAGCGTCATATATGGTTATCCAAATAACCCATATAGCCTACTCTATAGGGTTCTGGAGGTATGGTGGCGGGGGTTCAGGCTATATATCCGATAGGTATGCCTATATAGACCTTAATAGCGTTGATGCTACTGCGTCGATTATTATACCTGTTAGAAACGAGCCCCCATATATATTGGAGAGGACACTAAGGGAGTTGTCCAGAATTGTATGGCGGAGAGATAGGCTGGAGGTAATTATTGTTTCGGATGATTCCGATGAGGATCTAAGGCGTGATCTAAGGAGACTTGTATCTAAAGCTGACGAGGAGTTCGGGTTGAATATAGATATTGTATTTAGGAGCAGACCCGTAGCCGGGAGGGCTGGAGCTATAAATGAGGGTATAAGAAGATCCTCAGGAGGCATCATATTTATTATAGATGTGGACAGCATTCCAAGTCCTAGAGCTCTCTTTGAGGCTTATCGCTATATTGAGAGATACAACTGTTCGTGTGTTGTTCTTAGGTGGGTCGGATACTACGAGCTAGCAACAAGGTTGGCATCAGCTTTATCGACTATCATGAGCTATATAGTCTCTATCCTCTATAGAGGTAGATCCGGTCTAGGTTTGAAGGTTATACCATTGGGTTCGGGCACCATATATAGGAGGTCGGTTTTCGATAAGGTCGGTATGTGGGATCATGATGTTGTCCAAGATGATTACTGGATGGGCATAAAGATGATTACTAGAGGCCTAAAAACATGCTATATAGACCACGAGCACGTTAGAGTTTTGGTGCCCTCTACATATCCTGCTTTCAAGATACAGCAGTCTAGGTGGGCATATGGATCTATACAGGCTCTAAGAAAGGGATTTAGGATGATTATAGGCTCAAGATTCATTAGCTCCGTAGATAAGGCAGATCTAATATTGTACGGGCTCCACTACCTCCCTACAGTGGTGTCTATAGCCACATTGATAGTTTATCCGCTAGCCCTGATAGCTGTATACCATGGCTTTATCGATGTGTCTCAGGACCCCATGGAGGCTATAGTTCCTGTATTCTTATCGTGGATCGCTCTATCCGCCCTATACACGGTCAACTATATTAAAATTATACACCGTAGAGACCCCAGCGAGAGCCTATATAGGGTTATCAAGAGGATAGGTACGGCATCAGCCGTTACCCTTGCCTCATCTATAGAGGTCTCCATGAATTTTATTCAGGGACTCTTCAGCGACCGCTACAGATACTCTATAACTCCCAAGGGCGTTAAGGAGGAGATGTGGGGTCTTCTAGATAAAATAAGATCTGTTATGCTTGAGGCTGCTGCGGGCTCTATACTTGCTTACGGCATCTATGTAGCGTTGACTCAGGGGTTCACTGTATCGGCTCTTTGGCTTCTAGCCAACGCCGCATCGATCGTGTACACGGTCGCAATACATATAGCCTCCCTCAGCGCATCTAGAAGGTGATTATCTGGTAGCCGTTGTTCACATACCAAGCTAGCCTCTCTGCTGCCGGCTCGAGCCTTATTCCGAGCTCCTCAAACTCCTTCTCGGCTCTCAGCTCTCTAGCTATCATTATGCATGCGGAATCTATAGCCCCCATCTTGCCTAGCCTATCGATCAGGGATTTCAGTTCTTGGGGAGCCTTCAACATGTACTTCTGGCTTGGGCCGAAGAACATTATCTTGAGGTCCTCGAATCTCTCTTTCTCTATATTAACCATTGCGGACAGAAGCGCTAATCTGAACTTTTCCGGCGAGTCCTCGCCCGACATGATTAAGTATAGAACCTTCGCCATCCGTGAAGCGCCCTCAGTATTTTTCTATGGCTTCAGCATCTAATGTTTTATTGTTTAAATATATTGAGGGAAACACTTATATATTCTCTGAAGCCTACTATGTGGTAAGCCGGGTGAGAGGTGTGGGCAAAACAATATGTTGTGTATAAGATTGGCGGCTCTATACTTAGAAACTACAGGGATATTACCCACACACTAGAATTTCTCCTCTCCCGCGAGCTGGAGGGTTCTGTGGTTGTTGTTTCGGCTGTCAAGGGTGTAACGGATCTAATTATAGATTTATGCAGAGGTAGATACCCCCGCGATGATGCTCTAGAAGCTATATATGCGGTCTATAGCGATATCATAGATGGATTTGGTTTAGAGGGTTTCTCCAGTCTTCTGGATTCATCGATCAGGGAGCTGGAGAGACTCTCTAGACTATGTGGGACCTCCAAGGCTGCTTTAGACGAGGCACTATCCTTTGGTGAATTGTTCACTTCCCGAATGATCTATAGTTTGCTGGAATCGAGGCTGGGGAGGGCTGTCTATATAGATCATAGGATGATGGGTTTAACCACAGACTCGAACTTCGGGGATGCTAGGCCTATTCTATCCGTTTCGAGGCGAAATATAGCTAGAAGGCTGGATCCCCTGCTGAATAGAGGATACACCGTTGTTGTTCCTGGGTTTATTGGTGTTGATAGAAGGGGTAGAACTACAACTATGGGTAGGGGTGCTTCGGATCTTACTGCATCGGTTATCGCCTTCTCGCTGGATGCGGTTAGCCTGTATTTCGTTACTGATACCTCGGGTATATTGAGTTCGGATCCTAGATACGTTAGGGATCCTAAACCGGTTAAATGTCTAGATCTCGAAGAGGCTGAATATGCATCGAGATACAGGGTTAAGGGTATACATCCGCTTGCGTTTAAGATTCTTAAGCGTTTTAGGGGTGGGATAATGGTTATGGATCGTTTTGGTGACGGTACAGCAATATGTGGAGACTGCAGGGATTATGGCCCCAAGATTCTTGTTGGTGTTGGGGGTAAATACGTTGTTATCGGTAGATACAGCAAGCATGTGCTTTCGGCTTTCAGCAGTGGTTTGGAGGATCTGGGTCTAAAGGTGTCTTCTATCTCAGATCTATATATAGAGCTCGAATCACCTAGGGAGGGTCTCGATATGGATCAGGTATATAGGCTTATATTTAGCGGTAGAAGGGTGGTTCATGATGGTTGAGTCCTATGATGTAGCTATACTGGGTTCAACGGGCCTTGTTGGCCAGAGGTATGTTGAGATCCTTTCTAGGCATAGATGGTTCAATATAGTGGCTCTATCATCGAGCCCAGGCAAGCACGGGTTGAGGTATAGGGATGCTGTCAGCTGGTCGATCGGTGGAGACATACCGGAGGACATAGCCGATATGAAGGTTTACTCACCCAAGCCAGAGCATTTCAGCGGTGTGGATATAGTGTTTTCCGCGCTACCTACGGAGGTTGCCCGCGAGATTGATAGGGGATTCGCTGATTATGGATTCAGTGTTTTCTCTGATTCAAGCCCATATAGAATGGATCCTGATGTCCCCCTCATGATTCCTGAGGTTAATCCTGACCACCTTAACCTGGTTGAGAGTCAGAGCAGGAGATTCAGGGGTAGGTTGATTAAGACCCCCAACTGTACTTCCACGGTGTTTACTTTATCTATCAAGCCGATAATAGATCTTGTTGGTGAAGGCATAGAGATGATCAATCTAGTAACCATGCAGGCTATATCGGGCGCAGGATACAGCGGACTCTCAGCTATGGCTATCCAGGACAATATAATACCATACATCAAGAATGAGGAGGAGAAGCTGGCTGAGGAGCCTAGAAAGATTTTGGGTAGATTCGAAAGGGATCATATAGAGTATAGAAAGCTAAACATAGAGGCGGTAACAACAAGGGTTCCAGTGTCGGAGGGCCACACGATTGTTGTGGAGGCCATAGTTAGGGGAGATATTGATCTGGATGAGATAGCAGGGAGCCTCAGTAAATTTAAAGGGGTCCCGCAGGAGCTTAAACTGCCTACAGCTCCTAGATCCCCGGTGAGGGTCTATAAGAAGATAGATAGGCCACAACCCAGGCTTGATAGAGATCTTGAGAGGGGAATGTCTATAGCTGTCGGCAGACTAAAGCTAGCTGGGTTCGGTGAGTATAAAGTTCTAAAATATATTGCTCTTGGACACAACACGATTAGGGGAGCGGCTGGAAACACTGTTTTAACCGCTGAACTAGCTATAGCTTTGGGGTATATGAAAAGATAGATCAGTACACGTCTCGATTTCAGGATATTTATTTAGGTGTCCATAGAAGCCATACCAATGAGACTTTCTATCCTTAAGCCTTTTCTCTCTAGATAGATCCTCATGCCCTCCCTTATTTCCTTAATTATCTGGGGTCCCCTATCAATTATTACTGAACATAGGCCAACTAGCTTTGCTCCAGCTGCGATCATTCCTACCGCGTCTCTCCATGTATATACCCCTCCAACACCAATGATTTCGGGCTGGTACTCCCTATAGACCTCCGCAATCATTCTAACTGCTAGGGGATATATGCACTTCCCAGATACCCCTCCAGTCCCGTAGGATAGTATCGGTTTAAGCTCCTCGACATCTATAATCATGCCTTTCAGAGTATTTATCATTGTTAATCCATCGGCTCCAGCATCCAGGATTCTGCCCGCGTATTCGGTTATGGGGTCTATGGGGGGCATCTTAACGAATATGGGTGTGGTGGCTATGCTCTTGGCCTCTCTAACTATATTGACCGAGTCCTTGAATCGGGCTACACCGTAGCCCGGCCTGTTTGGGCTACTTAGATTAAGCTCTATAATGTATGCCTTCGGATCCACAGACTCCACGGCTTTAAGGATCTCAGATAGAGTTTGGCCCGTAACACTAGCTATTATGGGGCACTCGATGCCGTCCAACTCGTTGATGAACCCGACACCTGGATTACCAAGACCTATTGCGTTTAGGTAGCTTCCATCACCGAACTTGAATAGTGTTGGAGGCCTATGGGGCTCTAGGGGTTTAACCGTTAGTGTTTTTAGCGTTATGGCGGATGGTTTGTATCTTTTGCAGACCTCCCTGATGTATCCATCGACATGCGGTAGGGCTCCCGATGCCACTATTATGGGGTCCTTAAATCTTCTGCCGGCTAGCTCTATCAAGTATATTCACCCCTGGATACCCTTCATGTATATCGCTTTCGCTAAACACTGTTTCTCCACCCACAATTGTTCTGTGGACCACAGCGCTAAGTCTGAATCCATTCAGAGGTGTGTGAACGGTTTTTGAGAACCTGGTCATGTATCTCCACTCATCGAACTTGATTATAGTGATGTTAGCTCTGTAGCCAGGCTTCAGAACACCTACCCCATCAAGCCCCAGAATCCTTGCCGGGTTAAGCGATACCAGCTCGAGGGCTCTGCGGAACGATATGATTCCTCTATACGCTAGCGTATATATGAATGGGAGGGTGAAGGAGACAGTAGCAATGCCTGGGGGGCAGTAGTCGTATGGCTGCATCTTCTCTTTCAGGGTGTGTGGTGCGTGATCGCTGGCTATACAGCTTACCTTATCTAGAGCTTTCCATAAGAGGGATCTTTCGATAGGCCCCCTGAACGGTGGATTAACCTTATCCATACACCCCGACTCGGTATCGAGGAGAAGATGGTGTGGCGTCACATCGGTTGTGAACCCCTGGTTTAAAGCCCTGAGAATGGCTGTGTAGGAAGTTACGTGGGTTACATGGATTCTTCCCCTAGCCATATATAGCGGGGCTAGCTCCATCCAGGTGGAGGCCACCCTTATAGATCTCTGCACAGCAAGCGCTTTAGGACTCTCTGAATGGAGAACCTTTAGCCTGCTAGATCTATAAACACGCTGGATAACATCCATGTTTTCCTCCTCCAGATCCTCCGGATAGATCTTGAACCCAGCAACAGGCTTACCCTCAATGTCGTCAACATGCTCTACACTTCTCGGGACCCCCGAATATATACCGTAGTCTATAAGGGATCTGCCTTCAAACTCCCTCAACCTATCATCTACACGGCTGGGGCTATCGATCTTCGGTACAGTGTTCGGCATATCGAAAAAGGCAGTAACCCCACCATAGGCTGCTTCAGCGGATGCCGTCTCTATAGTCTCTTTGTAAGAGAGCTGTGCACCCCTAACATGGGTGTGTATGTCGATTCCCCCCGGAACTATTAGGGTTTTTCTAGGCATCTCCTCGGCTTCTCCACAGGTTTTCGATACTTTAAGTATTGTTGAGGTATAGCTTATACACAGCTCCTCGATATCTCCGCTGGGCAGGAGGACCTTCCCCCTTATGGTTTCTACCTCTCTATGGTCTAGACCCCTCAACCATACCAGCCTCTATGAATGGCCCATCTATACATGGAAGAATCCTACCCAGGCTACAAACACCACACACCCCAAGCATGCAGTTCATCTTTACCCACCTCACATAGACAAGCGATCTTTTGGGAAGCCTAGCCACCCAATCCCTTGGAACCGAGGCTACAATCCTTGAGTCATGCCTTTTACTGATCTCTTCTAAAGCCCTTGTGTAGCTGGATTCATCCTCAACAGGCTTCACTTCGGTAGATACATTCCTCCTGCGTGCCTCCTCGATTAGGTATTTCAGATCGTATATCCAGTTCCTATACGCAATGAACATATATCTATATCCATCATCGATCTCCAGGGGCCTTCCTAGAGGTCCCTTAACGAGAACATATCTCCTACCATGGGTTAAGGCTTTATAGAGTCTCTCCGACTCTATATATAGTTCAAGAATACCATTTCCCGATCCACCAACACTAAGGGGGACCTCGCCCCTGAAGGGGAAAATCACCGAAATAAACTGCCCTGGCTTCGGTCTGATATCGGTTGCTAGCCTAACTCTATAAACCTCTCTTACACGTCTGCTTTCTATTATTTCCGCGTATTTTAGGCTCAACTCTTAACCACCTTCTGATCCTTTACTGCTATCCATACAGCTCGGTAAGGGCGTCTGAACCCGTTAGTCTAGTCTCGCAGTATATGCATCTGAAAGACGGCTCTCTGGAATCTGTTTTTTCGAGCGTGAATACTGGCTGTGCCTCGGGATCATTATTGGATACACACATACTGTTTGGGCATTTAACGATACCCCTAACCATTGATGGGGGCTTCAGCCTTACCTTATGTACAACCCTATAGTTCTTAACTATATTCAGTGTTGCTTCTGGAGCTATCAGCGTGATCATGCTCGCCTCGGAATCGCTTATGTATCTCCCCTCAATCTTCAAAATATCCTTTCTACCTATCTTCCTGCTCTCAACATTCATCACTAGAGCTACTCTATATCCCTCGTCCCCCTTTATGCCTAGTATCTTCAGAACCAACAGGGATCTTCCGGCCGGAATATGGTCTATAACGCTGCCATCCCTTATCCTCTTAACTATCAGCTCGCTAGCCCCACTCACCCTAAGCCACCCCAAGGACCCTTGATAGCACAGCCATTCTAACGGGAACACCGTATGATGCCTGCTCGAAATACCGGGCCTGCGGATATTTATCGACCTCCCTATCAACCTCATCAACCCTAGGTAGCGGGTGGAGAACTATTGAGTCCCTGCTCATCATCGAGACGAGCTCCGGATCAACCCTATAGCTCTGCCTCACCCTCCTATACTCGAGATCGTCTGGAAACCTCTCCCTCTGAACCCGGGTAACGTACAGCACATCTAGGCTAGATAAGGCGTCTCTGGGATCGCTAATCTCCACATACGGGTAGTTCAGTCCATCTAGAATCTCTCTCCTAGCTCTAAGTTGGGGAGGCGATATAAGGTATACTCTTCTAGGCTTAAACCTCGTTAGGGCTCTAAGAAGGCTATTAACAACCCGCGCATACCTGAGGTCCCCCAGGACCCCGAACACCAGGTTGTCTACATATCCAAAGATTTTTCTAACTGTATATAGATCTAGTATAGCCTGGGTTGGATGCTCATGCTTCCCGTCTCCGGCATTCACTATAGGCTTACCAGAGATCTCTGAGGCGAATCTAGCGGAGCCATCATACCTATGCCTAATAACTATGCAGTCAGCATAGGAGTCGAGCATGCGGATAGTATCCGCAAGGCTCTCCCCCTTAGCTATCGAGATCGCATCCTCCGAGCTGAATCCTATTACTTTCCCGCCAAGCCTCAATGTTGCGGAGGCGAAGCTTAATGCTGTTCTTGTGCTCGGCTCGAAGAATGCTAATGCTATAATTTTTCCGTTGAGCTTATCGAGTCTCTTCTTTTTTGATAGTTGCTCTATATATCTGTCCGCTAGTTCGAACAGCTCTTCGTATTCGCTCCTCTCTAAATCGAGGGCGGAGATTAGATTTCTCAAAAAGCCCGACTATAGATTTGTTAAAAAAGCTTTTTAATAATAAGCATAATTAATTGGTGGATTTAAATGAATACTGTTAAATTCGCTGAGGTTCTGGTTAAGGAGAAAATGCTCATGTTTGGGAAGTTCACGCTTTCATCTGGTAAATCAAGCTTCTACTATATAGATCTTAGGAGGCTTCCTGGGCACAAGATTTTTAGGGATGTGGTTCACGCCATAATTGATCTTGTGAGTGATATAGACTACGACATGGTTGTTGGGGTAGCTACCGGAGGTATACCCCTGGCATCGTATATAGCGTGTATTACTGGCAAGCCCATGGGCTATGTTAGAGTAGAGAGGAAGACCTATGGAACAATGAGGAGCGTTGAGGCAGATGTTAGCGGGAGGAAGATTCTTCTGGTTGATGATGTAGCCACTACTGGGGGTTCGCTCTATAGCTCTATCAGATCTATACAGGATTCCGGGGGCCATGTTGCCACAGCGGTGGTTATAGTTGATCGCTGTGAGGGCGCGTCCGAAAGATTGAGGGGGCTTGGGGTCCCCTATAGGTCTCTATATAGGGTTTCCGATATATTTAGGGCTATTCTAGATCTTGGCTATATTGATAGAGATTTTAGAGGGCATATAGAAAGATTTCTGGCTGGTGGCTGTGATGAGTAGATTCATTCTCGCCCTAGATAGGGCTATCGATTCCGATACCCTCAAAGAGCTTTCAAGGCATCTCCACGGGGTTAAGATCGGTATACCCCTAATACTTGATATAGGGGTTGATGGGGTGGAGGACCTCTTATCGTGCTGCAGATGGGGGGAGGTGATATTTGATCTTAAGCTTGCCGACGTCTCGAGCACTATGGTGGCTACAGTATCTAGGATTAGGGATATGGCTGACTCGGTTATAGCCCACGCATTTATTGGTGTTGCTGGTGCCCTCGATGGTCTTAAATTGTATCTAGACGATCATGGGATCAACCTATATCTAGTTGCGGCTATGTCGAACCCCGGTTGGAATGCTGATCTATACTATGGATTATTAAGGGAGATAATCTCCCATATAGATCCTTACGGGCTTGTTGTTGGGGCCACATACCCAAGGTATATTGGGTTGGCTAGAAGAGACTTCCCCGATAAAGTAATTATATCCCCCGGCATAGGCGTTCAGGGAGCTAACCCCGGCGATGCCGTGTGTTCTGGAGCGACATACGAGATTGTGGGCAGATCAATATATCAGTCCCGAGACCCTGTTGAATCACTGAAGTCAATGATTGATCAGCAGAACAGAAAGATTAGAAACTGCAGCAGCGGTGTCAGTGATCTATCTTAGAGATCTGTCTCTACATATGGGTTAGCGTTCCTCGATTTTTCCAGCGGTGATTAAAACGCTGTATTACGCCCACGTGGAGGCTTCTAGATTCCGTTATAGCATGTACATTCTAGTCATGTCTATTCCGCGAAATACACTCCTGGAAGGTTTCTACATGCTATCTCTCTTTTGGTTTGCCTGTTGTCATTGCGTATGCGATTATATAGGGATCAAACCTCTCTCTATCAAAGACAGCAGCTATCCTGCCTTTATACATTACAGCAATCCGATCTGATATCTCAAGCAGCTCATCCATATCTGTGGACACCAGAAGTATAGCTTTTCCCTTCATCTTCTCGCTAACTAGATAGTTCCTCATGCTGTTAGCTGTAGCTATATCGAGTCCCTTTGTTGGGCAGTAGGCTAGGATTATTCTGGGTTCTGTATGGAGCTCTCTGGCAACAACGAGCTTCTGCTTGTTTCCTCCAGAAAGATTGCTTGGATATGTATCCTCGCTTTCAGCAACTATCCTGAATCTCTCTATAAGCTTCCTGGCTGCGTTCCTGAGTGTTCTAAAGTTAAAGATCCTCAGTACCCGATCCCTAACATACAGGTCTGCCGCCGGCGGGGTTATCGCTATATTCTTGAATAGTCTTGCATCGCTCAGCAGAGCCATCTCCGAATCGTCGGGGATGTAGCATACGCCCAGCTTTCTGATTCTATAGGAGTTCATCCCGGTAGCGTTTACGCCCCCTATATATATCTCGCCCTTAACGGGTTTCCTTATCCCCGCTATGGCTTCTATAAGCTCCTTCTGCCCATTGCCCTCTACACCCGCTATACCCAGTATTTCTCCCGATCTTATCTCTAGATCAACAGAATCAACAGCAATCTGGCCCAAGTCACCCAGAACAGTTAAGCCTTTAACCCTAAGCAGCACGGGTTTATCTTTCCCCGATTCTCTCGGCTCTACACCCGCTAACGCTGGTTTGGATAGATCCTTATCTCCGATAATAAGCTTAACCAGCTCACTCTCGCTCATCTCTCTGGTTATACCTCTACCCACAACCCTTCCCCTCCTTAAGACCGTTACCCTATCTGTAAGCTCCATTATCTCCGAGATCTTGTGTGAGACAAAAATGATCGTGATACCACTCCTCTTCATCTCCTTCAATACCCTTGATAGGTTCTCAACCTCGACCTTGGTTAGATAGCTTGTTGGCTCATCGAGGATAAGTACTTTAACCCCTGAATACACCGCTTTAATGATCTCTATCCTCTGTCTCTCCCCAAACGAGAGCTTGTACACAGGCACATCTGGAGGGACCTCTAAACCGAATTTCTCTCCGAGATCGAGCAACCTCTCATATATATCCCTCCTATCGATCTTGAATCCCCTGCCATGGAGCATAGCTATGTTTTCGGAGACAGTTAGGTTGGGTATGAGGGAGAGCTCCTGGTGAACCATACCTATGCCGCTTGCTATAGCGTCTCTGGGCGAGTTGAACCTCACCTCTCTCCCCATATATATTATCCTTCCGGAGTCCGGCTTGAGCAGTCCATATAGTATTCTACAGAACGTTGTTTTGCCGGAGCCGTTTTCGCCGAGGAGCCCGTGGATCTCTCCCTTCCTGAGCTCGAAGTCTATACTGTCGTTCGCTACAACGTCTCCAAACCTCTTGGTTATTTTCTCTGTTCTAAGTATAGTTTCTCTATCGTTGCCCGGGGTTCCTCGATCTATAGTCATTCAATCACTCATCGCATAATAATGCTCTAAATTTAATAAATTTTCGTCATTGCTTTAGATGCTTTATTAGCTTTTAAATAGTATTAATTTTGTTCCATAGGTGTATGCTATGGATAAGCCCCATTCTGGGGGGGAGTACAGGTATATAGGTAAAAGAATACCTCCTCTAGACGCCTATGAGAAGGTGCTTGGCGCTGCGGAGTACACGTTTGATCTCGAGATACCGGGTATGTTTCACGTTAAGCTTGTGCACAGCGAGTATGCGCATGCGAGAATAAAGAGCATTGACTACAGCAAGGCTATTAGGGTTCCTGGCGTTGTTTCGGTAATTACTGGAAGGGATATACCCTATAGGGTTGGTATATATGTAGGCGATCGTGATCTTCTGGCTATAGATAAGGTTCTATGGATAGGCCACCCTGTTGCCGCTGTTGTTGCCGAGAACCTTAGGGCTGCGGAGAAGGCTGCCGAGCTTATAGAGGTCGAATATGATCCTCTGGAGCCTGTCTTCAGTGTTGAGGAAGCTCTCAGGGAGAACGCCCCTATACTGCATGAGAACCTCGATAAATATAGGAGGCTACCGGCCTTCAACCCTAAGCCCGGGACCAATATAGCCAACTACTTTAAGCTGGTTAAGGGCGATATAGATAAGGGTTTTGCTGAGGCAGATACGATAGTTAGGGGTAGGTTTAAGCTACCATATATATCCCACGCATATATGGAGCCTCAGGTAGTTATCGCGTGGTATAGATATAGTGGGGATATAGAGATATGGTCATCAGCCCAGTCGCCTTTCGCTGTTAGGAGCCTTCTATCGCTCTCTCTAGATATTCCTGCAGGCAAGATCAAGGTTAACGTACCCTATATAGGTGGGGGTTTCGGTGGCAAGGCAGGTCTTGGATGGGAAGCTCTAGCCGCTATGATATCTAGGCATGTTGGGTTCAAGCCCGTCAAGCTCATGCTCAGCAGGGCTGAGCAGTTTAAGTCGGCTCCAGTGGTCCCCGGGATGGTTGCCGAGGCAGAGATGGGCCTGTCTAGGGATGGCCGCATAGTTGCCTATAGGGCTAAATTCCTGTTTGATTCCGGTGCGTTTGCTGACTACACCGTCAATATATCTAGGACGGCTGGGTATGCGTGTGCAGGCTCGTACGATATACCGAATATCCTGTGTGAGTCCTACGCGGTATACACGAATAAGGTTCCCACGACAGCTCTCAGGGGGTTTGGCCATCCTGAGAACCACTTTGTTCTTGAGCACATGATAGATATGGCTGCCCGTGAACTTGATCAGGATCCTGTCAAGATTAGATCTAGAAACCTGCTGAAGCCCGGTGTATCAACAACCGGTACAGGGGTTAGGTTGAGGGAGGACGCCGGCAACCCACAGCTGGTTCTGGAGAGGATATCTGATCTTCTCGACTGGACAACGCCGGAGGTAGATCCTGAAAGGCCTTGGGTTATAAGATCTAAGGGAATAGCACTGAGCGTTAAGGGGCCCTCACAGCCCCCAAACGCCTCATCATCGGCAATAGTTAAGTTCAATGAAGACGCCTCAGTAGACGTGATGGTTGGTACAAGCAACTTTGGACAGGGCACGGTTACCGGTTTAGCCATGATGGTTGCTGAGGCGTTCGGTATACCCCTTGAGAAGGTTCATGTGAAGCCTCTGAGATCGACTGACGCCTCGCCATACACCTGGCAGACTGTCGGGAGTAGGGGTCTCTTTACGGATGGTCTAGCTCTGCTTGAGGCTATAGAGGATGCTAAAAGAAAGATCAAGAAGATCGCTTCCCAAGCCCTGAAAGTTGATGAGGATCATCTGGAGATAGCCGATGGAAAGGTCTATGTTGTTGGGAAGCCATGGATCAGTATTCCGCTCGAGAAGATAGTTATGGGCTACCAGTTTCCAGACGGCACCAGTGTTGGGGGTCCCGTGATTGGTGTTGGGAGGCATATAGCTGGGTTAACGACCTATCTAGATCCTGAAACGGGCCAAGGAAACCCAACCATATTCTACACGTTCGGGGGCACTGGTGTTGAGGTCGAGATCAATATACTGACTGGAGAGATCAAGGTTCTCAAGGCAGTGCAGGTGTATGATATAGGTAAAGCCATAAATCCACTCCTACTTGAGGGCCAGGCTATAGGGGGGTTCGTCATGGGTATGAGTAGGGCTCTATATGAGAGGATAATCTTCGACGAGTTCGGGTCTGTAGCTAACCCCAACTTCTCCTTCTACTACGTGGCTAGGGCTAAGGATGCTCCAGACAATTATCTTATTGAGTTTGTTGAGACACCCCAAATGGACGGTCCTCTGGGCAGCAGGGGGGTTGGTGAGAATGTCATGATATCTGTCCCTGTGGCTATAGCCAACGCGATCTATAGGGCTACTGGGGTAAGCATAAAGGAGCTACCTATAACCCCCGAGAGGCTGGTAAAGGCTATCAGGGAGCAGCGGCCGGATCTTTTCGAGCAGGCGTTTAAGGCATATATAGATTCCATGGTGTAGCCCATGTCGTCCCCCTACATCACCTTACCAGAGTTTAAGTATCTCAGGCCGAAAACCCTGGATGAGGCGTTGGCTATACTGGATCGGTATGGCGAGGACGCAAAGATCATGGCTGGTGGTGTCGCGTTGCTCTCATTTATGAAGGAGAGGCTTATAGAGGCGAAGTATGTGGTTGATATTAAGGGTGTTAGGGAGCTGCACTATATAAGGTTTTCCGAGGGTGACGGGCTGAGGATAGGGGCTACAGTGACCTTTAGCGAGATAGAGGATTATATACTTCAGCGTGGGCTTGTTCAGAGGTTTAGGGCTCTATATCAGGGGATTAAGAAGCTTAGTGACCCGGTTCTTAGAAACAGATCTACTCTAGCCGGAAACGTGGTTGAGGCCCTCCCCATAGTTGATGGGCCCTGCCTTCTCAGCGTATTTGATTCCGAGCTGAAGATCGTTAGCTCGTCAGGAAGCAGAGTTGTGAGCGTCTCGGAGTTCATTTCCGATGAGGGCTTTATAGATTTAAAGCCAAACGAGATTGTTGTAGAGATACACATTAAAGATCCTCCAAAGGGGTTCGTGTCTACATTTAGAAAGTATAATCCGGTCACCGAGTTCTCTATGGTGAGTGTCGGTATGTCTGCTATTAGAGAGGGCGGCAGGGACCTTAGGGATGTTAGATGCGTTCTATGTGCCGCTACACCTAAGCCGGTTAGGCTGAGGAGGTTTGAGGATCTGGTTTCTCGGGTGTCTGATCTTAGATCAAGCATCGACGAGCTGTTATCCAGCGTTGAAAGCGAGGCCGCTGGATTTATACAGGACGATCCCTATGCCTCAAGGGAATTCAAGCTCCATATAGCCAAGATGCTTATTTTAGACTCCCTGAAGGAGCTTAGATCTCTATAGGGTGGTCTCTATGGCGACCATAACCCTTAAGGTAAATAATGTAGTTAGAAGGGTTGAGGTTGAGGATAACGAGATCCTGCTGGATGTGCTTCGGGAGAAGCTACATGTCAAAAGCGTGAAGGCGGCTTGCTGGCGTGGGGAGTGCGGGCTATGTACAGTTATGCTGAACGGTAAACCAGTTAAGTCATGCCTTGTTCTTGCTGTCGAGGCCGACGGTTCCGAGATAGTTACTGCTGAAGGGCTCTCGGGTAGACCGGGTGAGCTAGCCCCTATCCAGAAGGCGTTTATAGAGCATGCAGCCCTACAATGCGGGTTCTGCACCCCAGCCTTTGTTGTTGTGGCTCACTACCTGCTAACTAAAACAAGAGGCAAGGTTGAGCGTGAGGAGGTTAAGGAGTACTTGAGCGGCTTGATATGTAGGTGTACAGGGTATAAGCAGATTATTGACGCGGTAATGGATGCTAGGAAGCACTATGGTGGTGAGGGGTGAGCCGGGAGATATTTAAGGGGTTGAGCGAGCCCGTGGGATTCGTGTTCGAGCAGGATGTGGCTTGGGTAGTGCTCAATAACCCTAGAAGGCGCAATGCCTGGAGCAGTGATGTGGCCTCGTCGATAAGGTCGCTTCTAAACGATCTTAAAGAGGATAGAGAGAAGCTAAATAGGATGCTGGGTGTAGCCATAACTGGTTCGGGGGACTACTTCTCTGCTGGTATAGATCTCAGGGAGGTCCTTCAGGTTAAGGATATTGATGGGGCCAGAGAACTGGTTATGAAGACCTATGAGGCCTTCAAGGAGATAGCCCTCTTCCCGAAGCCAGTTGTCTGCGTTGTTAACGGCCCGGCATATGGTTTGTCTGTGGAGCTTTTCCATATAGTGGACTATGTCCTGGCCTCTGATAGGGCGTCGTTCGCTATTACTGGTGCTAGATTCGGTATAGTTCCGCCTGTGAGCGTGGTTAATCCGAGGGGTCTTGAGGCGAGGAGGATCTCATACATTATAATGTCTGGAACTCAGCTATCATTCGAGGAGGCGTTAAAGATCGGTTTGGTCGACGAGGTTGTCGAGCACGAAAAACTATATGGGAGAGCACTAGAGATACTTGAGAGCTTCTCAAGGTCAGCGCCGCATGCATTGGCTTGGATAAGGGAGGTGCTTGGCAGAGGTAGGGTAGAGGGTCTTGAGGAGGGGTTCGAGGTTATGGCGCGGAGCATTGTCCATAGCGATACTAGGAGGAGGGTTTCGGAGTTCTTTAATAGGAAATAAGCTATATATTGCTGGGTTTGGTAGGTTGGGGGGACCTCTAAAGGGTTTAAGGGTTCTGGATTTCACTAGGGCTATGGCCGGGCCTTTCGCAACCTTGGTTCTGGGTGATTTGGGGGCGGATATAATTAAAATCGAGCCTTTAACTGGTGATGAGACCCGTGGATGGAGGCCTCCAGAGATCAATGGTGTTTCTGCGTATTTCCTGAGTGTTAATAGGAATAAGAGGAGTATCGCGATCAATCTTAAGCATCCTGAAAGCAGGAAAATCATTGAGAGGCTTGTCAAGACAGCTGATGTGGTTATTGAGAACTTCAGGCCTGGAACAGCTAGGAAGCTAGGTATAGACTATGATACGTTGAGAAAGATAAACGACAGGATCATTTACTGCAGCATCTCGGGTTATGGTCAGGACGGCCCCTATAGAGATAAGCCGGGTTACGATCTAACGGTTATGGCTATGAGCGGCTTGATGAGCATCACCGGAGAGCCTGGAAGGCCGCCAGTGAAGTTTGGTGTCCCGATAACTGATATAACTACAGGCATGTTTGCTGCTATAGCTATTCTTGCCGCCCTCCACTACAGATCCGTTACTGGCGAGGGGCAGTATATAGATATGTCCATGCTTGATTCACAGCTACTAATACTGTCGCATCAGGCATTCAACTACTTCGCCACCGGGAGGGACCCCGAGAGGCTAGGATCTGCGCACCCAAGTATAGCTCCCTACCAGGTCTTCGAAACTATGGATGGCTACATAGCCGTGGGTGTTGGTAGCGAGAAGCTATGGAGCATATTTACTAGGGTTATTGGTCGAGAGGATCTTGAGAAGGATCCTAGATTCGAGACGAATGATCTCAGGGTAAAGAATAGAGAAGAGCTAGTTAAAGAGCTCACAAAAACATTTAAGACAAAAACAACTGAGGAGTGGTATAGGCTTCTAGACCAGGCCGGGATCCCCGCGGCCCCGGTCAAAAAGGTGAGCGAGATCCTCAACGACCCACATGTGCTATATAGAAAAATGGTTATCGAGATAGAGCATCCAGTATACGGTAGAATAAAGAGTCTAGGCACACCATTCAAGATGAGCAAGACGCCTGGAGAGATCAGGATACCCCCACCCCTCCTAGGGGAGCACACCAATGAGATCCTGAAGGAACTGGGATTCAGCGATAGCGAGATTAGCGAGCTACGCGAATCGGGGGTTGTTAAATAGCTTTATGATCCCTCTAAAAAATATTTCTCTCAGTAGTCGTTATCCGAAGAGTTTGGTATGTGGATCATTTATCGAGGGCTAAAGCTTTTTTGTCCGGAAGCCTTGTCCAGCTAGTTGGTTAATTGCTCGGGAGGGGGTTAAGCTTATAAGTTGCTCTAGAAAACATTGTATAAAAATTTAAAAAGGGTATCGGCGGTTTAATTTGGAGCTTGTTGCCGAGGTAACACCCTCGCCAAAGGAGTCGTTTTGGAGAAAGATAGAGTATCTCCGTGGCTATGTTGATATGATCGATGTTCCGGAATCCCCTCTAGGGGTCCCTAAACCGAACTCCATTACTGTATCGTCTATTATTGCTGTTAGATACGGGATCCCGGTTATAGCCCATATAAGGCTGAGGGACGTGAATAGGGTTTCCCTCCTATCACTATGCCAAGCCGCCAAGCTGGCCGGCGTTTCTGGTGTGTTGCTTACCAGGGGTGAGGGTGTTGATGAGTCATCAAATATGAGTACTGAGGATGCGGCTAGAATTATTAGGCGGGACCCCTCGTGTGGTAGATCCTTTAGGTTGGGCTCTGTGCTCAGCTTCAGGTATCCGTTAGGTAAGATAGTTGAGAGGGTTAAGGAGGACTTTGACTTTTTTCTGGGGATACTGCCTGGCGGCGGGGACCCCAGTGTTGTTGGGGAGATCCAGCCGTATATTAGTGGGGTTGGTAAAAAGATCTATATATACGTGATTATTAAGACAGCTAAAAATAGAGATATCGTCGAGGGCTTGAAGCAGCTTTACGTGGATCTGGACAGGGTTTCTGAGGTTCCCGACTATATAGGTAGGTATGTTGATGGATTGATTGTTTCATGCCCAGGTGACTGGAGGGGGCTTACTGAATCGTTAAAGGTTCTTAGGGATGTTATTTAAAAGCCATCCAATCTAAACGCTTCAGGGGCTTCAGCCCAGTATTACTCTAGAGTGTGGGGCCGTTTAGATTATAATATTTATTGCATCCTAAATAGAATAGTTATTGGTGTATGTATTGGAGAGTAGTAGGGGTGGTGACATGGATAGTGATGATACAGAGATCCATGTGGAGGAGAAGCCAAGCAGAGAGGCACAGAGGAAAGCCGCCGAGGAGGAGGTGCTGGCTAAGCTAGAGGAGCTCTTGAACAGCATGGGGGATTGGGAGAAGAAGCCTCTGGTGAAGGTTGGTAGGGTGATAATCGAGCTGGTTAAGCTACCTAGGAGGGAGCTGAAGAGGGGTGTTGAGCCCGAGAAGCTGGCTCTACATATAAGGCTTGAGGACTCGTTTAAGGGGCTGTTTATAGAGAACGCCGAGGAGTTCGATGATCTCTCGAAGGCCATAAGCGCCAAACTGGTCGGTGAGGTTGCCAGGAAGCTTAACCTAATCAATAAGAAGGTAATTGAGTACGGGCTATAGGTTTAGAGCCTCAACAATTCGCTTCTATACTTGGTAGCGGTATCCTAGTACTCCTTCAGCTTTCCATCGCTCATTGTTAGTAGCCTGTCAGCATAGTCTGTTACCCTGGGATCATGCGACACTATCACAACTGTTGTTTCGAAGTCCTCTTTAACGTGTTTAAATAGCTCCATTATTTTAGCGCTGTTATCCCAGTCGAGGTTTGCTGTTGGCTCGTCCGCAAGTATTATTTTTGGGGTGTTAACCAGCGCTCTGGCTATAGCTACACGCTGCTTCTGCCCGCCGCTCAGGCTCTTCACAGGCCTGCTCATTAGGTCGGTTAACCCGATGTAGCTGGCGATCTCCTTAACCCTCCTATGCCTCTCACTCTTCGGGATACCAGCTATAAGTAGTGGTAGCTCGATGTTTTCGGCTACAGAGAGCTCATCCACCAACCCATAGTCCTGGGGTATGTATCCAACTACTGTGTTTCTGATCATAGCTAGCTGATCGTCATCCAGATACCCGAGATCGTAGCCCCCGACAACAACAACTCCTCTCTCAGGCTTCTCTAGCCCGGCAATGATCTTTAAGAGTGTGGTTTTCCCCGATCCCGATGGGCCATGGATAACTATCATCTCGCCTTTAGCCGCATGGAAATCTATCCCCTTTAATGCGTGGATCACGCTACCCCTCCCGTCTCTATAGGATTTCCACAGGTTCCTGATTATTATCGTGTATTCTCTTTCTCCAGGATCCATTGCCAGCTCTACCCCTGATCCCTGTATAGTTGCTGAATCAGTATATAGGGACCTTACTTAGATAGCTGAAGCATATATTTATGGTCATTCGGTTCGTGAAGTCATCACTATTCAGAAACCCAGCTCAATTCATCCCTATATGCTAGGTGGATTAGGCCGGCTCTAAAAAATTATCTCTCTGAAGCTATCTCTTTCTCCTTCCCTTCCTCTCCTCCTCTTCCCTTCCGGCTCCTTTAGATTTAGTCTCTTCTGTACCCATAAACAGTGTTGTTTTCTGTCTACCGCCCATACTAAATCAACCTATAGTGATTAATTGTTTAGGATTTATTATATTTTATACGCATCTAGATCTAGGTGTTTCCGGTGGCGGAAGAGATCGATGTATCGAGCAGGCTGTTGAGTGTGATTAAGCAGGATCCGGAGCTGGTAAAGAGCTCGCTCGATGCGGTGGAAAAGATCGTGTTTACCCTAGGTAGGCTTAATAGTGAGGGGAAGCTTGATCCTCTTCTAGAGTATATTTATAGATTAGCGAATAAGGTATCCGAGCTGGACGAGTCTCAGAGGGGTAACTTGGCTAGGGCTATCGACTCTATCATAGATCTTCTGGCATCCTCAAAGATCTCTGGAGGAGGTTTCATGGGTAGGTTGAGTGATATAGACAGCATATTTAGTGAGCTCCAGAAGATCTATAAGGAAACGGATAGGGGTCTATCTATCAGAGAGCTTCTAGGGGTTGTGAGGTCCCCAGAGTTCGCTAGAGCATTAAGAGTGTTTATGTATCTAGCTAAGCGTGTTTTCGAAGAATAATCCTTTAGTTACCTAGATCTAGAGCTTTTTAGAAGCTGATAGAAGATTCGAGCCAGTAGAAAACTGCTGTGTTGAGTTTCGGGAGCCCTGTGTGGTTCATTACCTTGTCCTTCTTGCTCTGGTTCTTCTAGATCTCTTTCTTCTCGATTTGGCCGATTTGGTTTTGGATCTCTTTGCCCCCTTGCCCTTCTTCCCGCTCCTAGATCTCTTCTTCGTAGTCTTCTTCTTTACTTTGGTTTCTTGGGCTTTGGCTCCTCCAATGGTTCTTTTAGCTATTGAGTCGATGTCTTCTTTCATGATCACTTTATCTCCATGGGGGGTTACTAGAATCACTCCGTGGCATTTCTCCCCCAGCGTGATTTCTCCTTCATAGATGTAGATGTTGTCGCTATCTTTCAGATCTATCCATCTGATCTCGTTGGCCACCACATATAGTGCTCGCTGCGTATTCGCCGATCCGGGGACCTCCACCTGGCTCGTCTCAAGCTCTCCCTCACCGTTTATCGGTGTGTTGATTGTTGCTATAGACTGCTCCCTTTGCTGTGTGTGTTCGCCGCTGTCCTGATCCAGCATGCTGTCTAGGGGCGGCTCCTTAAATATTGAGTCTCCGCACAGTACACCGATCTTCAGCAGTCTTGCTGGTCTGTCGAAGATCTGTATTCTAGGCCTCTCAGCGGGTGGTGTGAGCCACATGCCGTATTCGTATTCGAAGCCCTTGATCTTGGCCTTAACCAGCTTGTAGCTGTAGCCTTTAGAGGCTTCCTCCGAGGATCCCTCGACAGCTATGTTCTCCAAGATATCCAGGGTGTCGGCCTTGGGATCGAGCTTGTCTAGGGTCCAGTAATTAACCTTGTCCAGCTTGAGGACCTCGAGATCGAGGTAGCCGTCTATTTTGAGTTTATCTGTCTTGAAAAAAGAGACTGTCATTGTGACCGAGCTTGTGTTTCGCATCTTGGCCATCACCGCTTATAGCCGATCTTTCTGAGGAGCTCCTTCCTCTCCCTTATATCGTCCTCGCTCTCGAAGCCTAGGGGTGTGTATCCGTCTACAACACCCAGCACTCCTCTGCCCTGGTCCGTGATCCCGACGATCACCTGAAGCGGGTTGGCTGTGGCGGCAAATATTCTTACCACCTCCTGGACGTTCTTTATAGCGTTGAGAACGTTTATTGGCCATGCGTTCCTTATATAGATCACGAATACGTGCCCAGCCCCGATTTTCATCGCTGTATCTCTAGCTAGAGATATCAGCTCCTCATCGTTACCATCGTATCTAACCAGCCTCTTCCCGCTTGCTTCGCAGAAGGCTATACCGAACTTTATGGTTGTCGACGATGTTGCTAGGGCCTCGTATAGGTCCTCCACAGTCTTTATGAAGTGTGACTGCCCTATTATCACGTTGGTATCCTTCGGCAGGGGGACCTCCACGACCTCTATACCCT
>WANO01000063.1 GCA_015521765.1 Desulfurococcales archaeon
ATTATGGACAACGCTATCGGTAGGCGGAGAAGAATAGTGGTACTGGGACATAGGGGGTACAGGCTGAAATATGTGGAGAACACCTTGGAGGCCTTGGTTAAAGCTATAGAGATGGGTGCTGACGGTGTAGAGTTTGATGTTAGATTAACCCGTGATGGCATACCCATCGTTTTTCACGACCCCTCTCTGGAGAGGTTGGCAGGCCTCAGAAAGCTTGTGGAGTATCTCACGCTTAATGATCTTGAGATGGTGAAGCTGCTGGGCAGGTTTTCGATCCCTACTCTAGATGAGGCTCTAGATAAGCTAGGTAGAATCGCTAGAGATCTAGTGATTGATATCGAGATCAAGGACTATAGAGCCTCTATAAAAGCCTATAGACTCGTGGAGGATAGGGGGTTGCTGGATAGAACAATATTCACATCATCAAACCCCAGAACCCTAAAAGCAATAAGGAAAGTATCTCCACACGCCAAATTGGGGTATATAGTGAGGAGCTCACTCTCTGTCTATAACCCTTTTCTGCTTCAGAAAGAGCTAAATATCCAGGTAGCCACGGTATCCCTAGGCCTTAAGAAAACCCTCGGCTTGAGGGCTTTCAAGAGATATCTGAGGTCCTTGAAGCTGGTGGGCCTAAATATTGCTCTCTGGCCCTTAAATAGCTCTAGAGACCTAGCGGAGCTATGGGGGCTCTACGATATAGCCATAACGGATAATGTGGAACATATAGTGAAGACCTTGAAGAAGATTACTGATATCGAGAAGCTGTGATTCCAGAGGCGAGCATGTGCACTTTGGCTATACCCTATAGCTTTAGGCAGCTTTCTAGACCTTTCACTATATCATCTACTACCCTGTTGATCAGGGACTCAACATCTATAAAGGCTCTAAGAAACGCGGCCAGCCTACCAAGATCCAGCTCAGATTCCCACCGGATTCTTGTAGATCTGGAGCCAAGATCCTCAAGTCTAAGAACTATAGTCCCTCTATATGGCGCTCTAGCCGCCCTGCCATCGATCACATACCTAATGGTTCCCGGATCCTCCTGCTTAACCCTTATTCTAGCCTCAGCCCTGAGCCTGGCTAGATACTCCACCACCCCCTCAATATCTAGCCTGAATACCGCAAGGATCTCTCTTTCAGATAACCTTTCCCAACTAGCCAGGTGGGGTAAACACTTAACCATGCTATCCGGGTTCGAGAGGACCTCTCTAGCTCTATCTAGATCTACAGGTACTGTTACCTCTCCTTCAAGCCTCAACCATGAAACACCCTATAGCCCAAGCATTTTTCTGCTTTCAAGCGAGATAACGCCCCCCAAAACTGCGTATGCTGCAGATCTGCCCCGCTCCTCATCTATCCTGCCTCTTAGGGATAATACATGTTCGACAGCACTATAAAGCGATCTATAGCTACTCGACCCCCGAAACCGCTTCAGCTCCATATAGGGGTCCCCTCCATCAAGCTTAATACTCCTTGTTTGCGAGGGCTTCCCTACACCGAGATACCGGGCTACTGAGTCTCCAGCCTTTTCCCCTATAAGCCTTCCAGTAGTGAATTTTCCCCCCACAATGGTGAATAGCCCTCTGGGATTATCGTGGTCTACAACCTCGAAGTCCCTTGTAGCGTATTCCCTATCCTTAAACTTGATCAGGGGCCTTATACTGGAGTAAGCTCTCAGCACGGGGGTTTTGGCTAGGGCCGGGACCATCACTGATCCCTCACTGGTAAGGAACTCGATATCTTCTTTCGAGGGTGTGGGTGTTGCCTCTGGGTCTTCAAGAAGAAATGCTGTTGTACCCATTATAGATGTATCACCATAGGGTACGAGTATATCTCCCTCGGATGGTGGTCTCATCCTGTTTATAACACGCTTAGTAAGTCTCTTGGAGTACACAACCATTGTGCCTGCTGTAGGGAGGATCTCTACCTTGATCCCGATCCTGCGAGCAAAGATCCCGGCCCAAGGACCTGTAGAATTCACCACAGCTCTAGCCCTAAGAACAGCCGTTCTCCCAACAGTTTTATCGCTGACATACACATCCAGGTAATCATCCCCAGTTCTTTTCACGTCAATGGCCTCAAGACCCTCCAGTATGTATGCGCCATTGTTGAATGCCGTTAAAGCTATACTTACTGCGAGGTCCCTTGAATACACAACCTTATCGGGGACCTCTATCACTATTCTGGATTCCCTATTTAGTTGGGGCTCCTCCTTTACGGCTTCGCTGGGGGCCAGTTCTCTATACGGTATGCCGATGTTTCCTAGAGCTCTAGCTAGCTTTTCGTAGTACTCCTCATCCTCTCTGGATATAGCCACAAAGAAGCCTCCTGTATCCTCTACTGTGTGGGGGGCTATTTCAGCTAGTATTTTGTTCTCGGCTATACAGTCTAACGCCGCCTTGGGGTCCGTAACCGCGTATCGGGCCCCACTATGTAGGAGGCCATGGAATTTCCCGCTGGTTTCGCTAGCTATAACCGATTTCTCTATCAATGCTGTTTTAACTCCTCGGAGTGCAAGATCGAGGGTTGTCCACAGGCCAGAGATTCCACCCCCAATAACTATCGCATCGAAGATGTTCTGCTGCATAAGTCTGCATGCCCATCCATTTTCTCTTATCCGAAAGATATAAATACTTACCAGGCTTCATCTGCAGTAGCTTGGGGGTAGTGGTGGGGGACCTCATCCTTTGGGGGTCCCTCCTATTCTAGCTATCCTGATTGCTTTGTATCTGGAGACTGGTTATTTTAGATCTAAACATGGATCTTGCTCAGTGTGCCATAGTGGAATTAAATAATTTAATTGCTACAATTATATTCGTATTATTTAAATGATTATTACTTTTATTTCCCGACTATTGATGGGTTGATTATGAGATATATAGTTGTACATGACACCACCCTTAGGGAGGGCGATCAGACCCCCGGCGTGGTTATGGACTACGATAAGAAGGTAAGGATCGCTGAGATGCTTCTTGATCTCGGTGTAGACGAGGTTGAGGCAGGTTTTCCTGCTGCCAGCGGTATCGACTATAGGGTGGTTAAGTATCTGGCTGAGAGTTTCGATCCTTCTAGAATTGTTGGTTTTGGGAGGGCTGTTGGTAGGGATATCGATCTTGTTGCCGAAACGGGATGTAGGAAGATCAATATTTTTGCCCCGTCAAGCACTAAACAACTTAAGTATCTGATGCCTGGCAAAACACTTGAGTATGTTGAGGAGATGCTTGGGAAGGCTACCGAATACGCTAGGAGCTTAGGTCTGGAGGTTGAGGTTAGCTTGATGGATGCAACAAGGTCCGATAACCTATGGATTGGTAGGTTGAGTAGGAAAGCGGCTGAGGGTGGCGCCTACAGGGTGGTTATAGCTGATACTGTTGGCTGTGCTACGCCAAAGATCATTAGGGATAAGGTGAAGGCTGTGAGGGATCACGCCAACGTGGGGGTGGGGGTTCATCTACATAACGATGTTGGATTAGCTACGGGCAATGCTGTTGTTGCTATTGAGAGTGGTGTGGATGAGATCCAGACAACTGTAGGTGGTGTTGGGGAGAGGGTTGGCAACACCCCACTGGAGGAGCTGGCCGCTGTACAGCTGGTGGATGGGAGCTTTAAAACTGGTTTGGTTCTTGATCGGGTTGTCCCTACGGTTAGGAGTATCCTTGAGCTGATTGGGTTCCGTGTTTCACCCGGGAAGCCTGTTGTTGGTGATAATTCTTTTGCTCATACAACTGATCTCCATATAAGGTCTGTTCTTCAGGATCCCGAGTCCTTTGAGGCGTTCGATCCAAAGTTGCTGGGTGGTGAGAGAAAGATATTAGTTACTCACCTGATCGGTAAGAGATCTCTTGAGCTTCTTCTCAAAGAGCTTGGGTTAGAGGTGTCTGGGTTCTCTATAGATGATCTTTTAGACAAGGTAAAGGAATATGTTTTTTCTAGTGGGAAACCCCTTAGTATTGAGGAATTCAAATCTCTAGTCAAGGAGCTCACAGGTGAAAAGGCATGAATATTATCCAGAAGATCCTTAAAAGCCACGCTGTTGATGGGGGCTCGTCTGTTGATCCTGGAGACACAGTGGAGGTTAATGTTGATCTGGTTATGAGGCTAGACTATGAATTCGTTTTTCCTGAGATCCTAAATAACAAGCTGAAGAAGAGGGCTCAGAGCGTTAGGATGATAGCTGTTTTTGATCACTATATACCTCCCCCCAGCAAAGAGATCGCTGATGGCCATAGGGTTTTGGCTGAAGCATTTAAAGATCTTGGAATCAACGAAATCTACTATGGCGATGGGATCTCTCACGTGATTGTTAGGGAGAAAAGAATCCTTAAACCAGGAATGATCATTGTATCAAGCGACAGCCACACAACCGAGGCTGGTGCTATGAATGCGCTTGGGAGAGGTGTGGGTGCTCTCGAGCTAATATCTATAACTTGCTCGGGAAGAACATGGTTTCAGGTGCCTGAGGTCCTCAGAATAGATCTTCTAGGTAAGCTCAGCTGGCCATCAATGGCTAAGGATATATTCTTCCATATAGCTCGCGAGGTTGGTAGCTTGATTGGTAAGGGTGTTGAGCTCGGTGGCTCGGGCTTGGCTAACTTGAGCATTGATTCCAGAGGGAATATCTCAGCTATGTTTACTGAGCTCAATGTTGAGTTTGCTGTTTTTGAGCCCGATGATGTTTTAAAGGGGTTTTTTGGTGATTACTCGCTTGACGGCTATAGACCTGTCTATCCTGATGGCTTGTCTGATGACTACTATGATAGGGTGGCTATTGATCTGGGTGATGTGGAGCCTATGATCGCCGTGCCCCACGGGGTTGTTGGCAACGTTAGGAGCGTTAGGGATGTTGCTGGTGAAGCTATCGATGTGGCCTATATTGGTAGCTGTGCTGGTGCCACTTACGAGGATCTTGTTGCTGCCGCAAAGATCTTGAAGGGTAGAAAGGTTAAGGAGGGTGTTAGATTGATAGTTACTCCAGCTTCAAGGGAGGTGTATATGAGATCTCTAAGGGACGGCCTGATAGATGTCTTCGTCTCCTCGGGGGCAATAGTGACCAACCCCAGCTGTGGTGCCTGCTTCGGCGGGCATCTCGGTGTTGTTGGTGATGGCGAGACTGTGGTTTCTTCATCCACTAGGAACTTTAGGGGTAGGATGGGGAGTCCTAACGCAAGGATCTATCTGGCCTCACCAGCTACTGTAGCTTCATCTGCTATTGCTGGAGCTATTACTGATCCAAGAGATCTTTTAGGTGATGCGCCATGAAGCTAAAGGGGAGAGTTTGGGTTTTTGGAGATAACATCGATACAGACACGATATTTCCTGCTAGAGTATTTACCGAGCCCGATCACGTAAAGATCAAGGCCTGTATGGAGAGCATACGGCCTGGCTGGAGCTCTATGGTTAATCCAGGAGACATCCTTATTGCCGGCAGAAACTTCGGGATTGGCTCAAGCAGGCCCGCCTCCCTGATTCTGAAGATGGTCGGGATCTCTGCTGTTGCCGCTGAATCTATCTTTGGTGTTTTTCTGAGGAACAGCATTAACTATGGTCTTCCGGCCCTTGAGTGTCCTGGTGTTTCGAAGATGTTTAGGGAGGGTGATGTTGCTTTAATAGATCTTGAATCCTACACTGTGGAGAACACGGCAACGGGGTCTAGGGTGGCGTGTAGGCGTCTACCGGCTATCGCTGTTGAGATTCTTAGAAGTGGCGGCTTGATCAATTATTTGAGGAGGAGGGGGTGTATATAGAATGGCCATAATTAGCGTTAGGGGTTTGAGCGTCGTCTATGGCAATGGTGTTAAAGCCTTGGATAGTGTTGATCTCGATATAGAGGAGGGCGATGTAGTTAGCCTCATAGGTCCCTCTGGCTGCGGGAAAACCACCCTGGCCAACATGATTCTGGGTGTGATACCTCCCGAAGCTAGTGTTAGTGGCAGTATTGTTGTTTCCGGGATCGATATTATTAAGGATAGAAAGAGCCTTGTTGAGAAGATATATAGGGATGTGGGTGTTGGATACGTGTCCCAGGTTGATACGCTTCTCCCATGGAGAACCTTGATGGACAACGTTATCCTCCCTCTACAGATAAGGGGCATGACCGACCCTGAACATATGGATAGGGCTAAATATCTTTTGGGTCTTGTCGGGCTTCAGGGGTTCGAGAACGCCTACCCACACCAGCTGTCTGGAGGTATGAGGCAGAGAGCCCAGCTGGTTAGGGCTCTAGTCACCGATCCCAAAATACTGGTTATGGATGAGCCTTTCGGTGCGCTGGACGCTCTTACCCGTGTAGCTCTTCAGGAGCATCTCACAAGAATTATTGCGGAGACTAGAAAGACGGTTATATTTATTACACATGACCTTGATGAGGCGATCACTATAGGTACTAAGGTGGCCGTTATGAGCAAGAGGCCGGGTAGAATCAAGATGATTAAGAGAATAGATTTCCCGTATCCCCGTGACCCCTTCAAGTTGAGATCCTCGAGAGAGTTTGAGGATATTAGAAGCGAGCTCTGGAGCAGTCTAGCCAGTGAGGTGATTGCGGGTGAGCAGGGCTAGAGAAGCTTTGGTAGTTAATGGGTTAAGAATACTGATTATCGCTGTTTTAGTTGCCCTATGGGAGTATAGTGCTGATAGATATATATCCAGTCTGATCATAGGTAAGCCATCCCTAATAGCTGTAAAGCTCTACGAATACATATTGAGCGATCTCTTCAGGGAAGACCTGATATTTACGATGCAGTCAACCATACTGGGGCTGTTCCTCGGCATATTTGGCGGTGTCGCCTTTGGCATTATCTTTAGCCATTTCAGGCTGTTCGCCAAATCTGTTGAGCCTATTATACTAGCTATAAACGCCTTACCGAGACCCGCTATAGCCCCTATACTAGTTATATGGTTCGGGTTTGGGCTCCTCTCTAAGGTTATGGTTGCGTTTTCGATTGTGTTCTTTATAGCCTTCTTCAACACGCTAAATGGTATTAGGAGCATCAATCCAGAGCTCCTCAAGATAGCAAGGGTTATGGGGGCATCCCGTGTTCAGATAATGAGGTATATAGTGATCCCATCTATACTCTCATGGGTGTTTGCGGCATTTAAAGCTAGCACTAGTTTCGCTTTGATCGGTGCTGTTATAGGTGAGTTCGTGGGTTCAACGAGGGGGCTAGGCTATAGAATGCTGATACTCTCTGGATACTTCGATACATCGGGTGTCTTCGCTATACTTATACTTCTCATGATACTGGGCTACAGCTTGATTAAGATTTCTGAGAGGGTGGAGAATATAATTCTCAAGTGGAGGCCGCCGGCAACAACAAGCCTATTCTAAACTATGTTTAATTAATTTAAACATATTTACCAATTTTTTACTCTTTGATTATTTTTAATTAATTAATATAAATAGTATTGGTGATCATAGTGTCTGCAGCAGCAAAATTCGGGGCCCCATTCCTGATTATCGGTATATTGATAGGGCTAGGTATAGGGTTCTTCGTGTTTCCACAGCAAGCCCAGCAGCAGCCGGCGGCACCAGCTCCAGGCGCTGAAACAGTCACAGTTACCGAGACAAAAACGGTGACTGAAACAAGAACAGTGACTGCTGAAGCGGCCAAGCCTATGTATAGGTGGAATGTTAAGCTCTCCACTACTGGAGGATACTTCGAGGCTAACCTTCCTGTTCTGGTTGCTTTAGCCAAGGGCTATTTCGATGAGGAAGGAATCAATGTAGAGCTTATAATCGTTAAAGGTGGTTCGGAGGCCAGAAAACAGCTTATAGCTGGTGACGTTGACTTTATTGCTCAGAGCAGTGTTCACGCTGGTATAGCTATTTCTGCTGGTGCAGATATAAAGCTTGTTGTACCTACCTTCAGGCTGAGTACTGTTGGGATCTGTGTTACATCTGAGTTGAAGGACGAGGTTAAGGATATAGCTGATTTGAAGGGTAAGGCTATAGGAATCACTAGATTCGGCTCCCTAACCTGGACAATGGCCAACTACTACCTATCTAAAGCTGGATTGGATCCTGAGAAAGACGTGACAATCGTTGAGATAGGTAGCGATCTAGCGGCAATCGTTGCGGCTCTACAGCAAGGAAAGATACAGGCTTATATGTGCTGGACACCGGTCATCTATAAACTAACAACCGAGGGAATAGCTTATACCCTAGTCAATCCACTTGATGTTGAGCAACATAGAAAATGGATTGGCGAATCGAGCCTTGAGGCTGGCATCATAACTAGGACTGATGTTATTGAGAAGGATCCAGAGCTAGTGATGAGGTTTGTTAGCGCTATAAAGAAAGCACTCCTATACATAACAACATCCTCTGCCGAAGATGTAGCTAGAACACTAATCAACAGTGATAGAGTTAAGCAGTATGTCGGCTACTCCGAGGAGGATCTAGTTAAGATAATTAGGCTCCTGAAACCAGGCTATAACCAGTTTGGGCTTCCAGACCCAATGTCGTGGGATACAGGACCATATGTGAAGCTTCAGCAGGCTCTACCAGACAAGTTTAAGCCTGTATCATTTGAGCAAGCAGTGGATTGGAGATTCTCTGGTTTAGCAGGGGTCAGATAACCCTTAATTTAGGATAGCTTATCTCTTAATCAATATATCTTTTTTAACATGTTATATCCTTCATAAAGCATCGTTATCGAGTACAGTATAGTTAATGCTATAAGCATTAAGCTACTTGGGCTACGTATATCTATGGTTCCTATAGCTAAAGCTATGATTTCTGATGCCAACATTCCTAGAGAGAAGAATCCGTAAATAAACATTCGCGGAATAACTTTTCTCCCTATGGTTACGTATCCCTCGATTTTTAATATCTTCGAGACCCTATAGTTGCCTCTAACCCTTGTTACTATACCGAGCTCTTCCAGCCTTTTTAGATGGTAGTAGGCTAGACTTGGAGTTATATTAAGTGCCCTAGCTATATCTCTGGGGCCAGATGGGGAGTTTTCGAGTAGATATATATAGATCTTCAGTCCCACCCCATGAAGATCTATACGGCTATCGTCCTCCACCTTACCCATGTATCTAGGCACCGAAGCCGTTAGTTGTTAGATGTGGCCGCTTCCAAATTAAAAATAGCCTTGCCCAATATTTATTTTAAAAATCTTTTATGTATATTTGATGCTGGTTAGGCATCTGTTCCCTTATTCACTAATACTGGTTTGGATGTTGAATTCACCCACAATCTCAAATGTATTCAAATCGGTTAGAATTATCTTAGTTATGGATATCGTGTAGAGTATGTCACCAATATATATAGCTCTTGCGTTAGGATGCCATACTATGTGGGGCTTAAGTAGCTTTCCTTCGTCTAGATCATATTGTATTATAGCTATGTAGCTTAGCCCTGGAATCTTATAGCTGTATACTGGAAAAGCTATATATCTGCGGTCTTCATCAACAAGAATAACTCTGTGATCATTGAAGACTGGCGACCATGAGTAGGGTATAATTATTTTCGATTGCTCGCTCATTCTCTCTGGATCCGATATGTTGAAGAGCGATATTTTGAGTCCTCTATCTACGCCGGATTCCTGTAGAGCTAAACCTATACCAAGAATATAGCTATCATTAAGTGGATGCATGTATTCTGAGTATCCAGGAACCTTTATGTATCCAAGTACCCTTGGTTTTTTGGGATCGCTTATATCTATAGCGAACAAAGGATCTATATCTCTAAACGTAACAAGATATAGAATACTCCCTACAAGTCTAGCGGCTTTAATCTGCTCTCCTGGAGCTATATCGTCTAGTATAGATATAAGATCCTTTTCAACGAGATCATATATGGCAATGGAGTTACCTAATATCTTGCCTGGATAGATATTTAAATATACTAGATCCCTTACCCCACCTATATACTGTTTTGTCAGGTTCTTCGGGATCTCATATCTATACTCTATAACCTTACCATCCTCGACATGCTTAATCACTACTTCACCTGGAGTGCCTGGGCCAACATATCTGGGTGGTTGTTGCCTGATTATTTTTAGGACTGCCTCACGTACTGTTGTCGCAACTATAAATGTATCTTTATACTCTGCGAATGCGAATTGATCTAGAAGTATACCCGGAATCGTGAATCTATCATAGAACTGTATAGAGGTTCTATCAAGCTTAAATACATTTATGGCTGTATCCCACGTCTCTCCAGAGGCTTCAGCTTCTATTATTGATACGATCTTTATGAATTCATCCTGCGACACGTTAGCTAGATAGCTTTTTAACGCATTATATACCCTAATATACTGTTTACTGTTTATTAAAGGTTCCAGTATATCTACAAGATCCTGTGGAAGCTTATCCAACGAATTATTTATGACTGTAATGATCCTGTCTATATGGGAAGGTGTATATGCTATATACATGTATCTATAGCTAACATATATTTTATTTGATTGACCAGTTAATATAGCCAGTTGGCTATACGTTAATTTATCTAGATCTATAGCTACTATCAAGGTGTATACAGGTGCTATTATTGGGTACCTCGGTATAAGTATCTTTCTGACTGGGATCTCACGATCATTGATTTTAGGCAGGTTCAAAGGATCATCTATATACTTCTGGGCCACCAAATATATTGTGTTATTATATAGTCTAGATGATACATATCTACCGGACACTGAGATACTATATATATTGACAGGGTCTTTCCTATCGGTTACATTATAGATCTTGACTCCAACCTTCAGCTCCTCAGAGTAATATGTGAATATAACCGATAACATTACTGAGGTTTTGGACTTAGATATATATAAGCCGTTTACTAGGATCCTGGCTGGAATCGGTGTTATATCCTGGATATCGGCACCTATATCTATAACCGAGGTGATCTCCATATCAGTTGCCGGGTAGGCTTTGATTATAAGTATTTTTTCTCCAGTAGCTAGATATATATATCTGCCGTCTGTCTTGACTATATCAGCCTCGTCTATCCCCTCAACCTGTACATTTGTTCTGGAGTATCTGGCCTCTAGAGTAGCGATACTTCTTTTGGATATAGCGGCATTGTCTCCAATGTGGACAGAAGTCTCTAATGTAGAAATTGTTGGTACAGCGACTATAGGTCCTTCTCTACCTGGTATTGATGATGATAATATTATGTTGTTGAGGATCTTTGACAGTTCCTCATAGCTACTGACCTGTATATAGTCTGAATATATGTGCTCCTGATAATCTATTTTTTCCTGAGACATTGAATCTTCAGCAGAGCCTTGCTGGTGGTTCTCATAGTCTATAGGAAGCTCTTCCTTGTCTGCTTCCCTTATTGGTTGGTTGAGTTGCTTTGTACCGATTAGCGTTTGATAGCCCAGAAATCCTATTAATCCTATGATAATTATTGATACAGTTATAACTGCATAGATCTTTATAGACACGTCAAGTCACCAATGTATTAGCTGGATTTATCTCTATTAGCTCAAATCTCTGAACACGCAATAGATCTGGTGTTCAAAGGTTTGAATTATATATCTAGAAGATGATACTGTATATTTGGTAAAGCGCCTCTTGTTGGGTACATGGTTTAAGATATATTATGTTCTAGCCTTCGTGATCGGGATATCGATCGGGGTAGCTGTATTTATTTACCTACCTTTATCTCAATATGGAAATTACGGTATTGCGTCCCCAATTCAACAACCTCAAATGGAGGAGTCGCCAGCTGAGAGAGCTAAGCCAACGATAGAGTATACATCAACCTATATACAGGAGAAGAAAACAATAAGGCCAGTAGTTTCGACACCTTCAAAGGCTGTGGCCAATATATCATCGATAGAAAAACCTCTTAGAAATGAGAAGGCAGCTATAATTGATAAGGAGGAGAGAACCGATTTAACACCTTTAAAGCGTGAAGATATTTTGGCTGATACTGCTGGTGTTAAAGGGGGTTTAGCTAGGATCAGTAATCTCGCTATCATCAATATATCGATACTGGAGCTTGATGGAGGAGATCTAGCTATTAAGCTCTATATAAAAGCACTGGAAGATATTAGTGTGAGTATATCCGGTATCGATCTTGTTGGAAAACCTTTTCCATTTGGCTGGGACGGTAAAAAATGGGTTTTAGGCGATCTAGAAAATCAATGCTTAAGAAGGATACCCGTAAAGCCCTTAATCGAGTATTACACCACCATAGGTAACCTCACTTTAAATGCGGATGATGAAGCTATCATTGATATCTATGTAAAGATAAATGGAAATGTATTTGGTAAGTACGAGCTACGCATAGCTCTTACTGTAGATAACTTGCAGTCTACGATCTCATCAGAAATACTTATGGGAGGATATTCTGATCCCTCTGAGCCTCCACCAAAAAATATACGTGAAGTCCTATATAGATGCCTTGAGGCGTCTAGATGAATTGTGATATAACTCAGCGTTGCTTATTTTAACCTGTTAATATCAGCGTTAATTTTGATTATTTTGTATATAGTTGGTTTTACTCTTATTTAACAGAGTTAAGTATTTAATACTGATAGTTACAATTATACTTGGGTGTCACTATTAAATGATTAGCTTAATATTAAATAAGAACACTCCTATTTATATATTAGCAATATTCTTTATTAGTCTATCTATATTCTATCCAGGATCTTTAAACCAGCCTAAATCCATATATGAATATCTAAGCTTTCAAAATAACAAATCAGATCCAATAGGAAATTTAATTGAAGTAAAACGCATGATTATTGACGCGCTTGAAAGCTATCGTAGGGGAGAGTTCGATAGGGCGTATGAGATAGTTTCGCAAGCCTATGTTGAGCGCTACGAACTTGTTGAGCCCGTGTTGGAAGATATAGATGCAGAGCTTAACGAGGAGCTTGAGGAATTGATTAGAGATAGATTGAGGGATATGATCTCTAAAAGGATTGATGAGTCTGAGATTGAGGATCTCGTTGTAGAGATCAGCTTTAAACTTGATGAAGCAATGATCAAGATCAAATCAGTAGAACCACAACTAAAATTTGAGGCCACGGCGACCGCAACGCCCGAAGCTATGGGGATGGATGTTTTTGGTTCTGTATATGTGTATCTGATCTTTATTCTTGTAGCTATTATAGTTGTGCTTTCTATCTTACTGGTTAGAAGTAGATCGTCGTAGAGTATGGGTGTCTTAGTTGGAGGCTGGAACTATCAGTAAAATAGAGTTAAGAAAAAACATAGCGATACTCTTTATATTTACCTTAATATTTATCTCCATACCTGTATATGGATCCTCAGATAATGAATCCAGAGAATCCATCAATGTCCAAGAACGCATCCTGATTGTCGAGCAGATGATTAGGGAGGCTTTTGAGCTATATAAGCAGGGGAAAGTAGATGATGCATATAAAGTTGCTAGGGATGCGTATATAGATCACTTTGAGATTATTGAGATACCCCTTAGAAGTATTGATCCAGATTTCACCCTCGATATGGAAGTAAAGTTTGCAGAATTTAGAGAAATGATAAGAACCAATGCAGGTATAGAAGATGTTGAGAGCAAGATGCAAGAGATACTTGTAGGGTTGGAGAAAGTTAGCAAGTCGCTAGAGGATCCAGGGCTCCTAGCCGCTGCCGCATCGCTCCTCACTATTATTTCATTCTCTATAATGCTTAGAGAGGGTTTTGAGGCTGTTCTGCTACTAAGCATAATAATCTCGCTTATACTGGCTACAAAAAGCTATGAGCTGAAGAAGCATGTCGCTACTGGAGCCATGTTTGCGCTGGTGCTGTCTATAGTTACATGGATCATTATAGATCAGCTTATAGGTTTAGCCACAAGATTTAGACCCATAATAGAGGCCGTCTTAACGTCTGTTGCAGTAGCCATACTATTCTACATAAGCTTCTGGATACTAAATAATACCCACACCAAGAAATGGCTGGAGTTTGTTAAAGCCAAGGTTTGGGAGGCCTCAGCTAAGGGGGCCCCTATAGCTATTGTTCTTTTAGCTTTCACCACAATATATAGGGAGGGTCTTGAAACAGTGATATTTTATCAGACGCTACTGCTATCCAATGTTGGTATGGAGATGCCTATATTTCTGGGTGCCCTAATAGGTTTCGGTGCTGTTGGGATCTTGGCTCTCCTTGTTTTCGTTGCGGGCAAAAAGATCCCTACTAGGCTTTTCTTCATATTTACAATGCTGGTAACGGCCTACCTCTCCATAGTCTTTATAGGGAACGCTGTTAAGGAGCTCCAGGAGTTGGGGATTGTAAGTGTGACTGTTGTCGATATAGTGCCTAGGAGCAGGATTCTGACGGATCTAACAGGTATATACCCAACTCTAGAAACCCTTACTGCTCAAGTAGCTCTGATCTCGGTTTATGTTTCAGGCTATATATATATGATTAAAAGAAGATTCGGATAGGCTGATTAATGTGAGAACATATAAAGTGGGTATCGATGTCGGTGGAACATTCACTAAGGCGATAGTAATTGATACAGGTAGCAACAGGATCGTTGGTAGAGGAATAACCCATACAACATATAATTCAAGCAACAATATAGCTGACGGCATAGTTAGAGCTCTGAGGATCGCGGTAGAGAATTCAGATATACATCCAGATGATATATCTTTAGTAGCGTTCAGCACAACACACACAGTAAACGCGTTGCTGGAGGGAGATGTAGCTACTGTAGGCATAGTTGCTTTAGCACCAAGCAAATACGCGAAGATAACTATTAAAAGAACTAATATTAGAGACATAAAGATTACTGAAGAGAGAAAACTAAGCATAGTATATAAGTTCATAAATACAGATGACCCCAGCTATATCGAGAATGCTGAGAGCATCGTTAAGGAGATGGTCTCTAAGGGAGCAAGATCTTTTGTGGTGACCTCACCGTTCGCCATCGAGAATCCAGAGATAGAGAGGAGCTTCGCTGACAGGATAAGGAAGCTTGGATATATGGCTGTATGCGGACATGAAATGTCTAATCTATACGGACTTGAGGTTAGAACCATTACTGCAGCGATCAATGCAAGTATACTACCCAGAATGGTGAAGGTTGCTGACTCTGTAGAGAAAGGGGTCAGGAGCCTAGGGATTAAAGCACCCATAATGGTTATGCGCGGTGATGGAGGAGTAACAAGCATAGATATCCTAAGGAAAAAACCCCTCCAAACGATACTGTCTGGACCTGCAGCAAGCATAATAGGAGCTCTACACAATATCAAGATAGATGATGCTGTATTTATAGAGGTCGGGGGAACAAGCACAAATATAGGCGTTATCAAGGGTGGAAAACCCGTAATGAGCTATGTAAAGGTTATGGGCTACCCAACTAGCATTAGATCTATAGACGTGCATATTGGCGGTATTGCTGGAGGAAGCATGGTTAGGGTTCAGGGAAGAAAGATAATAGATGTAGGCCCCAGAAGCGCACATATCGCCGGTCTCCCCTACAGCTCTTTTACTGATCCTAGAAAACTAGATAATGTTGAGCTTGTATTCATAAGCCCCAGAGACGGTGATCCGGAAGACTATGCGGTATTGAGAAACACAGATACTGGTGAGCTATACGCCATAACCACCACATGCGCAGCTAACGCCCTCGACATCATACCTGATCAAGACTTCGCTAAAGGATATATAGAGTCAGCTAGAAAGGCTATGAGGATTCTTGGTGAGTATCTAGGTTTATCTATTGAGGATACAGCAAACGCTATTCTGAGAAAAGCTGTAGACAATATATTCGAAATACTCAAGCATGTGGCTAAGGAACACAAACTAAAACTAAACAATACGCATATTATTGGTGGAGGTGGAGCCGCATCTGTACTGGTGCCTTACCTTTCACGCAGATACAGATTCAATTATAAAGTAAGCGAGCACCCCGAATACATATCGGCCCTTGGAATGCTTATTGGTCTAGTTAGAGAAGAGATGGAGGTAACTCTACCCTCATCATCCACCTCTATTGATGGTGAGCTGGATAGGGTAATGAGCGAGATATATGATTCACTAATGTCAAAGGGGGCGGATCCTGAGACCATAACTATAGACATCGAGTATGATCATTCGAAATCCGCTATAAGGGTAATTGGGACAGGATATATCAAAGATCACGGTGATACCCGTGAGAAAAATAGAATTGGGGTTGAGGATGTTGTATCTATAGTTTCCAAGGGCCTAGGTATTGACGGCTCCAATATAGTTGTGGAAGATAAGAATAGATATTACTATATAGTTGGTATATATAATAAATCGAGATCACTAAAGCTTTTTCCCGCAATAAGAAATAGAAATGCAAAGAAAAGAAGCATTGTAGTTATAGATAAGTGGGGTAGAATACGTCTAAAGCTTAATAACTCTTCGTTTATTAAGATAAGCTCTGATAGGATTCAGGATGTTGTGACCGAAATTGAGAGGATTGGGAGAGGTCTAAAGGAGGCATATATAGTTTCTGGCTATAAGATAATCGATTTGTCATTCACCTTCAGTATAGATATAGGCAAGATCATAGATATACTTAAGCTTCATAGATCAGGATCTGAAGACATATACATAATTTTTTCGAGGTGATAATAGATGGCTATACATGGGAAAAGAGGTAGCGAGTGGAGAAAACGCTCTATAGTCGTGGTACCGGCTATAGTAGGCCTGGCTCTGCTACTTTATGTAGTGTATCTACAGAATTTCTCTATTGGTGAACCCAGCCCGGAAGATAATGATAGATTCTCAAATCTAAAGGATAGGATAAGTAAGATGGTTGCGCTAATGGATCTGCTACTCATAGAGTATGGTGAAGCTTTTAGAAACCAAGATTTTGAATCTAAAGAGTATAAGGCTTCTTTAGATATTCTTGGTCAAATTACTGATCTATATGAATCAATCAGGCAGGAATTAGTGTCTATAGATAGTGAATCGATAACCGCTATAGATGAGAAGCTCAATAATCTCAGAGAACAGATATATAATAAGGATCATATAGATAGAGTCACGGAAACCGTGGATGAAATAACCAGCATGTTGTCCCAGCTGAATGAGCAGTTATCTTGAAGCCGAGAATAGCTATAATGTATATGGGGTATCGAGTGCTCTATCCTATATATAGGTTGAATACCGATATAGAGAGATGCGTATTTCTGAAGAGACTCAACAGGTTTGTTGCTAGAGTTAAATGTCCGGGGGATCTAGAGAGTTTGGCCCATCTTAATAATACAGGCAGGCTCAAAGATCTACTTATTCCAGGTGCTGAGGTTCTATGTAGCGGTATCCAGGGATCGAAACTGAAGCTAAGGATAATAGGTACTATAGTAGATCAGACGTGGGGAACACTAATAGATACCAAGCTGCAGGAGCGATCATTTATAGAATCAATAAAACTGGGGTATATCCCATGGCTGAAGAATATAATAAGGATTATGCGTGATGTGGATGTTGGCGGATCTAAAATAGATCTATATTTAGAGAGCGCTGACAGAAACAAAATATATATAGAGTTAAAAAGCGCAGTATATTTCTTCGGATACGATCATTCAGCTAGATATCCCGATACAGTATCGCTTAGAGGGAGAAAACACATAGCTGAGCTCGCAAATATAAAGGGAGCTAGAAGAATTGTTGTATTTATAGCTGCACACCCAAACGCCTCTAAATTTAAGCCCAGTAGAGATGATCCCGAAATATCCAGCATACTTAAGTATGCAAGCTCTCTAGGTGTGGAGATTAGAAGTGTGAAGATGGCTATAAACCACGTTGAAAAATCAATTGTTCTACTTGACCCAGATCTGCCGGTTGAATTATCTTACTAGCTTGACCAGTTCAGCCACCTAGCTACCTCGATTCAAAACGCCTAAATAGTGGGCAGAAACTACATATATGGTATGTCTTCTCCAGATTAATTCTATACTTGCCTCCATCATCAACAATGCTATCTTCTCCAAAGACCTTCCTAATCTCGTTCGCCATCGCTGAACCAATGTTCCATGCCGAGCAGATGCTGTTTGAGTTATAGCTACATTGTCTTGATTTCCACATACCAATTGTTTCGGCAACTATATTTATCCATGATCTGCTGCCAATACTATCTATCTTGCGCTCTAGATTCTGAATATATTTCCTTAACTCCCCTATATC
>WANO01000064.1 GCA_015521765.1 Desulfurococcales archaeon
CCGGAACCAATAAGCCTGCCACCAAGATAGAGAACACCGATAAACATGTAGACTATAAGCACTATAGAGACGAGCTCAGGGACCTCGCGGGCAATCACCCTGAACTGAGACTCAACTATAGCTAGGTAAGGCCTAAGGCCTCTAAACAACGCTTTCACCGCCTACAAGATCTATAAACACATCCTCTAAACTGGGCTCCCTAACGCTAAGAGCAAGAACCTTAAAACCTCTATCCCTAAGCATACCGACCAACCTATCTACAGAAACATCCGAGGAGTCGGTGAGAGACGCCTTTAGATACATGATCCCGTCAACAACCCTCTCAACAACAAACTGCGGCGGGACCTTAGAGGGATCACCATACACCCTAGCCTCAACAACACGGGCCGCATTGCTCATTCTCTTAAGCTCATCAACAGACCCCTGGGCTATAATCCTTCCAGATGATATTATAGCGATCCTGTCGCAGAGAACCTCAGCCTCCCACATGTTGTGTGTAGTAACCATAACCGTTTTCCCTCTACTCGAGAGGTCCTTGATAACGGACCTAATCTTTCTGGCCGAAACAGGATCCAAACCCAAAGTGGGTTCATCCAAAATAACGACATCTGGATCATGAATCAAAGCTTTAGCTATAGATAGCCTAGCCTTCATACCCAAGCTATACTCCTCATAAAGCCTATCCCGGGACTCGCTAAGCCCAACTAGATCTAGAAGATCATTAGCAACCCTCACAGAATCAGATCTAGACAACCCATATAGCATACCATAGTAAACAAGGTTCTCCCTACCAGTCAACTTGCCATAGAAACCCTTATCAACACTAAGAACAACACCCAAAACCCTCTTAACCCTATCAGGCTCCCTAGTAACCGAGAAACCATCTATATAGCCATCGCCAGAATCGGGGAGAAGAAGCGTTGAGAGAATCCTAACAGTAGTTGTTTTCCCAGCACCATTAGGGCCCAACAACCCAAAAATACTGCCCCTATCAACAGAGAAGGACACCCTATCAAGTGCTGTCACATCCCTTCGCACCTTCCTAAATAGCCCAAGCCTGATATATGTGGAGTACCTCTTCACAAGATCAACAGCCTCAATAGACTTCCTACCCATCCAGCAACACACCTAGATTCCACGCAAGCTGGATATAGGATCTAAACCAGCTCTATAGCTGTAGTCCTCCATAGTAAAGTTGTGTACCCCAATAATAATTCTATCCATACCAACTATATAGCGGAGACCGAAATGCTAAGCGAGTTATGCCCAAACACTCTGGAGACAAAAGTTGTTAGGGTTGAGCAGGCAGTAAGATGTGTGGATGACAGATCTGTGGTGGCTATATCAGGCTTCAACATGGCTACTACCCCGGAGTACCTTATAGTTAATCTCTATAAGCGCTATAGGGATACCGGGCATCCCAAAGAGCTGTTTATAGTTTCCGACGCTCTACCGGCTGTTCCCGATCGGGGTCTTGATCTAGTTGCTAAGGACATGTATCAATCAAAGGAAAGCGAGTTCATTAGGGGGATACTTATACCCTACCTAGGATTCTCGCCATGGCTCCAGAAGCTGGTTAACGATAACCTGATAGAAGCCTACGCCTGGCCCCTAGGTATTGTTGCCTACTGGTTTAGGGAAGTAGCCTCTGGACGTCCTGGGGTGCTTACCAAGATCGGGTTAGGCACATATCTAGATCCTAGGATCGAGGGTGGCGCTCTAAATCAAATAGCTAGAGAGAGGTCTACATGCAGGATAGACGTGATCACGATAGAGGGTGACGAATACCTATTCTATAGAGCGCCGAAGCCTACATACGCGCTTATTAGAGGATCTACAGCTGACGAGTTTGGGAACCTAACCCTTGAGGATGAGGGCATTAGGGGTACAGTACTGAATATAGCGCAAGCGGTTAAGGCTAGACCGGATCAGGGTATAGTTATAGCTCAGGTTAGGTGGATCACTAGGGTAGGATCGCTAAACCCAAGGATAGTGGAGGTCCCGGGACCCCTAGTAGACTACGTGGTCCCGTCGCCTAAAGAGTATCATTGGCAGGCTGGATCATTCGAGTACGATCCCAGAGTCAGCCATAGGGTTATACCACCAATATATAGAGAGCTTATAGAGGCTGCAGACATAGATAAACCAAGAGACTTTGAGATAGTTATAGCTAGAAGGGCCCTGCTGGAAATACTGAAGATACTCAGGAGAAAGAGACCTCCAGCAGTAGTGAATCTTGGGGTAGGGATACCAGCACTCATATCAAGAATAGCCATAGAAGGCAACGTATCCAGCCTAATAACCCCAGTGATAGAGTCAGGCCCGTGGGGAGGTCTGGCCCTTACCGGGATAAACTTCGGGTTAGCCATCAGCCCCTACGCACTGACAACGATACCAGATACCTTCTCTATTTTCGAGGGGGGAGTAATCGATGTAGCTGCACTGGGGTTCCTGCAGGTGGACTCCAAAGGTAATGTGAACCCGTCGGCGCTACCTGGAAGAATACCTGGCCCTGGAGGATTTCCCGTTATAGCTGGAGGATCGCCAAAAATAATATTCGCAGGTGGATTCACAGCAGGCAAGAGAGATATCAGGGTAGAAGATGGAAAGCTAAAGATAGTTAGGGATGGAGACATAATTAAATTCGTGGATAGAGTATACAAGATATTCTTCAACGGCGAATACGCACTGAAATACGGGAAGGAAGTAACCTACATTACTGAAAGAGCGGTATTTAAGCTAACCGAAGAAGGCCTTCAGCTGGTGGAGGTGGCTCCAGAGATAGATATCGAGAAACATATACTGTCCAAGATGGAGTTCAAGCCCATAATAGGGAAAATAGATGTTATGGATAAAGAGATCTTCAGAGATAAACCTATAGATATGAGAGCGTTGATAGACACCTATCTATGATTAGAGGTCCCCAACCAGCTATCAAACGTAGGCTATAGTTAAGCCGAAAAGATGTTTGGGGAGACCTAATCTATATAACCATAAATATATAGTTATCATTTATAGATCTCTTAGGATGATCTATAATCAGAAAAGTATTTCAGAAGAGTATTTTGTATCTGTGGAAAGCTACTTACCATCTCTAAGTATAACTGTTTCCGCTCCTTCTTTAACTACTTTTTCAACAGCCATAACTACCTCGCTCTCGGTAATGGGCCTGCCAGTCCATTTCAGGGCTTTATGTTTGATCAGTATACCTGTCTCCATAGCTATAACCCTTGCTGCTTGCCCAAGATAGTTGTTTTCTATATCAATAACTATTTTTGATCTCGATAGAACCTCCCTCACGATATTTCTTGGGAACGGGCTGAACACCTTTATCTGGAGAAACTTAACGTTGTAGCCCCTGCTCTGAAGAGAATCCATAGCGTCTAGAACAGCTCCCTTCACGCTCCCCCAGCCAACTATAGCTATGTCTGCATCGTGATCACCATAGAGTATAGCCCTCTCGGACTCAGGTATCTCTTTGTCTGCGAGCTCAAGCTTCTTGAGCCTCTTCTTATACATCTCATATCTTGTTACAGGATCCTCGGTTATATGGCCATACTCATCGTGCTCGTCACCAGTATACCATACAAGAGCTTTATGTACGCCTATCAACGCTCTGGGCGACACACCGTTATCCTGGAACTCGAATCTCGCGTATGATTTATTTTCGTTCTCGTCTGAAACCAGATGCCCCCTATCAATACTTATTAGATCTCTTTTAGGCGGCTTAACCATCATCCAAGAGTTAGCCAGGTTCTTCTCAACCAAATGAATGACTGGAGTTTGATATCTTTCAGCCCAATTTAATGCTTTTACCGCGTCATAGATCGCTTCCTCATGATCACCTGAAGACAGTACTATTCTAGGAAACTCACCGTGTCCTGCTGACAATGCGAAAAGCAGGTCTGATTGGCTGTCCCTGGTTGGGAGCCCTGTGCTGGGACCTCCCCTCATGTAGTAGGTAACTACAACAGGGACCTCGTTAATGCCGGCCCAGCCCAGCCCCTCAACCATTAGCGAGAAGCCCGGGCCGCTTGTAGCTGTTGCTGCTCTAGCACCAGTCAATGCTGCACCCGTAGCCATGTTTATTGCTGCCATCTCGTCTTCTGCTTGGAAAACAACTATTCCTGCCCCCTTCAGTATTTCCGCTTCCTCGCTGAATTCTGGATCGATCTGAAGCTGCTCGTGGGCTTCAAGAAAGAAGCTTTCATCAGCTGCAGGAGTTATAGGATAGTATGTCTGGAAAGTTAAGCCTCCAAGGATCTTGCCTATGGCTATTGCTTCGTTTCCGTTCAGTATGGCCATAGGCTCCTTTCTAGCGTTATCATCCTTATTGCCCCCTATAACCTTATGGAATGGAGGGAAATTGCTCTTTACATAGTCATAGACTATATCCGCAACAATGAGATTCTGCTCTACTGCCTTTGGCTTCCTTGCCCCGAAAACATCCTTTAGGCCTGATTCAAGATCTTCTCTTGGAAGGCCTATTAGAGCCGCCACCGCACTCAAGACAACCGTATTTAGAAACCTCTGAACTATAGCTAGGGACTGCACATTTAGCTTCTTGGCCGCTTCCTCAAGCATCTGCTTATATGGGAGTGGATAGAGCTTAGCGTTTAGTTTTTCTTCTGCATACATTAAAGCCCCCTGCACACTAGGATCGTAGCCCTCCGACTTAAGCCTCTTTATCAGATGCTCCTTAGTGTCTGGCTCCATCATTGGCATAGCTACAATTTTCGTGTTTACGAATGAGGGATCATATATTATCGCTCCACCATCAACTATATCATCGAAATGTGTAGCTATAGACTCGGCATCAAGTCCAGCTACAATATCTACCTTGCTTCTAACGGATCTAACAGGCCTATCCCTGGCCCTAACCTGAAAATAGCTGTGTCTCCCCATGATATTTGAGAAGTACTCTCTTTTACCATACACATAGTATCCTGCTCTCGCTAAGGACCTGATAAATATCTGTGCAGCTGTTTCTATACCTCCACCTTGGGGACCTCCTAGAATAACTTCAATCTCTTTAGCCAAACGAGTACACCTAATACATATTATAATTCTTTAATATGAATTTAAATATTGTAGTTATTGATAATACTTGATTTAACTCTACCTACCTAATTTTAATTTTTCTAGTTCTTAAATTATAGCTCTTGCATCTCCTGCACTTTACAGCTCTAGGTGAGTTGAGGGCTCCACATCTTCTGCATATCTTCTTGTTTAGCACCCTGTTATATACTATATTCCACGTCTCTTGCTCGGCAAACATGCTCATTTCGGCTAACCTATAATTCTATATTTTATGTGGAAAATATATTTAAACTCCTATATTTCTAGATCGATAAGCCAGACTTCCTCAACCTACCGATAATCTGAGCCTTATCATCCTCGAATAGACTTGCATACTTCTCTATACTATTTAGGCTTATATTGAGCTTCTTCCTCTTCAGTAGATTAATATATATAGCTAGCTCCTCAACAACCCCTTCAACGCCAGATCGTGCCTTTAGAACTAGATACTGCTCCGGGGTCAACATCTTTAGATAGTATCCATCGATATTCATGACCCTTGCATCTTCAGCAAATTCTATTGGAATATAGAAATCGTAGAAATTCTCGTATAGCTCGATGATGACTTCCTCGTCACGCACCTTATATATTATTGATGGGGTCCCCATATCAGTCTGACCTATATCCCATCTCTTCTTAGAGGCCAACGCTCTCAGCTCGTCTTCGACAGCCATCGATGAGCCTTCATATATAAAAAGATCTAGATCATCATCAAACAGCCTCTCACCAAGGGCATATAGTATAGAGGTGTTACCTATAACGACAAATTTGAGCGATAAGGCATCTAGGCTTTTGAATATATCTATAAGATCATTGAGTTTATAACCCAACTAATATTCCCTGTATAATAACCATTGATAGGTTTATAAAAGGAACAACCATCAAAACACGGAAATTCAGGGGCTTAAATAAATGATTAATAATACTATATATTAAACAGGCATGGATTAAAATGGCTAGCAACGCTATCGATAACGTCTATAACGATCTATTAAAAGCCATCGGAGAAAATAGGGTATCCAACGATCCTGTTGAAATAGGTCTACACATTGTCGATGCATCATCATATTACTTCGATTTAGATACACATGAATACAGAAACTATATACTGGTGAAACCCTCAAACGAAAGGGAGGTTGTAGAGACCGTAAGGACAGCGCTAAAGTATAGGATACCTATTATTCCTCAGGGATCATCAACAAGCCTAGCTATGGGATCCGGAGTAATCTATCTGGACGAGCTTCTCCAATACAGGGCTCTTAGATCCGCGATAATAGTTAATTTATCGAAAATGAATAAGATAGTAGATATACGCCCTACAGACCGTATCGCTGAAGTTGAGCCTGGAGTAAGAATAGATGATCTCAACACAAAGCTGAAAAGCTACTCGCTATTCTTTCCCATAGACCCTGCATCAGCGAGAGTTGCTAGCGTTGGTGGAGCGATTTCTACAGGGGCAGGTGGGTTAAGGGGTGCTCGATTTGGAACCATGAGGGATTGGGTTCTTGCGATTAGATTCGTTGATGGTTTAGGTAGAGTTCATAGTGTGGGTTGCTATACTATTAAGTGTAGGCAGGGGCTAGATCTAGCTAGGCTTTTTGTGGGTTCAGAAGGTGTTCTGGGAATAGTCACTAGGGCTGTACTTAAGCTGTGGCCTGCTCCTAGGCATGTGTATAGATTCTTAATGTTTTTCCACGATTTTCTAGACGCTTATAGGACGTTTATAGATATTAGATCTAGAAGGCAACCGCTAGTCGCCGAATACGTTGAGGATAGGATAGTTAAAATGATATCTGGATCCCTGGGATTGAAACTCCCATACGCCCACATGCTGCTGATCGACATCGAACTAAACCTGCTAGATGAAAAGGCGCATATATACAAAACAGTATACGAAGAGGCGAAGAAGCATGGCGTGATAGAGATCCGTAGCTCCCTAAATGATGAGGAGGATTTCGAGAAGCTCTATATGATTAGGAGAAGCATGTTCCCATCTATACTGAGAATGAAGAGGAAGCCCCATTTGATAGCCGAAGACACGGTTGTGCCTGTATCAAAGATCCCTGAATTCGTGGAGCGTGTTAAAGCTATCGAAAAGGAACATGGCGAAGACGTTCTTCTAGGCGGTCATCTTGGAGATGGCAATCTGCATCCCCATGTTGAGTGCGATCTTAACGATCCCGAGGATAGAAGGAAAGCTATGGATATAGCTGCAAAGATAGCTGTGAGTGCTTTGAAGCTCATGGGTAGTGTGAGCGCTGAGCATGGTATTGGATCCCTTAAGCTAGATCTACTTATAAAGGAGCTTAAATTCAAAAACTCTATCCACTCACTAGATCTTATGAAAGGCATCAAGAAGGTTTTCGATCCATACAACATCCTGAATCCCGGAAGGGTGATCCCCCCTGACTGAAAACAGAAATGATCCATACAGGGTGGCGGAGACCGAATACAGCAAATGCGTATTCTGCGGCTTCTGCGAAAATACGTGCCCAACACTACACAGCACTGGTGAGCGCGGTTACGGTCCCAGAGGAAGGGTAAGGGTTGTAGGCCTTCTCCTGAAAGGCATTGTTACACCAAAAACAGTAGAGTATCTATATACATGCCTACTATGCTACGCATGCCTTAAGCCATGCCCAGCAGGTGTAGATATCCCGAAGCTTGTTGTTGCCGGTAGACAGCTCTTAACCTCAAAATATAAGGAGCAAAACAGCAACAATAATTTGAAGGCTGAAATGATGAGGCTCGAAAGGGCAGATGCGTGAAGAGCCCGCGCAGGTCTGATCAGTAGCTAATAAATACAACAAATATTTTTAACTTCTATCTCGCTATATACATATGATGACATATGGAAGAAAGAACAATCCAGGAGATTAGGGGTTCATACGCCATCTATCTTCCAAGATCCTGGTGTATAAGTAATAATCTAAGGAAAGGGTCTAAGATACTGGTGAAGGATCTCAGTGGAAAGTTAATTATAGAACCTTCAGACATGGCTCACAAGCCAGTTGAATTCAATATAAATATTGATGAATACACCAAAGACGAGCTTAGATATATTATAATCTCTCTATATATACTAGGTGCTGATTACGTAAAGCTAGAGTCTAAAAGGCCAATAAAACCTAAGGTCAGAAGTATTGTTAGAGATGCATTGAGGTTCCTAAACGGTTTCGAGATTTTTGATATGGGCAAGAACTATATTGTGATAAAGCAATCTGTTCCAGGGATCGATATAGAAAACCAGATGTATGAAGCTATAAATAAAACCAGATCCATGTTCTCATATATATATGAATCTCTAAAGGATGAGGGAAGAATAGACTATGACACACTTATAGATCTATCATCAATAGACGATGAGATAGATAGAGCTAGAAATATTCTGGAAAGACAACTAAATAAATCCTTAACCACCTTAAATCTACCCAATAATCTTAATTTGAGACAGTTATCGTTTCTCGTTAATATAGCTAGGATCTCAGAAAGGATTGCAGATCACCTGTACTATATAGCTAACCTATGTGTCGATAAAAACAGATCGTGCTCACTAAATATTGCCGAGACTCTTAGAGAGTTGCAGAATATTTTTGAGAAATTGACAATCTATATAGGTGCTTTTCTAGATCATAGAGAGAACCGCATGAATGGTGACTACAGAGAAAATGGATCAAACCTCAAATTACGTGATCTAGTCTCTATAATAGAACATAAAGGTGATTTCCATAAGTCTCTAGAGAGGCTATCTTCCGAAAGCTCTATTCTCATATATCATCTTGGACGTATATACGACTATTTAACTGATATAGCCGAAAACCTTCTTGATCTGACCATAGGTAAACATATGGAGCCATATTGAAAAAATTATTATCCTATATCTGTTTAAACTATTGGTGGCGTATTTGGTATCAATGAATATAAGCAAGCTTATACTTATTTCATCAATATTAATACTATTTATAGTAGGCATATCAGTATTTTATATGTCCCAAACAAACATAAACCCTATACAGCAGGAAGGGAGAGCTGGGTACACCATAACTATAGTTTATGACGGGCAATCCATATCTCTTGATCTACCTTCAACACCCATAGTGATTATAGGAGGAGGTTCAACATTCGTAAATCCACAGATGCAGGCCTGGGCGACTAAATTTAGAGATCTGTCTAAAGGGCTAGTTACCGTAAATTACCAGAGTATCGGTAGCGGTGCAGGAGTAGCTAAATGGAAAAGCCAAGCCCTTGATTTCGGCGCCTCGGATATTCCACTACCTAAAGACATATATAGTGAAATAAAGGGTACTGGTAGACAGTTTATTCAAATCCCCATAGTTGCCGGAGCTATAGCCGTAATATATAATCTTCCTGAATGGGATGAAGCAAAATGCGGTAATCTAAGGCTTTCTGGAGAGGTCTTGGCTGATATATATCTAGGGAACATAATCAAATGGAACGATCCTAAAATAGTTAGCCTACAGGATAAGTGTGGCGACCTGCTACCAGACAGCCCTATTATAGGAATACATAGAAGCGATGGAAGTGGTACAACAGCAGCATTCACCTTATATCTAGCCTTGGTTAGCGATGAGTGGAAGAATAGTGTGGGGTGGGGATACACTGTTGAGTGGCCTAGGGATCAGCTTGGCTATGGGCTAGGTGGTAAAGGTAATGAGGGAGTCACACAAAAGGTGGTATCTACACCATATTCTATAGGATATGTAGAGTTAGCTTACGCGTTAAAGTCTAAATTGCCTGTTGCTGAACTGCTCAATAAAGCAGGCAACTTTGTACTGCCAAACGCAACAACCATAAGTGAGGCAGTTAAATATGCATCGAAAAAGTTCCCTGATCCAGCTGATGACTGGAGCATTATAGCTGATAAACTACTCTATCTCGAAGGTGAACTCTCATACCCGATAGTAACATATGTATATCTAGTACTAGATCTAGACTATAATGACGATAATAAAAATAAAGCTATCAAGGCTTTCTTAACTTGGATCCTAACTGAGGGACAAAAAAGCGAGAATATTGTGGAAGGATATATAGCTCTACCTAAGGAGGCTCTCGACATAGCGTTAAAAGCCGTTGAAAAAATAGGCAGTAGCTGAATACCCAAAATATTGTTGGGTGTGTAAATGTCCAGATTGATAGAGCATCCGCTAGGAATCGTAATGCTTCTAGTTATTTCTATAATCTCTGTCATGATTATTTTCCTAATTATCCAGTCCATCCCGATTCTTCTCTACAGGGGCCTTGAGTTTCTGACAACATCGTCATGGAACCCCGTGAAAGAGGAGTATGGCATTTTATTTGCTCTAGGAGGAAGCGTTGTTGTCGGCTTGATATCTGTAGCTCTCGGAGCTGTATTGTCGATTTCTCTAGCTGTATTCGTAGCTGAAATCTCACCTGTAAGGTTGAGGAGTATATTTGTGACCTTAAACGATATTGGTGCGGCTGTACCCACAGTGATCTATGGGCTGTGGGGATTGATCTATTTAGCTCCCTTCCTATATGACTATGTTATGGCTCCACTATCTACATTTTTATCCAACGTCCTAGGGGTCCCTTCGAGACCAGGGACCTCGATATTTACAGCATCTGTATTAATGGCTATAATGATTGTTCCCTTCTCATCCGCAATTATTAGGGAGGGTCTCCTATCTATTCCAACACATCTTAGAGAAGCTATAATATCTATAGGGGCTACCAAATGGGAGCTCATATGGATCCAGGTAAAGATGGTGAAGAATTATATTATAGGAGGATTACTGATAGGATTCGGACGAGCCGTAGGGGAAACCGTTGCTGTAGCTATGGTTGTTGGAAACGTTATTCAACCGGAGTTCTATAAGATCTTTCTTCCCGGCTACACGGTATCGAGCCTGATAGCGGATCAGTATCAGAATGCCGAGGCCTACACCTATATGGTTTCAGCACTTTTTGCTGCATCCCTTTTCATATTCATTGTCGGCTTGCTTGCCAATATGGTTGGCCTATCGATGGTGAGGAGAAAATGATCGATTTAAGAGGTCTCAAATCGAAAGTTATGGTCGCCGCCATATCTATACTGGCAATCCTGCCCTTTATACCAATAGTTCATCTATTCTTTACTGTTGTTGTTAACGGTATCTATGCTATATCCCAAAACTTTCCAGGATTCTTCTATATGGAGAGAAGCATCCCTGGTAGTGGAGTTATAGGTGGTGTAGGCCCCTATATTATTGGTACAGCTATCCTTGTGTCTATAGCAACGTTGATTGGGGTCCCGCTATCGATACTTATAGCTATATATGCGTCGGAGTTTATTCAAAGCAGACTAACTAATGTCGGCGATGTTATTATAACCACACTGTTTGAGTTTCCAACAATCATTATTGGACTAATGACTTTTGCCTTGATATCTGTATTGAATGATATGATAAGGATATATCTACTCATTGATGTCGAGCTTCCCAAGTTCAGTGTGCTTTCAGGATCTATAGCACTAACTATAGTTATGTTGCCGTTTCTGTATGTTCAGATCAAGGAGTCATTGAGATCTATACCGATCAGCATAAGGGAGGCTGCATACTCGCTTGGGTTAAGCAGGATTAAGGCTAACTTCTATATCTTTCTGGTGTATGCTAGAGGCAGTATAGTTACCTCTATATTGATAGCGATATCAAAAATAATGGGTGAGACCGCCCCACTACTATTTACGGCTTTTGGAAGCGATTTCTACACCATATCGGATCCTGGATTTCTCTTCAAGCCGATCGGCTCTCTTACCTTAGCTATATATAATCTAGGTCTATCACCATATGAGGAGTGGATCGCTACCGCGTGGGGTGCTGCATTTATATTGTTATTAATGGTACTCTCGCTATATATTATTGCTAGATATATAGCTAGGGGTGCTTATTTGAGATGATCACGATCAAAGATCTTAATGTATGGTATAGAGATAACAAGATCCTGGACAACATAAATCTAGATGTACCCAGAAACGTCATACTAACTATAATGGGTCCTTCAGGTAGCGGTAAATCCACGTTGCTGAGAGCGATCAATAGGCTGATCGAGATATATCCAGGTGTCAGGGTTGAAGGAGAGATATATGTTGATGGAGTCAATGTTTTTAAAGCTAGAACGGAGGATGTAAGAAGAAATATAGGTATGGTTTTCCAGATTCCTAACCCAATCCCTAATATGTCTATCTTCGATAATGTGGCTTTAGGGCCCAAGCTAAATAAGCTTGTTAAGAGTGAGAGCGAGCTTAGAGATATAGTTAAATGGGCTCTAGAGAAAGCTTATCTTTGGGATGAGGTTAAGAATAGATTGAAGGAGCCAGCAGCTAAATTGTCTGGAGGGCAGCAGCAGAGGCTATGTATAGCTAGAGCTTTAGCTATGAAACCTAAGGTTATATTGATGGATGAACCGACTTCCAACCTCGATCCTGTAGCAACAAATAGGATTGAAGAGCTCATGGTTGAGCTAAAAAAGATAGTTACTGTTGTGCTGGTAACGCACAATCCTGCTCAGGCTGCCAGGGTTTCTGATTACGTTGCATTCCTCTATAAAGGTAGATTGGTTGAGGTGGGGTCATCGTCGCAGATATTCACATCTCCGAAAAACGAGCTAACCGAAAAATATATAACTGGTAGGATAGGGTGATGAGCTAAATGAGACCTATAGATAGAGAGTTTGAAAAGCTGAAATCTAAGCTTCTAGAGATAGCTAATCTATCGATCGAGCTTGTCGAGCTGGTCACTACAGAAATACCTCAAACAGATGTGTTGAGAGACAAGGTCGAGAAATCTATGAGCCTAAGAAGGAGCGTACATGAGCACTCTATAGAGATTATAGCTAGGTTCCAGCCTACAGCTTCAGATCTTAAGTTCCTCATAACAGCACTTGAAATCTCTTATGGCCTATATAGGTTATCTAGATACGCATTTGATATAGCTACATTGTTTGGAATTATAGAGAGGGGTCTTGGTGTAAGATGTCCCCTTCCTATATCTTCATCGATTAAGTCAAATGTTCTTAAGATGGTTAAGCTGAGTGTTACTGCATATATGGAGAGAAAATATGATCTAGCTTCAGAGGTCGTTGAGATGGATGAAGATATCGATAACGCCTTAAGGAGGAGTATAGATAGTGTTGTCGCTGGGAGAGGTGATATATGCACATTTATGGATCTAATAATGGCTATATATCTTGAAAGAATGGCAGATCATTCAGTATATATAGCCAAAGATGCGATATTCATGAAGCAGTAACTAAAATTTATCGCCTACCTCTAGACATATATCTGTTTGTCCACGCAAGCTTTTTAGGATCCTTCTTCATCTTATAGTATTTAAAGCATTTACTTGAGCAGAACCATAGTACTGAACCATTGTTAAGAACATACATTATCCCTGTCCCACGCTCTATCTGTGAACCGCAGAATGTACATCTATTCTGTGTCATTGACACTTGTCTTCACCTCCTATATTACTGAGTATTATAGGAATAATAAGACTTATTTTTAGCCTCAAATAAATATATCTACGTGTGAGAGGATATGAGCAATACTGAGGAAAGTGAGGTAAATATTGTTGAGGAGATAGGTTTTCCAGCTGAGGTTATACAGATTATCGGTAGAACGGGCGTTACTGGTGAGATTACCCAGGTAAGGGTTAGGGTTCTTGAAGGAAGAGACAAAGGAAGAATCATAACGAGAAATGTGAAGGGACCTGTAAGGATAGGTGACATTGTTATTCTTAGAGAAACTGAGAGGGAGGCAAGAAAGCTGACTACAAGCAGGTAAGGTGCCTAGTAAGACAGCTTTTTACTCCATGTACTATAAAATATAATATTAAATAGAACCTATTTTGTTGATATAGGTGATATTTTTGGCGAAGCTAAACGTTTATATAGTGGCTTATAATGATAATTTCATTGAAGAGGTGAATAGGGAATTATCAAAGGTTACTGAAGTAGTTAAATACTACAGGAGTAAGATCGTCAAGAGTTTTCATTATTATGTAGTTAACACCAATGAACCCTCTCAAGTAGAGGAATTAGTTAAGGAATTGAAGGAGAGAGGCTATATTAGCTGGTTCAAAATTGAGAGAGCTTAAGGTGTAATCCTATGAAGAGCCAATTCACTATAGGTTTGGGTAAAAACTATAATCCACATGATATAGAGGAGAAAGTAAAGGTATTCTGGGATGAGGAGAATATATATGGTTTAGTTAAGGAGAAGCTTAAGGGGAGGAAAAGATTCTACTTTCTCGATGGACCACCGTATCCTAGCTCACCTACATTCCATCCTGGGACTGGCTGGAACAAGATAATTAAGGATTCTGTGCTTAGATATAAGAGACTATGTGGCTATGATGTTGTTGATACTCCTGGATACGATACCCATGGACTGCCTATAGAGGTTAAAATCGAGAAGGAGCTTGGAGTCAATACAAAGAAGGATATCAGCACTAAGCTTGGTATAGACCTGTTTATAGAGAGATGCAAGGATTTTGTTCTTAAAAACGTTGATGCGTTAACTAGAGGGTTTAAGGATCTAGGAGTGATGATGGATTGGGAAAAGCCATATCTAACTCTACATAACAGCTATATCGAAAATTCATGGCAACTTATAAAGATGGCTGATGAGAAGGGGCTTCTAGATATCGATCTTAGAGTGGTGCATTGGTGCCCTAGATGTGAAACTGTGCTAGCGGACTATGAGGTGTCTCAGGAGTATAGGGAGATTACGGATCCCTCTATATATGTTAAGTTCCCTGTGGAAGGTGAGGATAAAACCTATATTGTTATTTGGACAACAACACCGTGGACCATTCCGGCTAATACATTTGTTATGGCTAGAAGTGATGCCCCATATGTAAAGATAAGGTATCAGGACGAGTATCTAATTATGAGTGAGGTTTCAGCTAAGAGGTTGTTTAACGAAGATGAATATAGTGTTGTTGAGAGATACTTTGGTAAAGATCTTGAGGGTCTGAGGTATACGCATCCTCTCCATGATCTTGTTGACATACAGAAGAAACTGCATGAATTCCATAAAGTAGTGCTTGCGGACAAATACGTTAATCTAGAGGAGGGTACAGGTTTCGTTCACTCAGCTCCAGGACATGGTGCTGAGGACTTCGATGTAGCTAAAACAATTAATGCTCCTGTGTACTCGTTGATTGATGATGAGGGTAGATTCACTAGAGATGCAGGAAAATACTTTGGGATGTACTTTAGAGAGGCTAATGATGAGATCATAAAGGATCTCGAATCCAGGGGCTATCTTCTTAGGAAGGGTAGAATAACCCATAGGTATCCTCTATGCTGGAGGTGCAAGACACCTCTACTGCTGAGGGCTACTAGGCAGTGGATTATTAGAGCATCTAGGCTTAGGGACCTCGCCGTGTCAGAGATCAATAAGGTTAATTGGATACCTAGATGGGCTCATGATAGGATAGCATCTGTAGTTGAGAATATGCAGGATTGGGTTATATCTAGACAGAGGTTCTGGGGTATTCCACTACCTATATGGGTATGTAGCAGCTGTGGAAATAGAGTTGTTGTAGGAAAGGTTAGTGAGCTGGCTAACTATAGCCCCAATATATATCCGCCTAAGGATCTTCATAGGCCCTGGATCGATCAGGTAGAGCTGAAATGCCCAAAATGTAATGGAACAATGAAGAGGGTGCCAGACGTTGCCGACGTATGGCTCGACTCGGGCGTTGCCTTCTATGCGTCTCTAGGTGATAATGGGCTAGATAAGTTCAATAAGCTGGAAAATGTTGACTTCATTGTTGAGGGCCACGATCAGACAAGAGGATGGTTCTTCAGCTTGTTGAGAAGCGGCTTAATACTTGTTGGGAGGTCCCCATATAAAACTGTTTTGGTTCATGGGTTCGTCCTGGATGAGAAGGGCAGAGAAATGCATAAGTCTCTTGGAAACTTCGTTGAGGTAGCTGAGATAATTAGGAAGCATGGAAGAGATCCATTTAGACTATTTATGCTGTCGAGCACTGTTTGGGAGGATCTTAGATTCTCGGACAAGAAGATACAGGAGGCTAGGAGGATCCTTAATATTGTATGGAATGTGTATTCTTTCGCTAAGAGCTATATGGAGGTTGATAACTTCAAGTTTGATAGATCTAGTATCGATAAGTACAGCGGTATCCTACGTGTAGAGGATAGATGGATCTTATCGAGATTCTATAGCGTTCTTAAGAATGTTAGTGATAAGCTAGAGGGGTATAGAATACATGAGGCCGTTGATGAACTCGTTGACTTTATGGTTAACGATATATCGCATCTATATCTCAGAATTATCAAGAGGAGGGTATGGATCGAGGAGAATACGGATGATAAGCTTGCTGTCTATACTGTATTATTCAAGATCCTTAGAGACTGGATTATAGCGTTCTCAATTGTTGCTCCCCACATAAGCGAATATATATATCAAGGATTCGTTAGAAGTATAGATGGAAATAACCGTAGCAGCGTTAACCTAGAAAATTGGCCCAATATAGAGGAATACAGGAGATTCCATAATGATGAGCTTGAGAAGGCTGTTGATGTATTGAGGGATTTACATGAGGCTTTATTGTCGGCTAGAATGAAGGCCGGGATCAAGGTGAGGAGACCTGTAGAGAAGTGTCTTGTGCTAACTAACAATGATCATATATCCAGCTCTATCAATACAGTTGGTAACCTGATAAAGGAGCTGGTTAACTGTAGCGAGGTAGTGGTTGATAACTTGAGTAATAAGGATAAATACATGTATAGGGATGTAGAGCCTGATCTGTCAAGGATCGGTAGAGAGTTCAAGGGCTTATCTAGCAAAATAGTTGATTTCGTTAAAAGTAATCAAGATCTAGTAATTAAAGAGCTAACTAGTAAGGGATACATTGAGTTCTCCGTAGATGGCCATAAAGTAAAGATCACTAGAGACCATGTTAAGGTGCTAGAGAAGTTTAAGCCAGACTACGCTTTCGTTGAGAGGGACTGGGGATATGCGGGTATAACTCTGAAAGTTTCTGATGAGCTTCTGGCTTTAGGTATTGCTAGAGAGCTTGTTAGAAGGATTCAGGTTATGAGAAAGGAGCTGAATCTAGACCTGTTGGATGAGATAAAAACAGCTATATATGTTGATGATCAGGATCTCGTGAACGTGATTATGAAAGTTAGGGATTATATAATGAATGAAACTAGATCTATAGAGTTGAATGTAACGAGCGGTAAAGAAGAGATCGGCAACATGGATCTAGTTAGGGAATGGGATATTGATGGCGCCTTATTCATAATAGGTATTGTAAAGGTAAGGTGAAGTAGAGCTTTATCCTTTTTAATCCTTATAAGTGATTCCTGAATCTATATTGAATCGGTAGTACAGGTGGGTAGATGCGTTATCTATATTCAGATAATCATCTCCATTCAAACCCGATTAGAGGATCAGGAGTCGAGAGCATAGCTAGAAAACTAAAGAAATCAAACTTTTGGTTTGTTGCCCTAGTAGGTTTGCCTCCCACAAGCTATGGTTTCTCATTGGATACGCAGGGCTTTAAAAAGGCTCTAGATATACTTGTGAAAGAGTGCAGTATTCTTAGATCTAGTGGCTTAAAGGTAAAGTGCCTTGGTGGATTCCATCCAGCGATCATAGATAAAATGGTTGAGAAGGGCAGGATGAGCATTGAAGAAGCGTTTAGGGAGTGTGAATCGATATTCAGGTTATCCTCTAGATACGTTAGGGATGGCTTGATCGATGGATTCGCCGAGATCGGCTGGCCCCACTACAGCACAAATCCACAGTATATTGTATTATCAGAACATATTTCAGAGCTCTACCTGAATGAAGCTAAGGAGCTAGATGTGCCTGTCCATCTACATCTTGAAGATGGTGGATGGATAACGGCATACGATATATCATATAAGATCAAGAGATACGGTCTAAATCCTCTAAAAATAATTATGCATCATAATAGACCTCGCACACTGAAGCATAGTGTAGATATGGGGATCATGTCGTCTGTCCCAGCTATATATGGTATCGTTCAGAGTATAGCTAGCTTGAATCCTAGATTCTTTGTTTTTGAAAGTGACTACCTGGATGATCCTAACAGACCTGGAAAGGTCATATATCCATGGGAGATCAAGCAAAATATCATGAAACTACATGAGCAGGACTCTATAGATGAGGAATTCATCTATATTACCCAAGTAGAAAATATAGTTAAAATATACGATATAGAGCCTCCATAATCCAACTATAATGCATCTACTGAGAAGATGAGGAAACTGCAGCCGTGGCCGAACCTGCAGCTATAGCAGAAAGTAGCGATGTATCGCCGCTTTTTCGTATTCTCGGAAATCTATCTGGAGACATCGCTAACAGTAGTTCTTCATCTATATTAGGTTTTCTGTCATTAACCATGGAAGCAATTATATGCCCCGTCACTGGAGATAATGTTACACCTAGCCTACAATGGCCAGAAGCGATATAGATGTCCTCATATCCAGGTACCTTACCTATAACTGGGAGGTTGTCTGGCGTACATGGTCTGAATCCCATACCATAATCTATTAATTCGACGCTATCCTCGTTAAACATTTTAATGTGCTTTGTAGCGATCCTTATAAGGTTATTTACCCTGTCTTCTTCGATCCTTGTGTTGAAGCCTATAAGTTCAAAGTATCCCGTAAGCCTTATAACGTTATTTTTATGTATTGATACACCGATCCCATAGTCCTCCAATAGTGCAGGTTTATCTACTATTTTTTCCTTCATAGATCTATATAGCCTTACTATTCCTCTAGCTGGAAGTATATATGGATCATACCCAATAGCTCTACATATATCCCTGCTCCATGAGCCAGCCGCTATTATCAGTTTATCATAGGTTATCTTACCTAGCTTACCTGTAAAGATAGCGATCCTTTTATCGCTGGTTATCCTTATTCTTAAATCATCTACCGTTTGAAACTCTATACCCTGTTTCGAGATGTATTCATACAGATACCTATAGAGCTTAGCTGGATTAATAGCTATTTCATTATCGATGAGCACTGCTCCATCGAATCCTTTATATCCTATCTCCTCAATGTCTCTCTGATCGATAAGCCTGCCCCCAACGAGTTTATGCATGTCTTCAGCATCTTTACTCTTCATGAATAAAGCTAAAACACCTTTGACCATGTCTAGATCTGCATTGCTTTCATTGATGAATTCATAATACATATTTAGGCTTATTTCAGCGAGTCTTTTTCCCAATTCAGGATTTTTATTTATTGATCTATACGCTTTCAGGAACCATTTGAGGTTTTTAAATAGTTCACCTAATCCAACTCTAATAGGTGAGTTTCTAGCAGTAACGTATCTTGCTATATCAGATATACTTAGATCAGGTAATGGGGAAAACGATGGAGTTATTAACCCTGCGTTATATATTGAGGCTTTATGTTTTTGATCTATAGATTTATCTATAATTCTGATCTTTAGACTACTATCTAGCTTATTGAGATAGTACGCTATAAATAAACCAACTATCCCGCCACCGATTATCGCTATATTTCTGCTCATGTTAAGCCCGATTAGGGATCTTAATACTAGTCCTGAAATATCGTTTTATGCACATAAAGCAGTATTACACCAACGCTACCTATAATATATATAGTCAAGAATATATCGACGAAAACGGATCTAACAAAAGGATCATTAACCGTATACCCAAATAAACCAGCACAGAACGCTAGGAAATCAGCTATAGCGTCTCTAACTCCAAGCTCGGCTGATATTGATAGGATCAGTACTATAAACGGTGCTAGGAGCATCGATAAAATAAGAATTAATCCACCAACAGTTAACGCCATAGGCGTCTTACCTAAATAATATTTTGGATATATAGATAAAATACTTTAGTTCTTATAGATCCTTATGATGCAAGATGAACCATTATTAACCATAGATGTTACCAGCTCAACACGCTTATCAAGCATCTTTGTAAACATATCAGCCTCAAAACTGCATATCTCGGGATATGATTTAGCGATTTTCATTATAGGGCAGTTATATTTTATTATCTCGATATAGTCTTTGCCTTCCCTTAATTCAGGAATGTATCCTTCTTTATTCATTATATCGACTAATCTAGATACTTTAGCTCTTATATTTCTCTCTGTCAAAATGTATAGATTATATTTATTTAAATTATCCTGCATCTTTGATTTCAGAAATTCGAGGACTTTCTCTCTACCTAACTTATCTTCAGCGTATTTAATTATATCAATAGCCCACTCCTCGTAGTTTTTCGGAAACAACTCATCCGCATAATCACTAAGCTTAATATAGCATCTGGGTCTCCCTCTACCCTTTACAATGAATCTTCTTTCCACAATTCCTTGGGACTCCAACTTATTTATGTGTTTTAATACAGCTGGCTTTGATATATTTAATTCCTTTGCCAGATCATCTAAAGCTAGATACGTCTTTTTCCTCAGCAACATAATTATGTCTCTTACTGTCTTATGGTTAAATAAGGTATTAATAATGTTTACTCTTGAAATGGTACCCCCGAATATATTATATTTATAAACCCTATTAAAAATAAATTATGCATCTATATACTACTCTGATCATGTTTATATTAATATATCTCCTTACTTATACTTAAAAGTCTTCTATAGTATTTATACATGAGATACGATCTCGATGGATTTATCAGAGCCAAGCTAACCATAATCGATGGAAATATACTATTACTGATTTCTTTGGCTACACCCCGATCACTATTGATTCGATAATAAGATTTAATTATAGCATCTAATTCTTCCAGGATTACTGTTGCTTTCTTCTCTGATACCATAAATGAGATGTAATATATGAATGACACTATATCCCAAGCTTTATGGGTGTTATTGTTGCATTTAGATATCTGTTCAAGATCTATAATATATATGTTGTTTTCGTTATCAACTATAAAATTATCTGGCTTCGAATCACCGAAGCATATATCTCTTTTATGCGTCTTAGCTATGGATTCTATTATCTCTTTTATGAGATCTACTATATATCGCTTTGAGCCGGCTTCCTCGATAATCTGAACAAGATCTTTTCCAGCTATATATTCTCTCACTATAGCTAATTCCCAAGGATCTATATATAGTATCCTCGGGATTCTAAATCCAACAACAGAGTTGTTCAACCATACACTGTACTCGTTCCAGAATCTCTGTGTGGAGCTTATAGTTAGCTTGATTCCTATCATTTTAAGCATCTCAACGGCTGGTGACATTATTATCCATTTCAGGTTTGATGGATCATTAAACCTTTTAAGAACAACAATTCTGCCTGATTTAGTATCATACATCTTTTTTGATACTCCAACGCTACTTGATAATTTAGAAACTAATGACGATCTTGATTTACTGTCTGAATCTGATTCTTCTATAAAAATGTTGTGCCTCACATATGTTTTGACATTTTTTATAACTTTTCCTTGTGGGGCTCTTATTAGGTTGTAGGGATCGTATCTCCCAACAAGGTATTTTTCTAAGGAGTCTATTTTGTGCTTGCCAATAACCTTGTATATGGGATTTATATGTTCTTCAACGATCTTAGCTACTGAAAGCAGTGATGTAGCTAGCCTATGCCATGGAGAGATCACGTCGTCTATATCTATTCTATATATAGATCTAATACTGATCGATGAAGGATCATAGTTGCCCACATCGTCATTGAGTTTTGTAAGATATGAATAAAGTTTCTCGTCTACTGAATGGCTAGTGTCTATGTATTTTTCTAGAATAGACGCTATTAACGAGCTCTCGGTTCTTATAAGCTGGCTGTATATTGCTGAGGCAAGAGGAAATTTTATGTTCACTAAAAACTCGATGTTGAGGTCTTTAAATACAAGGAGCTCCTGATACATTCTAACGCTTAGTCTTTTAATAGCTAGATCTATGTATCGCTGATCTCTGTTGTGGTTAGATAAAATATATAGGTAACATAGATTGAATCCCGCTATTTCCGTTATGCAGTCGAGTTCAAGTAGTTTTGAGGGGACCTCAATAACGTATATTTCTATATGGCCCTCTGGCTCCTTATCCACAGAGTCTTTTGACACGCTTATTTGTTTTAACGTGTCTATAGGTGTTATCTTTATGTTTGGCTGATTTCTAACCTTCAACCCTGTAATTAAATGCTCAATCTACATTTAAAGGCTATTTCCTTAAAACTATAAATCCTTTTTTCATCAGATTATGTATATCTTTCTTAACTCCTTTAGCCAGAAGCTCTATCACTCTTATTGCGGGTAGCGATGTTTCATCGAACTTTATTCTTACTCTCTTGGCGATCGAACTTGTGGTGGCTAAGCATAGATCAACTAACACGCATTTCCAGCATTTATTTATTATATCTTTATCCTCGATTATAGTGATCATACCATATATGTTGTCTATGAAAGCTCCTTTATGCTCTAATATCTCTAGGGCGATATTGCTTTCTGAGCTAACTATTCTATATACCAGATACACATTCGATGTTAGATAATAGTTCTCGTTTTCCTTAGTTATCCATCCATACGACTGGAGATAGTTTAGATGCCTATATATTGCTGTCCTTCCTATACCTATATTTTTCGCTAGCTCTGACGCCTTTGAAACTCCTTTCGCTAAGAGCATCAAGATCTTTAGTCTCTGATCATTAGAAACTGTAGCGTTAAAGTTTTCTTCATGTATTAGTACAACTTTATTTAGTCCTAACCCTTCTTTTAGAGCTATAGGGACCTTCATGTCTGTCTTTGATGCCCGCCTATCTATCCTAAGCAACTTTTACGTAACCTCCTCTATTTAATTTATTGCATCACTAGAATATATTCTCTAAACAATTATATTTAGGGGGACCTCTATAAATGAGCGATCCATATATTGATTTCCATTGCCACCTATATAAATACGGAGCTAGAGAAATAAGTAGCTTTATTGAAAGATACGGGATCAAGATTGTTGGTGTTAGCGATGACTATAGATCATCGATAGAGATGCTTAAACTAGCAGAGAGCAATAGAGGCCATATAGTTCCTTGCGTAGGTGTCCATCCATGGACAGTGTCCGAAATCGAGAACTACAGAGAGGAGATAGATTCTATACTAAGGATCCTAAACAGTAATCCTGACATAAAGTGTATTGGCGAAGTGGGCCTCGACAAGAAGTTTGTTCCAGCAGATGCATACGGTAGGCTTCTCGAGTCATTCAAAATATTTGTTAGCTATGCTAGTGAGAGAAATATGGTTCTGAATATTCATGCTGCCGGAGCGTGGAGGGAGGCTTTTGAGGTTGTTAATAATTCTGGTGTTGATAAAGCCATTTTTCACTGGTATACTGGTCCACTTGATCTATTAAAAGACCTTTGTTCTGCTGGCTACTATATAACTATAAATCCAGCTGTTAAGATCCAAAATAAACATAGGATCGTTGCTGAAAATGTTGATCTTAAATGCATGCTTGTCGAGAGTGATGGGCCTTACAAGTATAGGGGTTTGAATCTTGATCCTCCTATGATCATTGAAACCATAGAGTACATATCTAACCTTAGATCTATAGAGCCGAAAGATATAGTTAGCTCCATCATCTCTAGCTTTAGGCATCTATTTCAGGCATAAATCTAGGAGTATCTCATAAGGATTTTAGTGTGTGTTAAATCTATATTTCTGCATATTGCTTTAAGAAGCACATCTATATTGGTTTTCCTTAAAGCTGATACAGCTACATGGTCTGTAACGTTTATCTTATTTAGTGACTTTATATAGTTGACAACGATCTTGATTCTTTCATCAACATCCTTTTCGTCTAACCTATCTACTTTATTAAAAACAATCACGCTGGGGATGTAGTTGATTTTAAACATATCTATTATCCTGGCCACGGAATCTATTTTCGATAGAATTTCATCTATATCTTCTGAAATATCGACAACTATAAGGAGCATGTCGGAATATATCATTTCGGCGATAACGCTATGGAAGACGTCTATGATTTCCTCAGGCATCTTTCTTATGAAGCCAACAGTATCTGTGAATATTACGTCGCCACACGCTATATTTGAGAGCCTACTTTTAGGGTTAAGCGTTTTGAAGGGCTCGGGACCTATCCTTTTTGAGTCTCCTGTTAGAGCGTTATATAGGGTTGTTTTACCGGCGCACGTATAGCCTATTATAGCTATATGCGGGAATCCTTTTTTGCTTCTTGAAAATACCTGAAGCTCTCTTCTTCTCTTGATCTTTGCGAGTTCCCTTGATATTTTTACTGACTTTCTCTTTAAAGTTTTTAATAGAGATTCGTAGCCATATACTCCTGGACCCATAAAGCCTACTTGTTCTCCTAGCTTCATCATTCTAATGTATTCCTTGACAAATGGTATCTGGTGTTTTATTCTAGAGAGCTCTATCTGCAGTTTTGCTTCCTTTGTGCCTGCGTGGATCTCGAATATCTTAAGTATCAACATTATGAGATCCCATATCTCGACCCCAAGATCCTTAGTTAGATAGTAGTGTTGCCATGGCCTTAACTTATCGTATATAACTATTAGCTTTGGCCTATTGCCGTTTCTCATTCTAAAAACTATATCTTGCTGTATATAGTACCTGTGGTTTGGTTTTTTAACGTAGTGTACAGTGACATTCTCGAAATTTAGGACGTTAAGTAGAGATAGGGCCTCATCCGTATATTTTTTGTCTTCTTTCTTTAATACCAGGAGAACTGTATTACTGTTTATATGATCCCTAGCAGTCACCAAAGATTCATATTATAAGGTGAAATAAAAATTTTGAGGTTATATTAATTATTTTTCCTTGGTCTCCCTAACTATCGTTCTGGCTTGCTCTCTTATATAGTTGAGCAGATAGTATGGTCCTCCAACACCCTTGCCTGTGGCTCCACTTGCCTTCCAGCCAACAAAGGTCTGTGCTCCCGGCCAAGCACCTGTTGTTGCACCGCCCCTCCTATTGGCGTAGGTTACTCCAAACTCTATGTTTTCGAAGAAGTACTTGATCTCGTTTTCATCCTCGCTGAAGATTCCTGCAGTTAAGCCGTACTCTGTATCGTTAGCCTTCTTTAATGCTTCCTCGAGAGTATCGAATGAGTCTACAACTATGAGTGGGATGAATAGCTCCTCCTTGAATAGCCTATGTCCGTGTGGTAGCCCGTCTATGATTGTTGGCTCGACATAGAATCCTTTACTGAATTCACCTTCATTAAGTACTCTACCACCTATCAAAACCCTGCCGCCAGATTTCAATGCTTCCTCTACGGCTTTCTGGAATTTCTCTACTGCTGCTTTATTTATTATTGGCCCTAGGAACACTTCTTTCTTTCTCGGGTCCCCTATAACTATCTTTCTTGTTCTCTCTATGAGTTTCTCTAGGAATTTATCTTTTATGGATGACTGAACATATACTCTCGATGTAGCACTGCACTTCTGACCGCCATATCCAAATGCTGCTCTAACTATACCTTCTACAGCTTTGTCCAGGTCTGCTTTCTCCGTCACTATTGTCGGGTTCTTGCTGCCCATTTCAAGCACTATAGGCTTCGGGTATGGCTGCTCGGTATGGAATCTCCTGAATAATCTCATGCCAACATCTCTTGAGCCTGTAAATGCTATGCCTTCGACCTTTGGATTAGTGACGAATTCGTCTTCAAACTCTCCTCCGGGTCCTGTAACTAGATTTAGGACGCCCTTAGGTATTCCGGCGTCCATATATGCTTTATAGAGGAGGATAGCTGTTAGTGGTGCCTCACTTGTTGGTTTCCATACTACGGTGTTCCCGGTTAGGATCGCTCCAAGCATCATTCCGCTTGCCAGCATTAGTGGGAAGTTGAATGGGGATATAACCACCCATACACCGTATGGTCTTGGTATGCTCCATGTCTCCTCGCCTGGTGCTCCCGGGCTCATTCTCTTTATGTAGCCATTTTCTTTCTCCATGAGTTCTGTATAGTATCTTATTGCATCTATAGCCTCGTACACTTCAGCTAGTGCTTCAAGTCTGTTTTTGCCTACCTCATATGTTATTGTTGCGGCTATTTTGAATCTTTCTTTGGTTAGTATGTCCTGGAGCTTTCTAAAGATCTCTACACGTTCACGCCAATCCGTTGATCCCCATTCCTTAAAGGCTCTATGCGCAGCCTCTATCGCCTCTCTAGCGTGTGTTCTTGTTCCTTTCTGGAATCTTCCTACTATGATCTCGGTGTTTATCGGTGATCTTTTCTCGAACACCCCTCTATCGGAATAAACCTCTTGGCCATCTATATACATAGGATAGGTCTTCCCTAAAAGCTCGTTCTCAACTACCTTTAGCGCTTCCTCATAGTTTGGGTGGATGGTTTCGTCGAGAGTCAGTGAGACGTAGGTTATTTTGGGTTGGGAACCCATATAACTTCACCCAGGATATATTATGCTTAGATAGAAAAATAATGTTAGATTACTAATTCTTAATGGCTGAATAATATTTATGGGAGCTGGATATGGAGCACGTAAACGAGTCCGCTGTATTATTCTATGATAACTACTGTCCTCTATGCTATAGAATAGCTAAGATAGTATGGATATTGAGCAGAAAAAGGATAAAGATCATAGGCATGTATAGTGATGACGCAAAATACATAAGGGAGTTAATAGATCTCGAGGAATACCAATTGATGCCCTGGCTAATCTACAGAGGCAAGATATACGGTGGGAGAAAAATAATATTCCCCATATTAAAGGAGATCCTAAAAGGCATATTGAAGCCCGGAAACCACAGCTTCAATGATGAATACCCAACAACGTGCTCAGCCATACTACCATGTAAAGGATTAAGCGGATTCATATACAGAACATGGAGCCTTCTATCCAAATCGAAAATAATAGAGGCGGAAGAGCTCAAACACAAACAGTGATTAAAATCTTATTAACTGATAGAAACCTATAAATACTTAGAAACGGTAGACACCTCTAAACCTTGTAGCTATGAATATTAGCCAAGTTAGATAATTAGAAATAATGGCGGGGGTGCCCGAGCCAGGTCAAAGGGGACGGGCTGAGGCCCCGTTGGCGTAGGCCTGCGTGGGTTCAAATCCCACCCCCCGCACCACATATAGTAGTCAGCTAGACTTCTACTCTAAATCAACATTTAGTCTGGATGCTACATCTTATTTGATGATCTAGCTATGCTTAACTTTATTAGCTAGGGGATATATCTATCTTCTTGACACTTTCTTTTTTCTGTATCTCCGGTATCTCAATTTCTTCAGTCTTTTCCTTTCTTTCCTTATGTTTATGGCCTCATACATTATTGGTGCGAGGGTTAATCCCACTAGTAGGATTGATAGAGGTATGTTGTCTGTAAGATAGAGGTATATAGCGGCTATGTCGCCCCTGAATTCTATAGGTCCGTAACCTACCTTCAGCATAATATCTATGTTATCGACGTTTGATTGTGTGAAGTTATATACGCATAGATCAGTTGAGCACAGATCCAGTTGAAGAACAGATTCTTTTTCGTTTAGATGCTTAACCCTTAGAACAGGCTGGATATAATCTGGGTTATTAAGTCCTTCATAGTCGATCATCATATTGAGCCTATAGCTCTTCTCGATCTCACCAATAAGGTATCCTATATATAGATATGTCTCATATATCATATCCGCAGAGTAGGGACCTACAACACCAGCGAACGTCATCGATTCCGTTGCCGTATCCCTAACGAATATTTTGAAGGGGCCATCACCAGATACAGGGATCCTTAAGGTCAGCTCCGGCTTTATCTCCCTATTTGGGGTTATATTAAACGACCCCAAGTAATACCATTTGTTTCCATCGATCGAGATATATACATCTGTTTTATTGTAGCTTCTATTACCCCCTAAAGTAGCTTCAAATAAGCTTCCTATACTAGCTCTATACAGCGTTATTTTAAGGTAACTAACCTCCTCAAGCCTATAGTTTACCTTGCCCTGAATATCATATCCAACTAAGGGAATATCGAGAAAAATTAGAAGAAGTAGAATAACCATAATGATCGATGGAATAGCCAGCTTAATCTTTCTAGAGAACCGAGCCCTAGACCTCATGTAGGCATCCACTATAGAAAAATATCTAGATAAATTATAAATTAAATGAGTTAGTAACAAAAAGAGCTAGGCGCTCATCCTTCTCATTCTAAGCCTCGGATTAACGATCTCATCCAGCGCAAGCCCTATCAAGGCAAATCCTAAAGCTATAGTAACTATCCCGGCGATAGGTAGAATGAGCCACCACCACGCACCAGACAATATAGCTCCGCCATAGAACGCTTCATTAAGCATCTTACCCCATGACGGGAATCCAGGATCACCAAACCCTATAAGCTGGATCGCAGCCTCGGTAAATATAGCTGCCGGAACATCAAGAACTATAAAGTATACCATAAGCGGTGTTAGCTGGGGGAATATATGCTTAAACAGTATTCTCGATGTACTAGCACCTAGGCTTCGGGCAACCTCAACATACGTTTCGTTTCTCAATGCCAGGGTCCATGATCTGATCAATCTAGCCGAGCCGGGCCACGATAGAAGCGTTAAAACTATGAAGATCACAAATATGCTTCTCCCAAACACTATTCCAGCAGCAAGTATCAGCGGGAGTGCCGGTATAAAGTACACTACATCTATAAAGTACGTTAATATATGATCGATTTTCCTTCCACCATAGTATCCCGCAACCATACCAACAACAACCCCTATAGCAGCTATAGCTAGGGCAACGCTTATGCCGAAGATTATAGCTACTCTAGCTCCATAAACAAACTGTGTCCATACATCCGCACCCAGATAAGTTGTCCCGAACAAACCATAGGCTAATCCATAGATATACACATTAACAGGATCAAACTCGAATCTCAATCCATCACCAGAACATACCACTATAAAGTCATTCGGGTTACAATAGTATGTTATGTTTATACCGATAACCACACGTGTATCTTTAGCCAGCAATAACTCGTTAACTGGATTAACAAATTCCGGCAATTCATAAGGCTGCTTCGGATGCTCAATATAGTATGGAAGTCTCTTTGAAACACCTCTAGAACCTAGCTGATCTGAATACTCGAAAACCGCACCAGGCTGAAATCCTGGGAAGTCTTCAACTATATAGAAGCCCATTGGAATAATATAGGTCTCTCCACCCTGCGTTATTGTAGCGTTTTTACCATAGAGATCTAGATTCTTGACATATATTACTACTTTATACCATACCTTTCCAGTACTTAGATTATATACCGTATAGTTATATGAAACCAACATTGATTTAGCTGGATTATATGGATAATCTATATACTCCTCACTCTCAAATACAACAGTCCCAACACCCTTCCCTCTAAATTCAACTATCAAGTTGCCATCAGCGGCTTCATAACCGAAATCTACACCCTCATCAATATTGGTATCAACCACTTTCCACTTGGTAAAGGTTTTCTCAATATTCCTTGGAAGATCGGGATCAGTTATAGCAGCATACCACTCAGGCACCGCAAGTATATCGGCTACATTCATACTAGCTATAGGATCATATGGAGTAGTCATGGGACCTATAGTGCCCAAAACAACATAGAATAATATGATAGCTAAACCAGCCCTGCCTTTTCTGCTTCTCAATATAGCTTCAGCGATCTCTTGGGCTATGCTTAATTTTCTGAATGTCCGTCTTCCAAGGCTCATCTTCTTTCACCTATTCTGACTCTAGGATCCAATATAGCTATGAGTACATCAGCTATAAATAGTGAGATAACTAGCAACATTGCAGATATAACGAAAAATGCTGATATAACTGGGTAGTCAAAGTTCACGAATGCTTGGAACGAGTAGTACGCTACACCGGGCCATGAAGAGATTATCTCAAGAATTAATGAACCACCAAATATGCCTGGCAGTGTATAGGCTAATCTAGTTATTATAGGAGGCTTTAGATTGGGAACCACCTCCTTCTTTATAACTGTTGAATCTGAGAATCCCTTAGCCTTGGCTGTGGTAACATAGTCGTTTTCTATTTCAGCTATCATAGTTTGCCTAAAGAAGTACGTCCATGAGCCGAAGAAGGCTGCTAGAGTTGCTATATATAAGGGGGATAGATACCATAGTACATACCTGATATTTTCTAAACTGAAATCGCTAAGTGATGGAGTCCTTACTGGCAGAGGCAGAAGAGTTATTCCGAACTGTGCCTTTGGAAGGTATGCTAGAAAGTAGTATATGAGTAGAATTATTATCCATGATGGCATTATAAACGAGAATATACCCATCATAGTTATCAGTGAATCTATAAATTTACCCCTGTGCTTAACGGCTAGGATTCCCGTATAATACCCTAAGAATATAGGCACTATAATCGCATATACATATAGTGCTAACGTATAGGGTAGCCTAATCAGTATCTCGTCTGAAACCTTTCGGAGCGAATACATTGAATAGCCGAAATCGAATATAAACACGTTCTTAAGGAATAATATTAGCTGGTTGGGTAATACAGGCTGCTCCAGTCCAAATAGCTTTAGTGTATAGTCTATCCATCCTGAAAATCTAGGATCCTCTTGAGTTCTCTTTATAGCCTGTATTACTGGATCGACAGCCTGCATGGGCTCAAATGGGTTGCCTCCATAGAGTATTATTGGCAAAACACGCATTAGTATAAAGAATATGATTATAGATATTAGAAACGTAAAGAATAGTGCTAATCCTCTAGCTATAATATATCTACCTATAGCCATATTAGGCTCACCATATGTAGTACTCTAAATTATTTCAATATTTAGTGATATAAAAATATTTTTCTTTGGAAATAATAAAGTGATTTATATCAACTTAAAAAAGTATCCAATATAAAATATATTAAAAATATTATAATTGAGTTATTTAAATATATTTAATGGCTTAAACCTATCTTCTAACGAATCTAGCTACAGCAGCGACAACAAGCCCTATTACTGCAATAACCATAGCCATAGTTGTTGATGTAGCATCAAACGCTGTTTCAGGCGCTTTAACTTCCACAGCCTCTATGGATGGTGGTGTTGGCGATACCTCCTCTACCTGTGGTGGTGGCTGTATCTCAACCTGAACACCGGCTACTTCAACAGTTATGGGCTTAGCCTCTACAGGCCCTGGTGTTGGAGCTACAGCTACCTCACCTACACTAAGTGTGAAGCTCTTCTCGTTCGTTAACTGCCACAGCATTATTGGCATTGACGCCTTTACGGTAACTGTGTATTGTCCTGCATCTAATGCCGGTATTGATGCCTCGAAGACTCCTCCGCCTGTATGTGTCATTGGTACCTCTACAGTTCTTGGTCCGCTAACCACTAATGTTGCTGATGCGTTTGTTGCTGGGTTGCCCAGATAGTCTGTTAGCTGTACTCTTACTGTGAATGGTGTTCCAGCATCAACGGCTGAAGGTGCTTCTAGAACCTCTATTTGGACTGTTCTCTCTGGCACTCTGAATACGTATTCAGGATACCATACTACCTCTGTATAGCCTATCTCTCTTTTAGCTAGGAAGAATGGACCGCTACCTATCATTGCCGTTAATCCTGGCTTTGTTGGATGCGGTATGAATGATGGATCATCTAGTGGGTTCTCTAACCTCTCGAATATGTGTTTTGGCAACACTCTAAACTCTGTGAAGCCATATAGATCGATCCATCCGAATGCACTTAGGTAGATCTCTATTGTTCTTTCATCAACAACCTCCATTCTAACTATCGCCTCTATATCGGGTCCATAGTATCTCCTGGTCTTCAGCTCCATACCGAACTTTCTTATCGTGAACTCTATATCTTCCGCAGTTAATGGTACGCCGTCATGCCACTTAACTCCTTCTCTAACCACCAGGGTTACTTTGGTTAGCGTCTTTCCATCCTCCTCAACTTTCTCTATAGAGTAGCTCTCGAACAGCACTGGGAGCCTGGGCTCTGCGTAGATGTTTTCTGCTCTAGTCACGTAGCCGAACGTGTATATTCTGCTTATTATCTGGGACTCGGTTGCCCACAGATAGATGGCCGGATGTAGCGTTGTTAGATCAACGGTGTTGTAGTATCTTATGGTTCCTCCAAATGGCTTATCCTTGAATCTTATATTTGACCACCAGAAGTGGTTGAACCCTACAGGATCCTTTAGCGGAGGTGCGTAGTTGAGTACTAGAGTATCTCTGTCTAGCTCACCGCTTAATGCAGTTATACCTATACCTGTATATACAGGTATCCATGGGACTATCTCTTCAACAAGTATTTTCTGTACTTCTAGTGCGTATTTCTGTGCCTCCTCTATGGTTTCTGCATAGTAGAACTTGTCTAGCAACTCATCAACCCTGGGATCGCTAACTCTCCACTCGTTCCATCCACCTGGCCTTATCTGGGATGAGTGCCAGAAGTAGTACATGAATAGTGGGAACCTGCCTAGAAGCCATCCGATTATCCATGCCTGGGCTGTGCCTGATGCTGTTCTAGCGTCTAGCTCTCTGCTTGATACTGGAACTATCTTTATTGATAGGCCTATCGCTTCAGCCTCAGACTTTAGATATTGGGCGAACCACCAGAATGTTGGTGAGGTTGCCTCTGGTAGGGTTAGCAACTCTATCTCTACCTTCTTCATGCCCTCATTAGGATCACACCAACTGTTGGGGTCGTCTGGACATGGATCAAATACCCTATCCAATAGCTCTCTAGCCTTCTCACGGTCATATGGATAAATCTTCTCAAAGTCAGCTTCCCTATTTACCCATACACCCTGTGTTGGTGGAACTATAAATGAGTTCTTAATAGCTATACCCTGCAGAGGTGACTCAGCGATCATTTTATCCCTGTTTATTAGATGGGCTAGTGCCTGTCTTACCTCCAGATACTTTACTGGCCAGTTCTGCACGTTAAAGTGTATCGTGCCTAAAGCCGTGAAGCCTGCAGTAAATATTATGTGCGCATCTGGCCTGTTCTTCCTTATTCTATCAAGGTCTTTAGGCAATACGCCTACTAGATCAAATTCTCCAGCCTCGAACGCAAGTAATCTTAGGTTGTAGTCTCTCTGAACAGTAAATGTTATTCTATCGATGTATGGCCCATATCTTATATCGACTTCCTGAGCCATATAGACGGGGGCAGCAAATATGGAAGATACCATAGCTACTAGAAATATTAGCCCTATGATCCATCTTTTCATCTGACGCTCACCCTCAAAATCATATATTATTTGGAATATTTAAAATTTACTTTAGTCAGAAACGTTTCATACCGAAAAATATTATTATATTTATCTATAGAAATAATCAGGATACAAGTTCCAGAAATAGATTAATAAATTAGTTTATAAAAATCTTAAGACGTATCCGAAAAATAATTTAAAAATATTTATAGTGTATTATGGAGCATATGGTGGAAAACAAAAATAAGTATTGGTTTATATACACTATTTCCTTGCAAACCCAACTATAGCTAGTCCGATCAGCAGTACAGCAGCTATAACTATCAGCGCCTGAGACAAGCTTCCAGAAAGCGATGAGACCGACTCAGACATCGAGCTTAAGCTCTCCTCAACATTTGATGCGAGAGTCCTGAGGTTGTTGTTGACCTCCTCAGCCAGTTTATCTATCCTCTCGTTTGTCCTCTTTATATTGTCGTTTAGGTTGGCCAGATACGAGTTAACAGAGTTCCCAAAATCCTGAAACGCCTGGGCAAGACTCGTTAGCTGACCGTTCAAATCTTCAATAGCACCGCTTAAGCTTCTTAAAGACTCCTCAGCAGCATCCAGCCTGCTTGAATGCTCATTCAATGTACCCTCTATACTGGCAAGCCTGCTGGCTAGCTCAGCCTCTCTCTGCTGAGATGCAGCTATAAAGGTTAGAAGAGCTTCCGAAGCTATTGAGGCAGCCCTCTCCGACACCTCGTCATACATGCTTATAGCCTGCTCAACATTACCGAAGCTATAGAGCTGAGTGTCTGCTTCAGCAAGCAGATTTTGCACCTCTTCCAACGCAGATCTGAGATCTGCAAGGGCTAGCCCACCAACAGTCTCAACTATAGATACAGTATTTCTAGCGTTCTCAAATTTAACTAGAGCCTCAACCCTCTTGTTGTCTACAACAATATGATCCAGTATGGCTAGAGTAAACGTTCTAGATGTTGAAATATCAAATGACTGGTCACCCACCTTCACAGAGCCCATTATACTTACCTCCAGCTCACCCCTACCAGCTACAGCGCCAAACGGTATCGGTACTCTAGCCACCAAAAGATCTCTTACCCTGAATGTTTCGCCATCAACAGTAACAGTGACTGGAGCCCTAGGACGCACGTATGCCAGTTGCACCTCTTCAACTATACCTGCTCTCAGTACTGCTTTACCTTCAAGAGCCTCTAGAGATCCGCCAGAAGGAACAAATATGAATGCCGTTACTTCAACCCATTGATAGCCTCTATACACGGTTGTTTTATCCACTCGTATATCAACGACTCTAGGCTCTTCTTGTGCGTATGCTGTATTAAACGTCAGTATTCCAACAACTATAAGTGAGAGCAGCAGTAGATGGATCCCGTATACGGCTTTGCGTGCATCTTTAGATCTAGCCATAGCACCACCCATCGTGATATTTTAAATGATAGCTATTAAATAAACTTTACTTTATTATTCAAGAATAAGATATATAGATTTTTTAAATCTAGATACAATATTTCGTGAATCAAATAAATTTAGCGCCTATAACAATACTAAAATTTTAGTGCATAAATAATGAGGCTACTGGCTCTAGGCGGAGCAATGCTTATTCTATCAATAGTTCTTATAGCTATACCCTATACGCTTACTGAGTATAGAGTGGACGCTGTTAATGTTGAAGTCACCGTTACCGATGAAAAAATCTTTAAGCCTGTAGAGAACCTATTGAGGCTTCCCGAAGGATATAAAGAGCTTGTAGATATAAACCTAACTGTTAAATCCCTATGCTTTTCAGAGTCTGTCGTTGTGGTTCACTACTCTATATATGAGAGGATGGCTGAGGCGCTATATCCTAACGAGTCTATATCTCTATCTATAAAGGATCTATCCAACTTTATCGAGATAAACGCACCTAGAGGCTGCAGGTTTGCGTTGGATGGCCGTGTTGAGTATTATCTAAACAGATACATCTGGCTATTTCTTCCAGCCTTTATTGTGGGGGTGGTGGGAGGATTGATACTTTTAAGATACATAGCGCATCAGGCTAGGAAGCGTTTAGAGGCTTAGGGATCCAGGTTCAAATCAATAATTTAAACTCTATAAAGAAAGTATTTTAGATAGAGGTATGGTTGCTATGGCTACACAGAAAGCTATAGAGGAGAGAACACCCCCAGGGCAGAAGTGGATTCCTAAGTTCATAATATACGCTGAGCTTGGCATACCTAAGGTCGATATAGAAACCTATAGGCTTGTTGTTGATGGTCTTGTGGACAACAAGTTGAGCTTGAGCTATAAGGATCTCGTTAACATGATCGATATGGAGTATGTCGATGATTTCCACTGCGTAACCGGTTGGAGCGTGAGAAACGTTAAATGGAGGGGTGTGTCCCTTAAAAAGATCATGGACATGGCAAGGGTTAGCGAGAAAGCTAAGTGGCTATATACTGTATCGCTTGATGGATACACGACTGTGATACCCATCGAGGATGCGAGATCACCAAAAGCTATTATTGCTTTAATGATCAATGATAAGCCTCTAAGCATTGAGCAGGGGTTTCCAGCCAGGATTATAATACCGCATCTATATGGGTGGAAGAGTGGTAAGTGGCTAAACAAGATCATGTTTATAGATGGCTATATAGATGGCTACTGGGAGGCTAGGGGGTATCATGAGAGAGGTAATGTGTGGTATGAGGAGAGGTTTAAGGGCCAGGGAGAGTATAGCCATAGCAGGAGAAGGGTTGTGGGGTTTATGGATAGGTAGATCAGGAGAGTTTTCTTAGAGGCACGAATAGGCATGGCTCGCTTCTATATATATTGATCTTTCCATCGGGATCTTTATCTATTATATGGAGGTACTGTATATCTGTACCCACCGGGATAACCATTCTACCACCTCTCTTAAGCATGGATAGAAGGTTGTGGGGGACCTCGGGCGCTGCTGCACTAACCACTATTCGGTCAAACACCTCTCTGCCGCTGGTGAATAGCGTGCCATCAGCTACTATAATAGATACTCTATCGGTTAGCTCTAGCTTCTTTAGGCTTTCCATAGATCTTTCTGCCAGCTCAGGATGTATCTCAACACCTATCAGATAGCCATCTACAACTATTTCAGCTAGTACAGCTATGAGATATCCGCTTCCTGAACCTACCTCGAGAACAAGATCTCTTTTCCCGGGGTTAAGCTTCTCAACCATTATAGCCACCATGTGCGGGGCTGATATAGTTTGGCCGAACCCTATAGGTAGAGGTCGATCGTCGTAGGCGAACCGTTTAAGATCCTCGGGAACAAAAATCTCTCTTGGAACCTTCAGAAAAGCGTCAGCCACCCTACGTGATCTGATATATCCCATAACCTCTAGCCGCCTAACTAGATTCTTTCTAGCGCTAGCGTAGTCGCCGTTATCATACATCATTATATACCAAATTAAGAAATAGAATCTATCAATATATTCAGCTATACTACTTAATATAGTAAAAACATGATTAATCAATGGCTAGTGGTGAAAATGACCATATACTGGGAAAGATGCGACTGGTGCGGAACATATATAGGGGTGAAAAGATGCTATCTACAGCCATCAGACAACATATGCCCAACATGCTGCATACTATGCAGAAAAAGAAGCGAATGCCCCAACCCCGCCTGGAGCCCATGGCTGAAAACAGCAAAACCGAAGAAGACGAATATACGGATCAAGAGCAAAATATAAAATTAATAATCCTAGATAAAGAAATATAAATAACTGGAACACGCAAAAGAGGGCCCGTAGCTCAGCCCGGAAGAGCGCTCGGTTTGCACCCGAGAGGTCCCGGGTTCAAATCCCGGCGGGTCCACCACATACCATATATATTAACTTAGGCTCCTAGCGAGAGCAGGACTCCCAATACCTATTTATAGCCCGCGAACATATCTACAATAATCC
>WANO01000065.1 GCA_015521765.1 Desulfurococcales archaeon
CAGCTAAAAATAATAAAAATAAAAACAGCTACTGTGGACAGTATTCCACAGGCGCAGTACAGACAGAGGGACCTGGAGCATTCCCCGATAAATCATCTCCACAGTCAGCTAATTCAGTGCTTCCATCACCAACATCTTTACACATGGTGGGCTGAATAATGCTGTTTGGCGCGCTATAGACGATCGATAGACCCATAAATACATGCACCGCCAACGACCGCCAACGCAAATACCAGTATAAACGGTAGCGCTTCTGCCTGAATCGATCTTTAATCTCGATCTTTAATCTATATAACCAATCAAGCATACTAAATATGATCGGTGCGTGCATGCCTGATTGGTTAAATAGATTACGGTGTTTTGATTGTATTTTAGGCTTATCTTTATCATTATAGCCATTTTACTGAATCTGGTTTATAGCTCTAGCGTTTTAAATGCTCAGTATCAGTATGGAGAAGACTCTAAGGTGTTTCCTGGATACTATGATGTTGTCGCTATTGGGAAAGGCGTTAGAGTGGATAGGTTTTCGTGTATAGATATAGGTAGTTTGGAGGTCCCCCTCAACGATCTTGGGTATGGCGTTTTACTTTTTCGTCTTAAGGTTTCTGATGGTATTGTGATCTATCTTTATAGGGGTGGATCTGGCTTCTTTAGCGATCCTTTAAACGTCTCGATTATAGAGCGTGGTGGGTATGCCGTTATTCCTTTCAAGGTTGATCCTGGTCTGTATAGCGCTAGAATATGTGGTCTGTATGGTGAGTCTGTTGTTGATGGGTTGATATATATCTATAGCTACAATAACCCATACCTCAAGCTGAAGCTCTATAGATCCGTTGGCTCATACCCGGTTGGTATAGCGGACTACGGTATATACTATGATCCAGGCACCGATACATATAGAAGCTACGGCTATAGAGCGGATAAAGTGATGGGCGTGTCTATTCTAGATAATTTCTACTCCAGGGAAACCTACACAGGCCTTGCCCTCCAGCTCAACGTTGTTGCTACTCTAGATAACGACCCCTCTAAAGCCCTACTTATACAGTCTGTGGTAGCCATAGCCAACATATCAAGCAGCAGAAACGCAGATAAGATAATAATATCCTTCACATCCGCAATATTCAACGTTACCGATTTCTGTAGCTTGATCGATGAAAGCCTAATTAGCGGTAGAGGCGTTGTTCAAGGATACGGAAGATCGATCCTATGCCCTACAGGAGGAATGTTTTATACATACAGCACAGCCAACACATATACAGTCGATAAATCCAGGCTACCCCTACTAATAGTTCAAACCATAGAAATCGATGGAGACACAATACTGTTCGGCTATGGAGTTAGGGATGTTGTGGAATTCAGATACATAGACAACGTTACCTTGAAGGGGTACAGCGGTCTATCTATCACGGTTAATGGATCAGGATCATCTATGGCTATACCACACATGATAGAATACGTTATAGCAGGACCAAACGCTCTAAGACCCCAGGCGACGCCAAGTAGCTTAAACATCTCTATGGCTCTATTCATACATAAAAACGGCGAATGGACAATACCGAAAGCTGCATGGAGCATAGGTATGCTCACGTTTGAACGGGTCTCTAACGTGGGTTTAGCTAGGTATGGTAGTGGCTATGTCTACTACTCAACGGGTATGCTTAATCAAACCATGCTCTGGAACCCTATCAATACTTCTGTAGTAATCACTGATCCTTTAATATACTATATATCTTTCGATGGGAGTGACTACCCGAATCTGAGCAGGTATATGTTTGCCATAGAAAATGGGACGTTAAAGAATATTTTGATCATAGATCCATATTCGAGATATAAGCTTATAGGTTATAGAGAAAAGCTTTTTGGCTATCTAAAGATAGTTGAGGCCAGCTATATTTTAGAAAAGCTCTTCAGAATCAAACTATATAATTTAAACGGCTCCGAGATTCCAGTAGTATTTATGGAGGGAATAGAGCTGGAAAGAAATAAATATATATGGTTAGCTAGCAATTTAAGAGATATCAACCGGATTACATATAACGGTTTAAACATATCAGTAGATCGAATAATAATTAATAGATCAGACCTAAATATAATAATCAAGATCGCCGATAAGGAGATACTGGTTACAGATATACTGGGGCTCCCAGCACCATTTTCAAATATAACACTTAAATGCGGCGGGAAACGCTTCACCAGTAACACAACAAACTATAGTGGATACACCACAGTTTCAATCCCCTTAGAATACCAGTGCACCTTAATAAAACCTTTTCTTGGCATATATTCAGTAATACTAATAATATCAGTAGTAACGGCTATAGCTACAGCGGTAATTACAAAATATAAGAGACATTGATATAAAATAGATCTTCTTTACTGATGTATCCCCGAATTATTGAGGACAAATATGAACCTGACAACGTGGAGGTTCAGGTATCACACCTCCACCTCCATCATCGCACGCCCCAGGGTCTTCTATATCTCCGTTGTCCGCCACTTTACAGGCTGATGGAGATACATTATATGAGCCATAAACTATATTCACCACCGTAAAAGACATTAGGGCATATATAGCTAGTATAATGGTAAGCAATACTGTATTTGCTGTTTCTAACATTTGCTTTTTCTGTTTGGAAATATTTAACCAACCCAACAATATAAAGATAATTGAGATGGTCGAATTGTTGGGTTGATTAAATATTTTACGGTGTTTTTAATGGTTTTTAAGGGTGTTTTTATTGCTTTACTTTTTATTTTATATGTTCAGATGATCGGTAAATCCTATATTTTTGTTGCGTATGCGGAGAGCTTTAGCGATAATGTTTTTGGAGGGGTTTTTGATGCCGTTATTTTCGGTTCGAAGGTTAAGATACCTCGAGATGGTTGCGTTAGGTCCGAAGTGTTTAGGGTTTCAGTTATTTCTCCTGGGTCTTTTGGTACTGTCGTTTTTATGGGGAATCTGTATACGCCTTATCCTGTATATGTGAAGATCTATAGATCTGACGATTCTCTTATTGATAGCGAGATCATTAATAGATCTGGCTTCTTCAACATTGTTTTTAGGGTGTATCCATCTTCATACTATATAGAGGTTTGCAGCCCGGATAAGGAGTCTATAGTTAGCGGCATTATTCAGATTTACTCTTACAACGATCCCTACTTCACACTTAAAACATATAGATACCACGAAGCCTACCCTACTGGAGTATCTGATTATGGTGTTTACTATGATAGCGATAAAGGATCTTTCGTCAGCTATAGTTACCGAGCGGATAAAGCGCTCGGTATAGCTATACTCTATAACTTCTATTCTAAATTCAACTATGATCCTATATCCTTTCAGCTAAACAGTATTGTTGTTCCGGGCGAAGACTATAGAAATACACTTATGGTCCAGCTGGTTGTAGCTATAGCTAATATATCTAGCACAGAAAGCCATGATAGGCTACTAGTTTCCTATACATCAGCGATATTTAATGTTTCATCCCTATGCATCTATTCGCTTGAGCAAGACAGCTTATATGGTAATGGGGATCTTGTCGGAGGCGTTAGGGCTAACCCATGGTGCCCCGCGGGCTACGGCTATATTTATCAGGGATATAGAGAATTCAATGTAGACAAATCGAGTTATCCACTTATAATTGCGCAGCTGATAGAGGTTCAGGATAATAAAATAAATTTCGGCCTGGGTATATACGGGTTACTAGACTTTCAGTATGTGGATACAGTTGTGTTTAGAAAGCTTAGGAATCTATCTATAAGCGTTAATGGCGAACTATCATCGATACAGCCACATATACTAGAGTACGTTATGGCGGGACCCCACAGCCTTAAACACATAGTTGAACCTGAAGAGCTCAATGTCACTATGGCGCTATACACTTATAGGGGCGATATATGGACTCTCCCTATATCTGCATGGAGTTTAGGACGTTTAACGTATGAGATGGTCTCTAATGTGGGTCTCTATAATTATGGCTTCGGCTATGCTGAATATATCGTTGGTTCTTATGATCAGGTCATGCTGTGGAGGCTTCAGGATCCCGATCAAGCTATCTATCCAGGGATCTATATATTGATGCTTGGTGCTTCGGAGCCTAGGTACTATCTCTCTACAGAGATCGGATCTTTAAGCAACGTCATAGAGGTTGATAGATACGAGAGATATGTGCTTACCAATAAATCTACAGAGGAGTTTGGTCCGCTCAAGATCGTTAGGCTGGAGTATAGGTATGAGAGGTTCTACAGCTTTAGGGTTTTAACGATCAACGGCACGGAGGTCCCGCAGGAATATATCGAGGGATATATAGATAGGCGTGGGGAACATGTATCCCCTGGCTGGCTCCATATAGATCCCAGTAATATTGCGTCTATATACATCAACGGTGTAGAGGTAAAGCCTAGAAGGATCGATGTGGGCGAGGGCCTAATCAATATAGAGGTCCCCCTAGCTGTTCTTAGGGTCCAGATAAAAGATCTATTTGGGCTTCCCATACCATGGGGGAGCGTATCTGTAGAGTGCAGGGGTAAAGTATTCGATAGCTCCGTGACAGATCTATATGGCTGGACAGAGATTATGGTTCCTCTAGATCAGGAATGCACGATCCGTAAACCAGACTATGGGTTGTTTACACAGATAGCTATAGCATCGTTATCTATAGCTGTAGCGTCTCTAATATATCTGCTTAGGTTTAGAGGAGGGAAAACTAAATAAATGCCTATACACCCAAAATTTTTTAGTGGGGGCTCTGGTGTTTAGATGGGTCCAAACTATCTAGCCCTATATATAGTAGCGATGATCTTTATCTCTATACCAGCCTCCACACAGGCTTTTGGAGCTGTTTTAGCTAACGGCGATCGCGACCTGCACAGTCTGTATAGTGGCGTCTATATAGAGGATCTTATCTTGCCTGGCTTATATGATTATTACCATCTCGGCTGGGAGGTTTCACTGGGGCTTGGCGAGTGTGTTGAGAGATCTGGTATTAGAGTGCCCTCCACACCAGGCGGTTTCGGCGTGGTTTTGCTGGCTATAAGGCTTTTTGAGGGCTCGGCTGTTTCTATCGAGCTTCTCGGTGGTGATGGTTACTCTGTTCTTCTCGATCGCTTCATTCTTGATGAGCCTGGCTTAAGCTACATACCGTTTGAGGTCGCTTCTGGAGAGTACATGGCTAGGGTGTGTAGCCTTGCTGAGGGGTCTGTTTTCAGTGGTGTGGTGAGAGTTTATGGCTATAATAATCCCTACCTATACTCTAGGGTCTATCGAGATAACGCATACCCGATCGGTATAGTGGATTATGGCGTCTACCTCGATGCCGAGTCGTCCAGCTACAGGGTGTACAGCTATAAGGCCTCTAAAGCTGCTGGCGTTGCTCTGCTGAACAATTACTACTCTAGAGACACATATGTCGGCGTAGCCTTCCAGCTAAACACTGTTATAGTGTCTAGGGGAGGTTCTGGAGCGTACTCATCGCTGTTTGTCCAATCCATAGCTAGTGTAGCCAACATCTCTAGCGATGGCTACACCGACACGCTGGCCGTGTCTTTCTCGGTAAATATATATAACCTGACGGATTTCTGCTCCACTATAGATCGGGAGGCCCTCAACGGCTCGGGAAGGTTCATTACCGTTAGATTGAGCCCGATCTGTCCAGACGGCTATATAACGCTCTACATCAGGGGGTTCGAGAAGTACTATAGGGTTGATAAATCAGTCTATCCACTAGCCATAGTCCAGACCATAGAGATTCAGGGGGACACAATTAAGTTCGGCTTCGGGATCAGGGGTGTCGAGGACTTCACCTATATAGATGAGGTCCGCTTCCGCGGAATTGATGACCTGTATATAGCGGTTAACGGCTCCGGCTCATCTATAGCGCTGCCATACATCCTTGAATACGTGATTGGGGGTCCCCACGCAAGGAAGCCTCTCGTGGAGCCTGAATCCCTCGATGTTGTTTTGGGTCTCTACATATATAGGGATGGGAGGTGGACCATACCCAGATCGGCTTGGAGCATAGGGCTATTAACTTTCGAGAGGGCATCTAATGTAGCTGTAGCCGAGGCTGGATTAGGGTATGTTAGATACTCTATAGGTGAGCCGAGCCAGAGGACCTTATGGAGCCTTTCTGGGGCGGGGGTCCCCAGCTCTTCAGCTCCTAGGATATATGTTGCCTCCTTCGATGATGGGGGAAGGAGATACTATCTATCTGTTGGGAGGGGACCTCTGGGCGATATGATCTATCTAAGCGATCGTGAGAGATACGTGTTGAAGGACAGATCCGTAGAGGTATTCGGGGCTGTGGAGATAGTGAACTTAAGCTATGTCCTGGAGAGGCTCTACAGCTTCAGGGTTCTAACCATTAACGGTTCCGAGGTCCCCTCAAGCTATATAGATCGATTTATATCTATAGATAACCAGACCCTGAAGCCGGGTCAGTGGAGCAGTCTAGACCCCGGAGATATAGCTGTAGCGGTTATCCGGGGCGTAGATATAGATGTTCTAGACGTGAACGTGTCTGGAGGCCTAGCCGAGATCACCGTTAATGTGGCTGAGGTGGAGACTGTCGCTAGAGACCTGCTCGGGATGCCGACTCCATGGAATAGTGTATCTGTGGTGTGTTCCGGAGAGGTCTTTAGCCAGGGGACTACGGACCATGCAGGTAGATTGAGGATTCTTATGCCTGTTCAACCGGACTGTGTGTTGACTGTGCCTAGATTGGGGTTGTATTCGGTGCTCCTGCTGGCTCTGGTTGCGTTGTCTGCTGTCTCCGTCTATATCTTGGTTTGTAGGCGTGGGTGATCGTTGATCTGTGTTGGGGGTATGCAGTAAATTCTATTTTATGTTGGCTGGCTAGATGTTATTTTAATTTTGTTCTGTGGCGATTTTATTGAATATATTTGTATAAAGCTTATATATCGGTTATGTATTTCTTTTTATCAAGGTGTTTGGAGTGGGTAGGGTTAAGTGGATCGGTGTAGCGACATACGCTATAGTATTCCTCATCCTGTTCGAGATAGCCATATACTTCATAAACACGTCCCCAACAGTGTATGCGCAGGCCGAGGAAACGCTTGTTCTAGCGTACGGTAATGAGGTAGACTCGTTCAATCCGTTGATGGCAACGGCTACGGCGGCGTTCATAGTGTTTAACCTTGTGTATTCATCCACCCTGGGTTATGTGTTCAATAACGGCACCCTGATCCCGTGGACAGCTGAGAGCTGGAGCGTTAGCCCAGACGCCAGGGTGTATGAGTTCAAGATTAAGAAGGGCATAATGTGGCATGACGGTAAGCCTTTTACCGCTGATGATGTCGCCTTCACGTTTGAGCTTGCCAAGAAGTATGGTGATAAGACGGCTAACCCGATCTATACTCTGGTTGGCCAGTACATAGATAAGGTTGAGAAGCTAGATGACTACACGGTTAGGGTTACCCTTACCCAGAGCTATATACCCTTCCTAATGTATGCGGCTACAATGTATATTCTCCCGAAGCACAAGTGGGAGAAGATCGAGGACCCCATAACCTACCCCAACGACAACCCGATTGGTGTTGGCCCATACAAGTTTGTGTCTAGAACGCCCGGGGTTAAGTATGTGCTCAGGGTTAACGAGGACTTCTTCATGGGCAGGCCCGCTATAGAGAATGTGGTTATACAGATCATAAAGGACCCCCAGACCAGGATACTGAGCCTGAAGAAGGGCGAGATAGATGCTACAATAATAGATCCCGTTGATGTGAGCAGCCTTGTAGGGGACCCCAATGTCCTGGTGCTGAAGTACCCGATAATACCCACGGCAACAGTGCTTGGGTTCAACCTGAGGAAGTACCCGCTAAACATAAAGGAGTTTAGGCATGTGGTAACGCTAATGCTCGATAAGGAGGAGATGGTTCAGCAGATACAGTTCGGCTTCGCAGAGTTCGGTTCAGACGGGTATATACAGGCGTCGTGGAAGGAGTGGGCCCATCCGGACGCTCCTCTCTGGATAGGTAAGGGTATGACTCCTGAGGAGAGGAAGAAGAGGGCTGAGGAGATACTGGAGAGCTTGGACTTCATAGATCGTGATGGAGACGGCGTTAGGGAAACTCCCAACGGCACCAAGCTAGAGTTCGATCTATGGACCCTGGCCGAGTACAGCGACTATATCAGTGCGGCGTTCTATGTTCAGAGAAAGCTTGGCGAGATAGGTATAAAGATAAATGTCATACCCATGGCTACCCAGACCGTTATCCAGAGAGTATACTACGGCCCTCCATTCGAGTACGATCTATACTTTATGGGTATAGGGTACCTACCAGATCCCGATAACGTTCTATATGTGGAGTTCTTCGGGGATCCGCCAGTCTATGGCTGGACTGCCTATGCTGAGGGATACAACAACACCGAGTTGAATGAGCTGTTGCTTCAGCAGCAGAAGGAGGGTGACATCGAGAAGCGCAGGAAGATCATATGGAGGATCCAGGAGATTCTCGCAGACGACCTGCCAGTTATAGTTCTCTACCACACATTCGGCCTAGCGGCTAGAAGAACCGACAGATACACCGGGTGGATAGATGAGGAGGGCGTGTATTCGCCGCTGGTTATAATAAATCTTAAGCCCATAGCCAAGCAGCCGCAGACAGTGATAATTAAGGAGACCGAGAGGGTTAAGGAGGTAGAAACAGTTACACTTGTCGAGACGGCAACTCTTGTCCAGAAGGAGACTGTGGTTAGGCAGCAGGTAACGACGGTTATCGAGAAGGAGGAGGCTATGTCCCCGCTACCCATAGTTGTTGCTGTGGTTGCCGTTATCATTGTTGCGGTAGCTATAGCTATGGTTGCCAGAAGGAGATAAGGACAGCTGGGAGGGATAGGGGAGGGGCAGGTTGGTTAATACTAGATTTTTGGTTTCGCGTGGCATTATTCTTCTAGTAACCTATTTTATAGCTATTACCCTCAACTTTATAATTCCCAGGCTGATGGTTGGGGATCCGACAACTGTTATTGCAGCGGATCTAAGGCTCCCTCCGGAGGCTAGGGAGAATCTGATAAGGCTTTTCGGGCTGGATAAGGATATATTCACCCAGTATAGGGAGTATCTAGTAAATACCATACTGCTGAACTTCGGGTATTCTTTCGATAAGTACCCTACAACAGTTGCCCAGCTGATTGTCGAGAGGCTCCCGTGGACGGTATTTCTTGTAGGGACCTCCGTGGCTATAGCGATTGTACTGGGCTTCATCCTGGGTGTTGAGGCCGCATGGCGCAGGGGATCTATGCTCGATAACCTGCTTCAGTGGACAGCTATATCTGCGTGGTCCGCACCTGTGTTCTGGATAGCTATGATCCTTATACTCGTGCTTGCGTACTACCTCAACATATTCCCAACAACCAGCGCCGAGTCGGCTAGGCTGTATTCAAGTGTGTTCGATATGATTGCTGATAGGCTTTGGCACTCTGCGCTACCGATCATGACTCTGGTGATCAGCAACTTCGCCATATATGCTCTAACCATGAGGAACGCCATGATCGAGGTTCTAGAGGAGGACTACATGAGGCTTGGCGAGGCTAAGGGGCTGCCTAGAAACACGCTGAAGTATGGCTACGCGGCTAGAAACGCCATTCTGCCCATGGTTACTCTGATAGCGCTGAGTATAGCAACCATATTTGGGGGAGCCTTATTTGTAGAGATAGTGTTTTCTTACCCTGGTCTAGGGACCCTTATATACGACGCCTTGAACGCTAGGGACTACCCGGTTATTCAGGGTACATTCTACATTATTACCGTGGCGGTCATACTAGCCAACTTCATTGCGGATATAACCTACTCGTTTCTAGATCCCAGGGTGAAGTACTAGCTATGTCGGACACCCTAAAGGAGCTTTTGAGGAGAAACGATGTTTTGGTGGGGTTCACGATAATACTGTTCTTTGCCACCATAGCTGTGTTTGCGGACTACATATCCCCCTATGGGTATCGTGAAACGATGTTTAATGAGAAGCCTTTCCTGGAGCCCTCCATGGAGCATTTTCTCGGCACCGACCAGTGGGGCGATGATCTCTTCGCCCACCTGATATATGGCACAAGAACTGTTCTTTTCGTTGCTCTCACATCGGCTGTAATATCCACGTTTATAGGGATCATTGCCGGGCTGCTTGCCGGGTTCTATGGTGGGGTTATAGATGAGGTTATATCCAGAACGATAGATATACTCCTCATAATACCTATTATTCCTCTGCAGATTATCCTAGCGTACTACCTCGGCCCCAGCATATGGAATATCATTCTGGTTATAGTTCTCTTTGGATGGATCACTGTTGCCCGCGTAGTTAGATCCCAGGTTCTCAGCATAAAGAACTACCCCTATATAGAGGCCGCGAGATCCCTTGGAGCAAGCAACGCTAGAATAATGTTTAAGCACATACTCCCGGGGGTGTCGAGCCTGGGCTTGGCGTATGTGGTTCTAAACATATCCAACGCGATCTATACGGAGGCGGCGTTGAGCTTCATAGGGCTGGGCGATCCTATAGCCCCGAGCTGGGGTAAGATGCTTAACTACGCATACACGTATGGGGCGTTCACCAAGGGTTTGTGGGCCTGGATCATTGTTCCAGGACTATTCATAATGCTTCTAAGCATAGCCACAATAATGGTTGGGAACGCCATAATAGATATATACACAAGGAGGCAGAGAATGGTATAGCTAGGAGCCCCAGAAGCTCTGATTATAGCTCCTGCCTAAGGCTCAGTATATAGTCCACAACACCGGGTTCAGGAACCCTTCTTAATCCGCCCAGAACCTTCATCTGGTAATATAGATTTGCCACGGTATCATAGGTTTCGTCATTGAGCCTTAAAGATATGTTTTGCAGAGCTAGTATAGCTACACCATACCCTATGCTCCTCAACAGATCCTTTGCGAGGAACTCAACCTGATCGCTATCTCCCCTAACTATGGTTGATATGCTGTCCTCAACAAGCTCATATGCCCTTGAAGCTAGATCCCTGCTATAGGCCTCCGACCTAACGGCTTTCAGCTCCTCTAGAAGATCTCCATAAGCCCTCTTCCTGACTACAGCCTCAACCATGTCTAGCGCCTGGATATTGCTTGTCCCCTCCCATATGGGCGTGATCAGCGCCTCCCTATGCCACCTCTCCACTGGGTACTCCCTGAGGAATCCTATTCCGCCATAGATCTCCATGGATCTCTGGGTTATCCACGATGACGCCTCAGCGGTCATGTTTTTGGCTATGTGGGTGAGGAGTCTAGCGTAGTGGTACCTCTCGCTGTAGGGGGGTTTATCTTTCCAGACGCTGTTGAAGAGGTCTATAGCCTTGAAGGTTAGGGCCAGCATGGCCTCGATCTCTATCTCCATCTCCAGAAGGTCCCTCTGAACAAGCCTATGCTCTATAATGGGTTTGCCGAAGGCCCTTCTAGAGTTCGCGTAGAGGTAGGCCTCTAGATAGGCTTTTCTAGCTATCCCTACAGCACCTATGGAGTTGGCTAGTCTAGACACGATCAGGTTCTCCAGAGTATAGTATATGCCATGCCTCACATCACCAAGGAGGTACGCTTCGGAGTCTATGAACTCAACCTCGCCTGTGGGGACGGCTATTGTTCCGCTCTTATTCTTTAGTCTCCTAACATAGAAGTTCAGCTCTCCCCTAGAGTTTAGTCTCGGGACAGCGTATAGGGCAAGCCCCTTAACCCCTGGGGGACCTCCCGGGTATCTTGCTGTAGCCAGGGCTATATCCGCCAGTCCCGCACCGCTAGCAAAGTATTTGTACCCGTTGAGTCTCCACGTGCCGTTGATGTTTTTGGCTGTTGTCTGGTTCGATCCTAGATCGCTTCCACCCTGGATCTCCGTGAACCATGTAGCCCCCCACATTGGCGGGTTCCTCATGCCTGATAGATTCATATAGAGGTCCCTCACCTCTGGACCTCCATACTTGTAGAGTGCGTGGGCCGTCTGGATCGTTATGGTCAGTATGCACGATATCCCGGGGTCCCCAACCAGGTATATTCCTGTATAGTGGAGGTGCCAGGGAGCCCCCTGGAATGGGTGGGTGTTGATCTTGTACTCAGAAACCAGCTTCTCTATAACTATCCTTTCATAGGGATCTAGCCAGACAATATCGGCTCTAGCACCCCTTACGCTCCAGGTAATGAGCTCCGGCCTGGATGAATAGTCTATTCTGTAGCTTGCCTCATACACCTCTCTTCCGCAGTATTCGCCTAGCCGATCTAGATTACCGCTATGATCGGTGCCTAGATAAGATCTAAGTATATCTCTCAGCGGACGATCAATAAGGAAGTGGTTATGCCCGTACGCTAGGGAAAGATCCTCGATAGATGAGAGAGGCATGCTCCCCACTCATGATCTGTTTGCTAATACTGTTTAAATAGATGCCGTAACCCGCCATCGTAAATGCCTGAATCTTAAATTATTAACCAATTGATTCATTTAAATATTTCTAAATCCCCATATATCATGGAATGACCGAGGAGAAGATTGTTGGTAGAGGAAAGCTGGCTGTAGGCGTTACTGTGGGTAAAGCAATTATAGCCTTCCTATTCGCCTCGCTCCTGGTAGCTGGCTTGGGGCTCTACTCAGACCTTGTATGGCACCAGAACACACCGTTTGAATCGTTCTGGACACCCGCACACGCCACACTGTATGGTGGTATGATTGGTGTTGCACTCCTCCTACTTATAGCTCCAAGGGTTGATGCGTGGAGAACCATTTTTGGTAATGAGGTGCGGTTTCTCAGGATTCTACCGAGAATGAGCTATCCGCACCCACTAGCTATAGCTGTGTTGGGCACGGCAACAGTCCTGGTTGCGGGAGCTCTCGATGAGAGGTGGCACTCTATCCTGGGTGGTGGTGAATCTGCATATAGCTGGCCGCATAATCTAGCTCTATCCGGTGGTGTGATCCTGGGTCTTGCTGGTGTGTCCATTATAGATCACGTGAAGAGGTTTTCCAGAGGTCTCGCTGTTTTTGGCTGGATTGTGCTTTCTGTCTCATGGCCCATTGTGCTGTATAGGTATGCTGGCTATGTTAGGTTCTCCTACAATGATCTTAGGGAGCTGGTCATGGATGAGCACCTGGCTCAGGATCCCGCTTGGCTGGGTATTATGGAGAACGTGATCAAGTACAATATAGCTGGCGAGAACTATCTGTTTGCGCCTCCAGCCATTTTCCTTGTGTCGGCTCTATTCCTGTATGTGGCTTCGTCGATTCACCCGTTGGGTTCTGGGGGTTTCTCTAGGGCTATAGCTAGGTTTCCAGCGTTTTCTTCCGCGCTTATCTATGTGCTCTCGGTTCTCGCTATAGATTCCGCTATAAGATTTATGGGGTATAGGGCTATAACTCCTCTACATGTTCTCGTGTCTCTTTTGGCTATGGGCCTGGTCTATGATCTTGCTCGAAGGTTCCTTGCGGACAGAGATCCGGCAAGCTGGGCTGTAGCTATAGCTGTGGGCTCCCTAATATATGTGTGGCTCCTCTCATACAGCATTTCAGAGGCACTGATCGCAGTAGCTCTAGCCCTTGCTTTTGGTGTCTCATCCATATATATCGGTAGGGCGTTGCTCTCCTCAATCAGGTCTCTCGACGCTAGGTTTGCGATATATATGCTTATATTGATTATCGCTGTGCCCCTCCTTCTAGGATCTGTAGACAGCTTCCTTAGGTATGAAGCCTGGTTCTTCCCCCCTAGACCATAAGGTTTTTGCTCTATACTTCTTGATTTGTAAAATCTTTTTATCCAAACCCTCGATGGCTGCTTCTGAGCGTGGTGGTTAACCTATGTTAAGGTGCTGATTAATAATGTGTCTTTAATGATCGTATTTGAGGGTGCTGCTTAATGGGTAGCGGGCCACCACCTAAATCTACCCTGCTTCTGCTGGGCCTATTCATGCTCTTAATGATTGGCGTGTGGTTTATTGTGCTGTCAATACTGCTTAGTAGAGGTCCCGTGGGGTGAGATCTTGGATAGGTGGGAGGCTCTCTGGATAGTTATTGTGGCGGCTACCCTAGGTATATTTATCGGGACGCTTGTTGCGATAGCTGGTGTGGGATACATTCCACCGTCTGAGGTTGAGGCGGAGTATAGACCCACAGATGCTGTGGAGGAGTTCAAGCCTGGGGTAAGGAGCCTTGGTGATGGAGTCTACGAGGTTAATATATTGGCGTATAGATTCTCCTTCCAGCCCAACAAGATTGTATTGGAGAACCCCAAGGAGGTGAGGTTCAGGATCTACTCAAACGACGTACTCCACGGGTTTAACATTATCGGCACCAATGTCAATATAATGGTTATTCCCGGATACGTCTCCGAGATCGTGTGGAGGCCTCCGCCGGATTTCGAGGGTAGCTACCTAGTAATATGTAATGAGTACTGCGGGATCGGGCATTCAGGCATGTTTGCTGAGCTAGTGATCAAGAGGTGATCCGAGTGTTTAAGGATTACGAGAAGGTTTTCATGAGGATCTCTATCCTATTCAGTTTCGTAGCACTGGCTCTAGGCGGATTATTCGGGTTCATCCAGCTAGTTTCCAGAACACCTGGATTCCCCAGGCTAGTTGATGCGTCAGGCTACTATACAGCTCTAACCGGACACGGGGTCTTAATGGCGATTATATGGACAGCATTCTTCATAATGGGTATAGCCGTGTTCGTAATGGTTTCTGAGCTCAGGGTCAACTTCAGGAAGACCCTTCTAGGATTAACTCTCGTTCTGACTCTAGGCGGTACAGTGACGGCCGCTATCCCGATCCTTGCTGGGAGGGCCTCTGTGCTGTACACCTTCTACCCACCCCTTATAGGCCACCCGCTCTTCTATATAGGTTTAGCAGTGGTTATTGTTGGTACATGGGTGTTTTCTGCTGCAGTTATAGATGTTTTCCTTAGGTGGCGCAGAGCGAACCGGGGTGTTGGTATACCTGTTGGGGCTTTCGGGGTTATAACTACTATAATTATATGGCTTGAGGCTACTCCTGGCCTCTCTATCGAGGTTTTAATGGATCTTATACCCGCCTCCCTATTCGGTAAACCAGTTGATGTCCTGCTGGACAGAACACTATTCTGGTACTTCGGGCATCCGCTAGTCTACTTCTGGCTTATCCCGGCTATAGTTGCGTTCTACGCTATAATGCCCAAGCTGCTGGGTGTAGAGCTATATAGCGTTAAGGCGGCTAAGCTAGCCTACATACTGTTTATACTCGCATCAACACCTGTTGGCTTGCATCACCAATTCGTCGATTCAGGCCTCAGCTTCGAGGCCAAGCTTCTCCATACAACACTAACCTACTCCGTTGCATTGGGTAGCTTCGTGACTGCATTCAACGTTTTAGCCACTCTCGAGAGGGCTGGTAGAGCTAGGGGTGGCGGGGCATTCTCATGGATCCTGAAGCTGCCCTGGAGAAACCCGGTGTTCGCCGGCTTAGCCTTGGCCTTCATACTATTCGGCTTCGGCGGTATCGGGGGTATAGTTAACGCAAGCCTAACCATGAACTATGTTGTGCACAACACCCTATGGGTTGTTGGGCACTTCCACCTAACTGTAGGCTCTATAGTAACACTAGTGTTCATGTCCATAACCTACCTTATATTCCCCGTGGTGTTTGATAGAAACATTTTCAGCGGTTCTCTAGCCAAGATCCAGCCGTACATGTGGTTTGTTGGGATGTTCATATTCGCCCTAGCATACCATATAGCCGGCATATATGGTGCGCCCAGAAGGGTTGATGACTCATCATATATGGGCCTGTCTCCAGAGATCTGGTCTCCCCTTCTCCAGATAGGCGCTGTTGGTGGGCTAATCTTCTGGCTTTCCGGCGTGATCTTTATACTGAACGTGTTTGCATCACTAAAATTCGGTGCTCCAGCAACCGTTAATGGCGCATCCCTATCCAATGGATCCGGCAGCGAGCCTGAGGACGAGCCCACGATCTTCGATAGGCTCTCGATATGGATTATTGTGGCGCTGATCCTTATAGTCATCGGCTACACAGTGCCCATGATGGAGATATTCTCTAGGGGTCTATCGCCGGTTGAGATAGTTTATATCGGTGGATAGCTTTATGCATCTTAATGCATAGGTATGCTTTTTTCTACATCTATCTACTTCTCTATAGCCATACTAATAAGCTTGAATTACCTATACCATGTATAGGTTGCTGTATTGTATATACTTGAGGTTTTGTTTAGGATCCCCTGCACATGGATCAATATGGTGAAGGGAGAAATCCTATACATGAACTGCAGACCATGGAGCAGCTATGGGATTAAAGTATTTCTCATGGTTAAGGGGAGAATCTCCACGGACAGCATGGGTAAAGCAAGAGTAAGGGTATCGTCGGTGGAGAACCTCGATGAGGAGACGTCCCTCTCTATAATAAGATCCGACAGCTGCCCCTGCAGGCTGGCTGGATTAAGCAATACCCATATACTCTCAGCCAAGGTTGCTGGCGACAAGATCAGGATGAAGATCATCACAGAGAGCAGAGGCGAGGCTAGAAGCATCCTGCAGTCTATGAGGAGTGCCGGTATATCGATCATCGAGTATAGCGTTAGAAAAGCCTCCCCCAAGGACTTTCTAACCTCCAGACAGAGAGACGTTTTAATATCCGCACTAAATAGCGGGTACTACAACATACCAAAGAAAACCAGTATCAAGGATATAGCCACATCATTCGGCATCTCAAAGCCAAGGGCGTGGGAGTTGCTAAGGCAGGGGGTTAGCAAGCTGATTTCTAAGGCAGCTAACGGCGAGATTGTCTAGTTTCCTCTCCCCCCGTGATCAGGATTAACTGGGTATAGCTGGATATATGCCTGTTATATTTAAGGATGCAAAGCGATCTGTATACATGATACCATGGAGCAATACAGCTATCTAGCCCATACGGGGGGGGGGTAGGTTTATTCTCGCCTGACACAAAGATATATGTTCTTAGCGAGGACGGAATAAAGATATCTACCCTGGGAGACCTATATTTCCTCAAGGAGTTCAGGCCCAGGGTTCTCTGTGTCGATTCAAATCTATCTATAGAACATTGCGATATAGATGATCTTATAGTCGAGAAGCTAAACAATGTGGAGGTCCACGAGTTCGTCTTCGACAGGCCCCAGGGTGTTTTAAGAACCCTCCATAGGGACTCAATTATCGTTTACAGCGATCACTGCCCCCTAAGCTCCATCTGCCCCTACACCAAGGTTTGTGAATTCGCAAAATACTGTGAGATCTCCTTCAAGTCTCTAGATGACTACTCCTTTAAGTACCTCAACTTCAACGAGTCCTACAACTTCAGGGCTTTAGGCTACATAATCGCCTTTATCGACACGCTCCTGAATAGGGAGAAGTCCGACTTTAAGACTGGCAAAATCATACTTAGGTCGAATGATAGGGCTGTAGCCTCCATATATGAGTTCCTTAAGTGTGTCGGGATGTTCAACAATATAGAGAACATCAAGGTTGGCAGGGAAGAGATCTATATACATAGCCAGCACGTAGCCAATATATATAGAAAGTTCTCTACAAAGGCGTGCGAGAACGATAGGTTCCCCATCTATGCGTATCTACTTAGAAACTTTGCTGTCGGCTACGTTAAGGCGCTTATCGATCTTGGTGTGGTAGATGCAACTAAATGGATGGATGATCCCGAGATCTATAGGCTCTCCGAGTACCATAAGCTTATACCAGA
>WANO01000066.1 GCA_015521765.1 Desulfurococcales archaeon
TCCTAGGAGACTCCACTGCCAAGGATATTATAGAGGGCTCTTCGAGATTCGCAATTAATGCTATAGTCTTTAGTGAGGTATCATTTAACCTCCTAAAACTCCTATACATCGAGAAATATAGGGAGTATCGGTTCTACAATATGAAATCATCCTTATCAATGCTAGATTATGATATTCTAAAAGGCTACAAAATATTTTACTCCTTTTTAGACGAACTTTCCAACGAAGACAGGCTAGCGTTTCTCCCTATTACTATGGAAGTAGTAAAAGAAGCCAGTGAAATTGCTATTAAGTATGGGTTGCTACCTAATGACTCGTTGATAGTAGCAACATGCAGTCATTACGGCATAGTCACTATAGCTACTTTTGACGAGGACTTCAAAAGGATACCGTGGCTTAAAGTAGTCCCCTAGCCAGCTTAAGACAACGCTGATATCAGGTTGAATTGCTCCCTGTCATTACCAAGTACATACAATGAAGCCACCATACTATATGCTCCCTATATTGGGACTTCCCTATTTCTAAGAATAGGAGAAGGGCTTGTATAGTGGATATTTATGTGGCGGGCCCGCCGGGATTTGAACCCGGGACTTCCGCCCATTGGAGCCCGTTGATCCTTGCTCAATGGTCTACGGGTTAAAAGCCCGCCGCTCTTCCGGGCTGAGCTACGGGCCCACCATCCATATATAGTTGTTTTCTATCTAGGATTAAAAGTGTTTTTTGGCTGTGCTGCTGATCTATATAGTGTTTCTTATGCTTTCCGGCAGATCTTCTATAGCTATCAGCTTAGCTTTTCGCGGCGGCTTCTTCACTACTGTTCCCGTTACTATGTATGCTTCAGGATTGTTTGGGTCTCTTTTCTTGAACATTCGAATCTTGGCGTATAGTCCATCGCTTCTCTTAACGTATACATATTTCCCTTTTTTAGCCCCCAAGGAAGGCACCTGGGATATATTTTATTTATCGCTTCCTAAATAATTTATTCTAGAGGTCAGCTATGCATAGCCGGAATACCGGTGGTTGGCGCGATCTGTATAGCGACTGGAACAGTATGATCCGGGATATAGTTTCCTGCAGAAGATGCAGGCTACATGCCACCAGGAAAAATGCTGTGCCTGGAGAGGGCAACGTCAATTCGAAGATAATGATTGTGGGGGAGGCGCCAGGTAGGACTGAGGATGAGATGGGGAGACCATTTGTTGGTGCTGCTGGAAATCTTTTAACTAAAATACTTAGGGGGTTTGGGGTTGATCGTGGAGATGTATATATAACCAATGTGGTTAAGTGTAGGCCACCCAATAATAGGGAGCCCATGAATGATGAGACCGAGACATGCTCGATCTATCTGCTCTCCCAGCTACTCCTCATAAAGCCAAAGATTGTTATAGCCCTAGGAAACCATGCCGGGAGGTGGTTCGCAGATAGATTCAATCTCCAGTGGCCGGGTATATCTAGAATTAGGGGAAGGGTTTTGGAGGGTAGAATAATGGATCTAGAATTAACTGTAGTGCCAACATACCATCCTGCAGCAGCCCTTAGGAAGCCGCAGATCCTTAAATATATAGAGAGCGATATTGGGAAGGCTATTGAGCTATCTAAAAGAAAAGACAGCGGCAAAGATCATGCTGAGGGGAGAAAGACCCTGCTAGATTTTATAGCTGGTTCTAGCCCTAGCGATAAGAGCTAGCGCAACTATATTGATGCCGAGGGATATGGTGAGGACCATATTAAGTATACTGCTGTAGATATCCGCAAAGATATCTATTGTTTCTCTCAGTCTGAACCCACGGTCCTCCAAACTCACATCTAGACCTCCTGGAGTGTCGATGTTCTCTATAATCGTGAATAGGGTTAGGGCTAGGGCTGAAGCAGTTGCCGATGTAGACACTATCGAGGACACGAAGATGCTATCGCTACCTAGAAGGTAGCGCGATTTGCTTAATAGATCTAGGCTTAAAGCTGCGAAAATATATATCTGCCCCAATAGGCTTCTGCCTATATTCATCGAGTCGAGTATATAGTTCACCTTCATGTATTCCAGCTCATGTATAAACTTCTCGAAGGGTTCTGTCGAGTTTGTCACCAGTGAATACCTATATATGGTGTCTATGGTAGAGAACTTTAGTGCTAGTGAATAGCTTTCTAGATTCTGGTAGACTGTATATAGCTTTAGGAGATCCATTATACCGGGTTCAAGGATAGATATATTGAAGCCCTCACCGTATATCTCGCTAAACAATCTCTTAGCCTGCTGCTCGATCTCGCCGCTCCTAATTCCTAGAAAGGAAGTAATCCTCTCTATATTATCCCTATTGATGCTGGAGTCTACAGCCGGTATGTTGCGTAGAGATAGATCTATAAGCTCCATCCAGAAATCCAGCGAGCCCATTCTAGCCTCCGCCCTAGAAACCTGGTTTGATATCTGTAGCAGGGTTGCTTCATCTATGTTGCTTCTTAGGGCTATTAGATTATCCCTTATATTGATTAGATCGAATATCCTCTCTATATACAGGATATAGAGGCCATAGTTCTCTATAGTTAGCTCATCCGGTAAAGTCCTGATCGGCTCTATATATCTTGGTAGCGATGAATTTATCCCCTCAATAACGCTATCGAGCGTTCTCTTGAGCTCCTCGAGATCCATTTCGGCGTATCGCATCTGATTATAGATGTTGCCTAGTAGATATGTCGAGAGATATAGGAGATTCACCCTGGTATAGCTATATCTATATTCCCTGGGCACTTCTAGGTAGAGCCTATATAGTATTTGTGAAGCCTCGTACTGCTGTCTCAAACCCATGTATTCCGGGATATCCAGTAGCTCTACTATTGTTTTGTTCAGCTCCCTTAGCTTCTCTAGGGCTCTTCTCTCGTACGAGTTAAAGACCTCTCTAGCGTACCTGTTTACGGCTTCGCTGGGGATCGGGTTGATTGTTAGTTCGAGTATATTTATAGATCTATTAAACAGTTGATCTATACTGGTGACGGGAATAATATCTATATCCTCACCTAGACTAGACCTGTATTTAGAGACGATAGAATCAAGCTCCTGCCTGGATGTCACGTAGAAAGATGCGGGTATAAAGATCTTTCTAACACCCTTATCGATGAGAGCCTCAATCTTATTGGCTATACCCCCAACATTCTCTACGGAGCCATCAACATTTATCCCCCCGGTCCCCGAGAATCTCTGGGGTATATACCCCTCACTAGCTAGATTGGTCAGAGCGAACGTTATTAAAGCACCTGCCGAGGGACCCTCCACAGTCCTAATATCCTTATTGATGAACCTTATAACTATATCCCTATCCTTGAGGGGGACCCCGCTAATTAGCTGAGACATCACAAAAGCCACCAGAAGCGATACCACGGTATCGTTGCCAACCCTACCGACACCTGCGAGATAGATGTCTCCCTCTCCAGGAACCAAACAGATCTCGGTTTCGATAGCTACACCACGCCCGCTCCTCTCATCGATCGCCGGGATAAAGATAAGGCCACAGGAATCAGAGGAGGCATATGAATATATTGTTGCAGGAGCAAGCAACCCAAACACTACTATAGCGAGAAAAATAAACGCTCTCAGAAGCAAGGCGGACGCACCCCAAGAAACATATATCCCAAATACACATTAATCCAGAAGTAAAATAAAAATAAAGATATACAGCTTATGGGCCCGTAGCTCAGCCAGGAAAGAGCGCCGGCCTCCGGAGCCGGAGGTCCCGGGTTCGAATCCCGGCGGGCCCGCCACATAAGCATTTAACCGTTCTTTTAAGTTCCTAGTGTGGTTAATGCATATTTGGTTGTCAGAAGTTATGCTATGCCTGCTAGAGTATAGCGTGGCTTCAGAGGATCGCTGAGCTAGGGCATGTGCATGTTAGTCATATGCTACTGATTAATTGGGCCCATACATATGTTTTTTCCTTGATTTTCCTTTATTAGTGTTTACTGGATTAACAATAGCATTGGATGGGATTGTGGCTCGCAAGGTTGTGGTTGAGATAGAGTTGGCGGAGGATATTACGCTTGAGGAGCTGCTTAGAGGTGTAAAGTACCGCGTTCTCCGAAAAGAGCTTTGGGAGAGTATTGAGAAGGTGAGGAATAGATATATCGAGATATTAGGCGGATTGAGCAGTCTTGAGGAGTATGAGCAACTAGAGGAGGAGCTGTGGCAGGAAGAGTGATTGTTGACACAAATATCTTTTACATACTCCTCTTAGGGCCTCCAGAAGATGCTCGCCGTGCAGCCGAGATCTTAGAGGATAAGAAGCTATACACTACTTCCATAGTTATTGCAGAGCTACTTCATTTACTTACGCTTCGCTATCTTAAGAAAAGGGGCTAGTGAAAGGTCCATTATCGCTGAAGAAGTGGGTAAGAAGCAGAGGGTACCCTGACGATGTCTTAAAAGCGGTGAAGGAGCTTCTAGAAACGCTTAATCCTACCCTTCTGCCGGAAATTCTAGAGTCCTGGAGCGAACTCATAGAGGTAGCTGTAAAGTATAGGTTGCCAAGCAATGACGCACTAATAGCACTCACATGCAGGAAGCATGGCATAGACACCTTAGCGACGCTAGATGAGGATTTTAAGAGAGTACCATGGCTAAAAGTAATACCTTAAGGGCAGGTACCTTACGAATACAAGGATCATCAGCTATGCTTAGGTTTCCTACATGTCTATCCACAAGATCACCGTCTGTAATGAGAAGGGTGTCACGATTCCAGACTAGACCTATGATGTAAGCGTCAAACCCTGAGGAAACTCGTCCCCAAGGCAATCCTCTTCGCCAATTTATTTTACTTAAGTCTTTTTAGGACTTCGTTTATTATCTCATTAGATATCCTGAATCCATGTTCTTTTAGCTTTATTAGTGCTTGGACTAGCCTGTTTTTATCTATGATGCCTTTATCGTAGGCTAGTCGTAAGAGACCTAATGTCCCCTTAACTGCTAGCCTCATGGATTTTGACTTGAGCCTTGCAATCCTATCGTCCAGAACTACCGTGCAGCCACGCTTGACGCCAATGCTATTGCTTCCGACTCACCCATACCTAGAGGATCGTGAAGAGCCTCTACCAGCGCCCTATCCCGTGGCATCAGAACCTTTACCCTGCCCTGACGTACAAGCTCTTCTAGTTCCCTCGAGCCAGGCCGGTCGTGGCCCTTAACTACGACTTCCTCGTAGACAGCTTGAGGCACGATTACCTCCATACCAAGCACTTCTATAATGCCTACCATGTTTATCCTTGCAAGTGCTATTATAGCGCTAGAATCTAGCACTAGGCAGTTACCGGGCTGGCTACTCAATTTCTAGCTCCTCCCGGAGCTCCTCGTCACTATAGGGGTAGGTCTGTATCTCCCTCCTACGAAGCTCAACTAGGAAATCGTATAGGCTTACCCCGGCCAGTTCGGCCGCGCGCTCAACACTCACTATGCCTCTTAGGAATAAGTCAATGGCATAAGCTAGCCTAACGTCTCTCTCAACATCCCCAGCATAGTGGGAGGGAACCTTAACCCTAACAACTACCTCGCGGGACAACATTCCTCCCTCAAACTACTAAACACACACAACCCTTAAGTCCTTAAAGTCTCTCGGCTTGGGACAGCGTGTCCCATGCGTTGCTCTACAGGGTATAAATGGATTAGAAATTGTCCCAATACAATGGAGAACTATGGGACATTTCCTTATAAGGGACGGTCTCCGGAGCCGGAGATCCCGGGTTCAAATCTCGCAGGTCCGCTGTAACATTTATCCCCAAAATATATAATTAGTATCTATGCAACGAGTTAATCTAGTTAGTGCTCATAAAGTTACAAGCAATAGAACTATAGTAC
>WANO01000067.1 GCA_015521765.1 Desulfurococcales archaeon
TGAGGATGTGCACCCACGCACAGACAGAGATCAGGCTTGTTGCGTGGATGCTCTGGCGTGAGCTACTCAAGATCCACCCGAGGCTCTTCAGGTATGCAGGTCCCTACTGCCTGATCGACCACAACCAGCATGCCCGGGATGTAGCCTCTCTAGAGGAGATCCTCTCGGGGGAGAAGGAGATAACCATAGAGAGGTGCAGAGAGCTAGTCCCCAGAGAAGGAATAAGAAAATGCATACTACATAGCCTGCATCAGTTCCAGAAATATGAAAGCTAAATAACTGTCTCCAGAAGGAATCCAAGCTTATTATAGTCTATATACTGTGAGAGTCTTTTGAAGACATCGATATGGTAGTTCAATAGATCCCTGTAGATAATATAGCTGGATGAACCCACATATAGATTTCTACGAGTATAAAGTACAAGAGCCTCAATCAGCGAGTTCTCAGATCTGCATATCCTACCAAGGTATGCTGGGTAGGGGACCCCTATATGGAATATGTGAACAGGCGTTATAATGAATTCCCGATATAGATTAGTATATGAAGAGCCCGAAATATTGAATTCACCATGGAACCCGCAGACTCGAGTTATATCTTTCAGCATATACCTATCTACAACATGGTTATTGAGCAATATATAGTATGGTTTAGGATCCCTACATATAAACAGCTGTATCTTATTGGAGAACTCGAGAAAATTAATTATATTTGAATCATGATAAGCTCGAATAGTAATTCTGAATCTACTAGACCTAAAAATGCCCATCGGCGAACAATAATAAAGCCCTCTAGTACCCAGCTCTATGCAGACTATAGACTCGATAACTCTGCATGATCCCCATAGATCTTCACTGTATATATAGTCAAGATAACTCAATGTTTCACAATCTAGCTAATATATCACGCCTATTTAAAGACACTGAAGTTCTTTTTTAGAGTGAGCCTTATAATCCCTATAGACACCGTCTTATCAACTATAGTGTAGTCCAGGGTCTCAAAGAACCCCTTAATAAACATGTACGTTAAATTAGCCACAAGCTTACTTTTACCCGCACCAGCCAACTTAAGCTCCAAGAGGTCCTCATTTTTTCGGCTTAAATCAAGATCCTTAAGCGAGAGCATTCTGCTACCTTTAGCGATAGCCTCTATAAGCTCCTCTATAGAGTCAGAATAGTATGTTTTAACCACATTACCGACCTTCACGCCCCATTCATAGAATTCTTTTTCTAGATCTATTTTCTCCCCGGTAGATATAACCTTAATGAGGGTTTCAAAAAGCTCGGATGGGAGCAGCATTAGATCGAACAGCATACCCAGCTTTAGAAGCTTCATTATATTTCTTAAATCTGTAGGGGTGATGCCCATCTCCAGAAGCTCTCCCGCTGTGCTTAGGGCTTCAGAGGAGAAGGAGGATAGAACCATGTTGTATTTCCTAACTATCTTGGATAATTTTCTAACAACATCCCTATCGACGGCTATAGTGGTTCTATCCATAAGTTACTCTCCATTCAACAATATACAACTCTATATTTATTTATTTCCATGTATAGACATATCTACCAATATTGAGCAGATATAATGGAGTTGAATTTATAACTTTTCAAACATACTAGAATAAAATAGCAGTGTGAAATAAATGAAAGAAGAGCTAATAACAAAGCTAAATACCTTCCACCAGGAACTTCAGAAACCTTTCATAGGGAGAGATGAAGAGGTTAAAGTAATACTTTTATCCCTAGTTACGGGAGAACACACCGTACTGATAGGGGAGCCTGGGACAGCGAAAAGCGCCCTTATAAGAAGAGCTGCGCAACTCCTGAATGCAAAGATATTCATATACCTATTAACGAAGTTCACAGAGCCCTCAGAGCTTTTTGGCCCCCTCGATATAAATGCATTGAAGCAGGGCAAGTATATTAGGATAACTAAACATAAGCTTCCCGAAGCAGAGATAGTTTTCCTCGACGAGATATTCAAGGCTAACTCCGCTATATTGAACTCCATACTATCTATATTGAACGAAAGAGTCCTATATGATGGTTATACAGAGATAAAAGTCCCTCTATGGTCTCTATTCGGGGCCAGCAACGAGGTCCCCGACGATCCTGAGCTAGAAGCTTTATACGATAGAATGCTTCTGAGACAGCATGTGAAGCCGATCTCTGACGAGCTCTGGAAAGATCTATTGAACTACACCTGGAAGCTGGAGAAGGAGGTAGAGAAGATCGAGCCAGTAATGTCTATGAGCGATCTAATGGAGATAAACAAAGAGATCTTTAATGTGAGCCTTGAACCCATAAAAACGAAGCTAATCAAGATCTTCGCTATACTGGAATCCAAGGGGATACACCTGTCGGACCGTAGAAAAGGGAAATCGCTTAAGGTAATCGCTGCTAACGCTCTACTCAACAACAGGTATAAGGCTGTGGAGGAAGATCTACTTGTCCTAAAATATATAGCCCCAAAAGATATAGAGGACTTCGAAAAAGTAAACCTTATACTTAGCGAGGAGCTCAAAACACCGCATAAATACCTTAGAGAGCTCGAGGAGATAAAGATAAGTGTGAGAGAGATAGTGAGCTACATCTCATCGTTCCCAAGAGCACCAATGTCTAGGTTTCTTGAGGAGAGGCTAAACGAGATCTATAGAGACCTCGAAGCCACTAGGGAGAGGGTTGCATCAATGATCATCGAGAGTGGAGATAAAACAGTTGAGAAGGTTGGAAAAGATGTTCTGGAGCAGATAAACGCTGTTATGGATCTTATTAGAAAAAGGTTGGAATAATGCCTGGGGTACTCAAAAATATAAACTATGATGATCCTCTAGTAAGGTATAAGGGAGAAAGAGTTCTTGAAATAGTGAAGAAGTTCACAAAGGTTCGTGGAGACATAAATATAGATACAGCAATAGATATATTCTACACATTCTTCCTGCCATTCCCACGGCTTATCCAGCTATCCGAGGTTTCCAAAGCCAATGAAACAAACTATATTATCGTAAGAGAACTCATGAAATCCGAGGATGTGAGAAAAGTCAGGGTATATACGATAGCTAATTCAGGAAGATCAACAATAATAGGGGCAAGCTTCATAGAGCATCTTCTCCAAGAGCTAAATTCCATGGGTGAAGGCTCCGGCAACGATCAGGGGCAGAGCTCTGAAAACAACCAGGAAAGCGAAGGAGACACGCAACAGCAATCAAGAAACGAAAAGCTGAAGGAGGCGATAAGAAACGCCACAAAAAAGCTCGAGAACGAGATCGAACATATAAATAGGTTTGAGACACTTGCCCAGGGTCTGCAGGCCGGGACAGGCTCCATATTGGAGATTGAGGATAGCTCAGCCGATATAATTAGGATGGCTAGAAATACAGACGTGCGAAAACTGCTCGAGCTACTCCAATGGATACCGGATTGGAGCCCTAAAAGCAAGAGAAAAACATATAAAAGCCCTAGAGGAGAGCTGGAAGGTTACGAGGAGGGCACAGATCTAGAGCGCCTAGTACCTTCAGAACTAGCCTATCCGCAGGAGTACTTCTATACAAGACTAGCCGAAGGAGAACTATTAATATACAATAAAGTGCTTCCGTTGAGCCAGGGACCCATATATGTTCTTCTAGATAAAAGCGGATCTATGGATGGAGAAAAAATAAAGTGGGCTAAAGCAACAGCCCTAGCCCTCTTAATGAGAGCCAGAAAGGAACATAGGCTATATCTTCTAAGGTTCTTTGACTCGACACCCTACTCGCTGATAAAAATCTCGAAGAAAGGTAAACCAAGCGAGATAACCAGATTAATAGACTATCTGGCCCGAATAAAAAGCGGTGGTGGAACCGATATAACCAGATCAATTGTTGTAGCATGCCAAGACGTCAAGTACTCTAAAGCTAAAGGTATAGGAGATATAATAATTATAACCGATGGAGAGGATCGAATTGCCGAAAACGTTATAAAGAAATGTTTGAGAGAGCTGAACCTAAATCTAATAACCGTAATGGTTATGGGAGACAACCCGGATCTCAAGAGAATAAGCTATAAATACTTCAAGGTCACTAGATTAAGTACAGGTGAGCTTCTAGAAATAGTAGAGTTCTAATATTTTTAAACATTAAACATATATTATTATATCTAGATTATCAATCAGATCCCTATATCTATTCCTTATAGTAACCTCAGACAGATCCAATGCGTCAGCCATATCCCTCTGAGACCTCTTATCACCGAGAATTATAGACGCGAGATACAGAGCTGCCGCAGCACTCCCCACAGGATTCTTGCCGGTTAGGCTAACTATATTAGCCTTAATGCTTGATTTAACTATTCTCTCACCCAGAACAGCTATGTCGCTGTTGAATCCTACCTTTGAAGCGATCATAGATATAAATGATATAGCCGAAGATATATTCGATATGGTATCGCCGCTTTGAGTAACTTTATTTGCCCTGTTCCTCCTGACCTCATTAAATAGTCCCGATAGCGACATCTTCTTTGTCATGTTGAATACATCTTTCTCGGATACCCCAAAGATCTCGTAGATAACCCTTTTATCTATAGGTATGGAGCAGCACTTACATACCTCCAGTATTATGGATGCAACACCAGCTCTAATAGTATTCTTTCTAAACATATTTTTAGCTATAGCTTTTTTTATAAGCTGGCCAGATGTTTCAGCAACATACTGGGGCAAACCCAGCTTGCCAATTGCATCGTTCATGAGCTTTTTGGCTTCAAGCTCTTTCCTCCCCTTAGAATCTGTGGGCTTTCTAACTGTTTTAACGAGATTCCTAATCTTTCTGGATTTACGGTCATAGCCGTCCACATACGTTGTTAATCCATAGTCATGCACTATGTTCGTTGTGGGGGGACCGGCCCTAGCCCTCATATATGAGTCCTCAATCGAATACTCCCTCCAGTCCTTAGCTATAGATATCTCTCTCTCATCTATAACCTGCCCAGTAGCCGTATCTATATACTCTCCACGATCGGCATCATATATCAGTCTACCTTCCTCTAGCAGCTTATTGAAGTTCCTGTAATCGTTGTTAGCCATAGTGTCGCTCAAAATCTACCACCTTTCCCTGTTCTCGATCTCTTTTTAGGCTGGTAGTAGAGGTCTGCGCCTTTCTCTATGTGGATCGATGGGTTTTTAACTCTAACCACCGCGAAAGGATCATTAACCGGGCCAATAACATCAAACAGTATTCCGATATATCTGTTTTCAGAATCGTAAACCTTAACCCAGAGAGGAGGCACCCTGGATGGGTTATCTAGATCAACGACCAGATTACTGCTTACCAGATGGATACTTCTACCTAGATACCTAAGGTTCATCAGTTAATCCCGTAATAAATACTCGGATATTACCTCTTAAAACAGGTTATCCCTTTCTACCTGGGTGGAGCCGAATATATCTATCTATTCTGATCCAAACAATCGATATAGTGGGAATATATATTACTATATAAAGGATCAAGTGGTAATACTTGGGCAAAATATTTAAAGTCTCCTGAGAAAGCTAAACAACCACAAGATCCTCTGGAGGGCTATGTATATATGAGATACTATCGTCATTTATATATATAGCTTCAGCAGATCTGAATCCCAACAAAGCATTTTTGTTTCTCACCAAAACCATTGGAGCTATAGTAATGGCTTCACCGCCAAGCAACAGCTCTGATCTATCGTTCCTAACTATAGGATCCTCCCTAAACTCAGTACCGACACCAAAGCCCTTCTCCCTATCTATACTATATATGCTCTCTAACCGGTAGGAGGCAGTGCAAGAGTCAAATACGTTAGAGATATAAGAGATCCTTTGACCAGCCCTGGCCTCATTAGCCAGGGACCCCATGCATGCTGTGTACGCATCATATATATCCTTAAACAAGCCATGATCGCCTGCAACATAGAAGTAGGTTACGGGAACAAAGTAGCCCCTATAATCTATAGCCAACGTTACTGATGCAACATCATCTGCGTGGAATCTACGTTCTGTAGGGAGATGAATATCCTTAACTGTATGTTCACCAAACCTAATTATTGGTTCAAAACCCTCTTCTAGACCCTCAGATGCAACCAAAGCCTTAACCTGGCTATAGAGAAACTTTTCAGAGATACCTGGGGAGATTATATCACTGATCTTCTCAAGTATGCTGATAGCGGCTTCAGAGGATCTAGTTAATTTAAAAATCTCAGACATACGCTTCCTTCTCTTAATCTTTCTGAATGTAGGCGAGAAACTATATACCTTACCTGGTGAAACTATCTCGTTGATTTCTAAAAAATGCGTAAGCAACATATAGTCATCAACCAAGCCATCCCTCGAGTAGAGCCCAAGCTTGTTGGTTAGATACTTAAGCTTCTCAACGTAATCGCTGTGGTCCTCCCAAAATTCTATATCGTACACCTCACTAAGCTCGTCTATATAATGATCCATGCTTGAAGATACATACCTATTAACTAACAGTGCTGAATCACCCAAAGACGTAACTATCAATGTGGGTGTATTCTCGATATTTTTTTCGGTCTTTAATCCTGTAAAATACCTTAAAGATCTGTTAGATCTCAAAATAGCGAAATATAGATTCCTGGATTCAAGCTCCTCAACAAGCCTCTCAATCTTATCTTTGAATTCCATCCTATCAATATACATAGAGACAGAACCTATTTACTCGCTACTATAGTATATACTTTAAAATTATTGCTACCCATCCAGTGGAAATAAAATAACACACAGGACTTCTAGTCTAGCACATGAGTACCCCTAAAGCTTACTGTAGCCGGAAAAGCAGCGTATCCCATAGCTCCTAGTCCCTCAGCTACCTCTCTAGCCTTGCTGAATGAATCTACTAACCCATAAACGGCACCACCGCCACCGCCACCGCTCATTTTTGCTGCTTTAACTCCTAGATCTAGCATGGCTTTTACTAGATCCCTGGTTTCATCGATCACAACACCTAAAGCCTCAAGGAGCTTCTGATTCAAGCTTACGAGCTCTGGCAACCCTCTAAGATCACCTCTAATCAGCTTCTGAGAAGCGGCTATAGAGATCTCGCCTATCGATTCAAAGATCATTTCTATAGGCTTCCCTATACTGGATAGCTTGTCTCTAACTACACTGATCATTTCGTAGGTAAGTTTTCTCTTTGGCGTATATCCAACAACAAGGAAAAGATCTCTATTAACCTCGAGCCTCCTTAAAGCTCTATAAAGCTTCGGAGTAACCATAACTATACCCCCTAAACTTACGGTGCCTGTATCCATAGGGGACGCCGCACCCTGAACCTTAATTTCCACGTTCCTAGATACCGAGGCTAGGGTATATGGATCTATATCCCTTCCAGAAGCCTTAAAAACCCCATAAACAATGCCAGATGAAACAGAAGCAGAGGTTCCTAAACCAACACCGCTTGGAAGATCAGAGTCGATATCCACGTTAATAGCACATCTAGACCCATCAATACCCAACTCACCCAACGCTGTGTTAACCGCTTCAGCCACATATATAAGTCTTCGATCGCTGAAGGAAAATGCCTTACTAGAAGATCTAGCTGCAGACTCCACCAGCTCCCTCCCAATCCTACTTCTAACCCGTAGCTCGCCAGAGTCGCTGCACAAGCATATCTTGAAGTCTATATACTTACTGACAGCTACAGCTATAGCTGGATACCCATACACCACGGCGTGCTCGCCAAATAAGGTAACTTTAACTGGGGACCTAACCTTCACACATCTACAGCCATGATCGCTACAAACACCGATACCGGTGATGCTAGACACCCACCAATATTGTTTATCAATAACCTATACTATAATTTTGCTGGAGAATGATTATGGAGCACAGACCGATCTCTTCACCCGATAGCGAAACCCATATAGTCTTTCACCAAGACGATATAGACGGTTTAGCTAGTTCAGCAATAATGTCGAGAATCTATGGTAACGCGCATATATACCCTACAGACTATTCAGAGAGGAACCTGCTGAGAGTGTTTCAATCGATAAAGATCAGATGTCTAGAAAGCAGAGATATAAACCTGGTCATAACTGATCTGGCTGGTTCACCTGAGCTCATAGATCATATAATAGATCTTAGCGAGCATGATAGATGCAGATTCAAGCTGGTATGGATAGATCATCATATATGGGAAATCAAAAACCTGAATACCCTTAGCGAATCAGCAAAAAACATAGAGAAAGAAGTGGTAATAGACACTTCAAAGACAGCAACAGAGATAGCCTATGGGTTAGTGGATGACAAGTATAGAGATATATATAGCGTGCTCGCTAGACTAAGCAGAGACTCGGACTTCCTCGAGCTCCAGCACCCGTTAACCGAGCCATTAACAGATGTAATCAGATACACCAAATACAGCTACGGAAAGATCGACATCACCACATCATATATAGTTGGCTTATTTAGAGAAGGGGTACTATGGAACCATAGGCTAGAGGTTGTATGGCAGAACCTCAAAGATAAAAAAGCAAAGTATCTTGAAGACTTCAATAAAACCATAAGAGTCTTTAGAATAGACAACATGAAGATAGGGCTAGGCATACTTGAACCCATAGTCAACTACTATAGGCCTCTAAAGCAGATAATAAACAATAACGATGCAGATCTCGGAATAGTTATCTATAGAACCGGAAGTATAGCTATGGCCAGGAATCCAGATAGAAGAGATATTCAATGCAACGAACTAGCCAAAAAACTGTTTAACGGTGGGGGACACGCCCACCTTGCTGGTGGGAGGATCCCTAAAGAGATCGTTTATAGCGGTATAGAAAAAATCGTTGAATATATAAAGCACAGTCTATATAAGGATCTATCTACTTAAAAATACTTCTCCTGAACGACTCGTATAGCTCATCCAGCTTGCTCATCCAGGCCCTCAGGCCTTCAGGGGTGTCGGGATACTGGCTATATAGGGATCTAACCTTATCCATATAGTCAGCAACAACAATAAGCTTAAATAGTAGACTGGGCCTTCCTAAAGCTGCTATAAGCCTGCTTAATTTATCGGAGATACTTCTCTTATTGATTTTGCCCGTAGAGCTTGTCTCATAGAGATCAGACTCCTTCATAATTCTCTTGCGCAAAGCAAACTCTATGTCGTCGTCAGATAGATGCTGTAGAAATATCCTGAATATATCTAGAGACGCCTGCTTAGCCCCGTAAAAGTCTATGTAGAGCTTATTCATAAGCCATAGCCCCTTAGCGGAGAAGTCGCCAGACTCATAAGCCTTATCAAAAGCCATAGCCGCCGCCTTAGCCGAAAGCATCGCTGAACCCTTCCCACCACCGTGTATCGGGTTTACAGCATACCCTGCATCACCCACAACCATTATGCCGTGCCACGCCATTGTGTAGGGTGGTCTTCTAGTCGGAACCAAGGCTCCCCCGATCTCAACAGGCCTAGAGTTCTTGAACTCCGGCCTGGTCAAGATGTATTTATACATATACGTCCTTGGGTGATCATAACCCATTCCACCCTGAACACCCAGGCCTACATTAGTTAGGTTTGTATTGCTCTTCGGAAAGTTCCACCAGTATCCTCCAGGGGCTATCTTGCTATTGACATATATTCTTATGTATTCAGGCTCATCTATAGGCTCCTTAAGCTCTCTGATCTCTCTAAAAGCGATCTCGGCCTCTTCAGCCTTTAAAGGATCGTTTATTGGCCAATCGCTCGGAAGCCTCCTAACTATACTTCTAGACGTGCCACTGGAGTCTATAACCGCGTGGGATCGAAAAACGATCTTTCTACCATTCCTAACAGCTATTACACCCTTAACAGCTCCATCCTCTATAATGGGTTGGGAAGCATTTGTGGAATCAAAATACTCTGCACCACGATCCATAGCCTCCCTTATGAGCCTCTGAGTAAACTTAACCCTATTGATCTCATAGCCCTCACCCTCAATCCTCAAAACAACCTCCTCGCTAGGGCTATAGAGAAGAATACCCTTAACCAAGCCATCAAGCTCCTCGCCCCTTGGAGGATCTATACCCAACTCCTCAAAATGATGCTTACCTATAGCATCGCCGCAAGGCTTATCGCCAACCCTATTCCAAGGCTTAGAATCAACTAATGCAACAGAATACCCCATCCTCGACAGGTACCACGCAGCAGCAGAACCCCCAACACCAGCACCAACTATAACAACATCAAACTTTCTTTCAGACGAACTCATTTCTACTATGTCACCTAAGAATCATTAGTTATACAAGTTTATAAATATTTATACATGTGTTTAAAGCACTAAAAAGAAAAACAGGGAGAATGCCGCGGCCGGGATTTGAACCCGGGTCACGGGCTCGAAAGGCCCGCATACTTGGCCGGGCTATACTACCGCGGCTATAGAGCCCTTATTTTTCTATTTTTATCGCGATTTTATGTTTTTCCTCTAATTAAGGTCTATACAATCGCGTTTAGAGCTATAGATACTGCTAGGGTTATTATCCATAGCCTCGGTGTTATAGGCCCCAGAATCTCTATCCCCTTAACCATCTTCCATATATTCGATCCCATAACCGGTACGTCTCTATATACCCTCTCGAAGCATGCCAGCTTAGAGGGTTTTAGATCTTTCTCCGCCTGATCGAGAGCCCTATCAATAGCGCTGACCAGAGATCTGCACATATGTACAGCAGTATATGGAGTACCCAAGCTAGTAGCTGCACAGCTATGATCGTCGGGGGTTACCAGCTCAACGTCGCTATAGCCTCTGGAATCCCTGATATGAGCAACTAAACGATCGTGCGTTGATTTATCTATATTGTTGCCATAGATATAGATGAGAGCCGACTTCCTGGATCCGTCACTGAAAACCAGAACCTTAACCAAACGCTTACATAGACCTATACATACACCACCAACTGTAGCTTCACCATACCCAACCATAGCAGTATCACTACCCGATGGAGACTCGAATAGATTAGCCAGGCTTGAAACACCCATAAATATAACGCTGGATATAAACCTCACATCCCTCTCGCCAATCTTGATCCTCTCAATCTTGTTGTGGGAGTCAGCAATCAAAACCCTTGGATAGCTAGCCGCCTTAAAATCACCTATCTCCAATGGGAGATCGTCAGAGCCGAACCTATTCGATAAGAAAACCATAGAGCACGAGCTAGACCCAAACACAAAAGCCCTCCAGGAATCGCAGGAGACGCGGATAGGACCCCTAACAGGCTCAAAGCCATGGTCTCTAGAGCCCAGGGAATCAATATAGGCTTTTAGGTCCCGAGCAAAAGACAAGACATAGGACCTGCTAACAATATTCATGTCATGGGAGCCCAAAGTATGGAAAGTAAAAACATGGAAATCACTACCCAACACATCATCAAAAACATGGACAGCATCTGAGGAGCCAACCCTCTTAAAGGGGCCAAAGTGGAAACCGGGAAAAACAAGAACAATATCCCTTCCACCCACACGTCTAACAATGCTAAACCTAACCGCTATATCCCTTCTAATAGAATATCTCTCAAAAGCCCTCTCGAGATTAACGAAATCATCGAAAAGCCAGCTCCTGAGAAAGCTCCTAGCCAGCTCAAAAGTCCTTATACCGTTTAACCTACCACCAAGCTCCAGAACAACAACGAATAATAGGATAGGGGATAGGGCAGCTAGAGCGTTAATCCCGAAACTATAGATCATACCTAGAGAAGGAGGGAATAACATGAGGAGAGCAACCATATAGGTTGTGAACCCTATCACTAGAGCCCAGATAAAGGATCTAACAACCCCACCCCTAAATATGAAGTGAACAAGAAAAATCATCGCTGAGCTACCAGCGATAGATACATATATTTTATCGCGAAAACCTACAACCTCAGAAACTATATAGGGTGCGAGAGACATAACTGCTATACCAACAGACTTCTTGAAGCTATCCACAGCCCTATCGATATACCTGAAAACAAGATAGATAAGAGCAAGGTAGATAAACGCGCCAGCCAAAGTGGAGGTAAAGGATCTAGAGAAACCAATTCTCGAGCCAGCAACTATAAACAGGATAAGCCACTCAACAACATATACACCTAACAAGACACCGACGCCAGGAAGATAAAACAGCCTCCTATACAGCTTCTTTATAGTAGCGTCAACATCCCCGACACTCATGCCTGAAGCCAGCACCAGATAGAGATAGCTATATAGAATTAAAAAGTTAAACCCTGGAGCCACAGATCATACAGAACCTGGCCATAGAAGGAAGAGAAGAGCTGCAGTTGCCACACCTCTTAAACCCTGAACCCACATCCCCAACAGCTTCACCATAACCCCCTCTAGAAACATCAATACTCGAGGTGGCGAGACCCTGAGCCATAGATGGAGCATCAGGGCGGTAGCTAGCGCCAGAAACTTTAGTGATTGCTGCAGGATGGCTAGAGTCCCTCATATTAAATGCTCTAATATACTGTTCCTTAATATCCTCCTTCAGGAGATGGAGATAGATCTGGGTAACCTTAATATCCCTATGTCCAAGAATCCTCTGCACAGCTGGAAGAGACATGCCCCTTCTAAGAGCCTCAGTAGCGAATGTATGCCTCAAGATGTGGGGCCTAACCTTTCTAGCATCGATGCCCGCACGCTTAGCAAGCTTCTTAATTCTCTTATACAGCCCTGTATAGGATAGGGGGACCACCCTTCCATATGGATCGTTAGTCATAGATCTCCATGACATCAGTATGTTTCGGGAGACCTCACCTATAAAAACAACACGCTCATCACCATACTTGGCGTTCCTAACTATGATCTCGCTGTTCTCAAGATCCACATCGCTCCACTCGAGAGATAGAAGCTCAGAAGCTCTAAGGCCAGTCTCGATCATAAGAGATAGAATAACCAGATCGAGAATATCTCTAGACGCCTCAAACAACCTAACTATCTCGGCAGGCTTAAGAGACTCAACCCTGCTAGACCTAGGTTTCCTAATAACCGGAACCTTGATTGAGGGATTAAGCCACCTAAGAAAAGATCTAAGAAACAGAGAATAATAGTGCAGAGTAGCCTGAATACTACGCCTGCTCCTACTCTTACTCTTCCTAAAGCCATTCCTCAACCTGTCAATCCTCCACCTAACTATATCGGCATCACTAACCTCGCTAACCCTCTTATCGCCAACGAAATCAATGAAATCGAGGATAGCCGACCTATAGCTCTTAACTGTTTTAGAATCGGCTCCCGCAGCAGCAAGGTAAGTTATGAAAACCTCTAGCGCCCTAGATAGTGGCGAGTGCTTAAGCTCCTCCGGAGGATCTGGAAGATCAAACTTAGTCAAAGAAAACCCTAAAACAAAGCTATCCACAGGCAAGCTATAAAAACAAAAACCAACGAAACTCTGGGAGCAGTGTTAAGCACAGAAATAATATGATCGAGAAAAACACTATAGGATGGGAAAACAAATAATTCAGTTCACACAATACGGGGGAGATAAACACATGCTCCCAGAGATCCTGGCTATATACAGTGTACTAGCCGTATTAGCCAATATAGCCCACTACGTATCTAACTGGAGAACCATAGAACAAAGCATAGAAACACTAGAGAAAACAAGTAGAAACGGTATGGCGCGCGAAACAAAAATCGCGGTGGTGTGCCCATGCAGAATCAATAGAATGGAGCCCCAGGAAATAAGCAGCTTCAAAAAATCCCTAGAGATAATAGAGAGTAAACCACCGGTCGCGGGTATATATGTAGTTATAGAAAAGGAAGACGACCCAACAATAATACCTCACAACAGAAAAATACAGGTGATCAAAATAGATGAAAGAACAAGAAAACACATAGCTGGAGAGATGAATACTGAACAGATCTATGGGAAAACACAAGCACTAATAGTAGGGACCATTGAGGCGCTCAAGAATAGAGAGATTGGAGCAATACTCTATATCGATTGCGACAATATGGTGAACCCGGCATCGATAGATATCGTGTCGAAAGCGATCAGCGAGCACGAGCTTATAACCGGGTATAGATGGTACACGCTAAAAAACATTGAGGGGGTGCTCTACAATATAGTATCGTCGATAGCTTTTGAGGGGATGGGCTATTATAGATCCAGAATCGTTTGGGGAGGATTCATGTGTATAAGGAGGGACCTTATAGAGAGATACGGTATAGTATATAGGTGGAGCCGGGAATTCGCCGATGATGCAGCGGTGAAAAAGGTGTTTAGCGACAATAATAGGAAGATTACGTTCTGTCCGCTATGTATATCCCTGACACCGCCGCCCGGAAGAACCCTAAGAGAATTCTGGGAGTGGGGTAGCAGACAGCTATTTATTATAAAGCTATATACACCGCGAGGATTCAAGCTTCTCTTACTAGGTTACCTCCTCTTAACCATAGCGATGGCTCTACCTGTAGCGCTATACCTGTATGGAGACGCATCAATATATAGCTACATAGTAACGATAGGAGCTGTATCCCACATAGCGATAGGCGGGGTGAGGGGGTGGAGGCACTATAGCTTATCTAGGAAGTCTTGGAGCATGTGGAAGGATGTGGTTCCTGAAGAACTGGTTGATAAAAAGATCTATATAGCAACATATATAGCTCTGAACTCCATCAAGGCACCACTGATACTTGCATTCCTATTAAACCTCTACAGGGTAAGAAAGATACAGTGGAGAGGAAGAATATACTGCATAAAAAAGAAAGGCGAAGCGGGGCAGATAACTATAGAACAGTGCTGAGCAGCATCTAAACCCTATAATCCTCTATAGCCTTATAGGTAGTGGAGACATGTTTGATAAGACAGGAGGCACTACCGATAAAGCTCTCATTGGTATTCAATATATTATCGATCGTTGTTAAGACCTTTGTTTTTGGGGCAAGCGGCTCCAGATCTGTTTTCGCCGAGATATTCCATTCTATAGGAGATCTCGCAAACAGCTCCATACTCTATCTAGGATCCAGAATAGCCTCCCAGACACCCAGCGTGAAGTACCCTTTCGGTCTCGGCAGAGTGGTATATATAGCTGGATTGTTGTCATCGATCCTGCTGTCAGGATCTATAGTATACATGATAGTATTTGAAAGCCTAAGAACACTAGCGCAACCACATACAGTAACGGGCAATCAGTACTGGATACTTATACTCTCGCTAACCCTGCTAGACGGCACAACACTGGCTATATCTATAAAAAGAATAAGGAGGATCGGCGTATCGAGATCTGTTCTCCTAAAGCCACTCATCCTAGAGGATCTAATGGGCATAAGCGGAAACGTGCTGGCTGCAGCAGCACTAGCTACAGGAAACGCCGTTCTAGATGTCTATTTCGCACTTATAATAGCAACCATAATACTGGCCTCCGCAATACATGTTGGGTACAGCAATATACAGATCCTTATAGGTAGATCGGTGCCTAGAGACGTTATAGGGAGAATAGTGAAGATAGCACTATCGATGCCCTATATAGTAGATGTAAACGATGTGAAGAGCATGATTATAGATCCTAACGAGTATCTAGTGATAATACAGGTCGAGATAGATAAAGACGTATCCCTAAACGAGATAGAAAGCATAAAGAATGAATTCATAGAGATAGTGAGAAGAAGCATACCCGAGGTGAAATACATGATCCTAGACATAGTAAAGCCAAGAGAACCCGAAAAAAGCTTCGAGAGACTGCTAAGAGAGATCAAGAGACTTGACTAGAGGCAGATCATATATCTCAGCTAGTCTATCTAGATCTATAGAAACAATCCTGGAACCTCTATACCTAACCACATAAACACCATCAACACCTACCCTACCTATAATACTAAGATCCACACCCATAGATCTAGCTAAACCA
>WANO01000068.1 GCA_015521765.1 Desulfurococcales archaeon
ATACAGATAATGTAATACATATCGCCACACTCTATTCAACGGAAAGATGAAAGCTTCTAATAGACAGCTCTGAATGTCTGTAATGCACACATACGTTAATAGTTAGGACTTCAGGACTATGAGTAGTACAACTATATAGAGCCCAAGAACACCTAAAACACAAAACATATAAATCAAATACATCGCTCCTATGGATTAATGATGGTGATGTTTTTGGGTTCTAGATATAGATTCCAGAATAGATGTGGCTGTTGGTCTGCTGGCTATATATTTTTATAAATAGTTATTTAAGAAATTATTTTGGTAGATATGCGCGGTTGATGCCTCATGCTCTATAAGCTTATTTTCGATGAACTTGTGGCTAAGGAGATTCTGATCGAGAGGGAGCGCGAGATCAGATATATCCTAAGCGCACTGCTTGCCAGGGGGCATATACTGCTTGAGGGTGTGCCCGGCGTAGCTAAGACAGCAACAGCTAAAGCTGTATCGAATCTTCTCGGGCTTGAATTTAGGAGGGTTCAGATGACTCCTGATTTGCTGCCTAGCGATATTATTGGTGGCTATATATTTGATCAGAAGACGGGATCATTTGTGCTTAGGAAGGGACCCATATTCACAAACATCCTGCTTGCTGACGAGATCAATAGGGCGAGCCCAAGAACGCAGAGCGCTCTGCTTGAGGCTATGCAGGAGAGGCAGGTTACGATTGAGGGGAACACGTTCAGGCTCGAGGATCCGTTTATGGTTATAGCTACACAAAACCCCATTGAGTTCGAGGGCACATTTCCGCTTCCGGAGGCTCAGCTGGATAGATTCCTAATTAAGGTCAGGGTTGATTACCCATCAACAAAGGGGTTTAGGGACCTGCTGAAGAAGATAGATCAGATAGAGCAGGCCCTAAACACCCTGAAGCCTGTGGTCGGTAGAGAGGATGTGATTAAAGCTATATCTGAGGCCTCGAATGTCAGGGTTGATGACTCGATCCTGGAGTATATAGTTAATATAGTTGAAAACACAAGGACCCATCCAGCAGTTAGGCTAGGGGGCTCGCCTAGAGCTGGTATAGCTATATTGAGGATCGCTAGGGCATGGGCCTATCTCGAGGGGAGGAACTACGTTATTCCAGACGATGTTAAGGCTGTGGCTGTTCCGGCTCTCTCCCATAGGATAATCCTGAAGCCTGAATACGAGATAGAGGGTGTATCTCAGGATAGGGTGATCCTTGACGTCCTCGCCAAGGTTCCTGTTCCGAGGCCCTAGACCCAAACCAATACATCTCTCTCTGCTTCCCTGTATATTAGCTCTACTCATAGCTGGCTACCCGATTGCGTATGCTCAGCAGCAGCCCGGGCTATTCGAGAACATCACAATCAAGAACTATAAGGGTCTCCACAGCTATGGCTATGGAGAGCTTATATCTCTGCTGGAGGGCTTCAACGTCACCGATCTAAACTTTCTTCTCAACCTAACGGCGCTGGCCAATTCTGTCCCCGCCAGCGATTTGGAGAGGTATAGCGAAACATATAGCCAGCTCGCATCATGTGATACGCTATCCTGCGTTGTTGAGAATGGCTCCGTCTCTAGCGATCTCATGGATCTAGCCCTCAACATCAGGGATCTAGATCAGTACCCATCGCTATACGAAGACACACAGCTAACTCTATCGTTGAGCGAGCTAAATATCGGTGGTCTCCAGTATATCCTTAATGATCCCGAACTGTTTTCGGTAATAGCGGAGCTATACTCCAAGGGCCAGGTTAGCGAGTCTGACATTAGATCGGCATTCGATCTATTTAAATCGCTCTATAGCGGTGGGGAGATAAGTTATAGACAGTATATGGCTGCCCTAGAACTTTTAAGGAGGCTTGCCGATGCCAGGGGGATGGAGGATCTATCTAGAGAGATAGACTCGGAGATGCTGAACGCCTTTAACGATAGAACACAGATAAAGAGGCTTCTTGAGGGTCTCAGCTACCTTAAAGATCTAAGACTGCAGGAGGGGGAGTTATCCCAGCAGGTTGGGCAGAATCAACAGATTTCGGGGTTTAAAGTGGATTCAATACCCAAGGAGTTTCCCATTCAGCAAGCAATAGAGTCTGTGTCCCAGCCGGGAATGGGGCTTCCAGGGCTTGACTTCTCGGCGATGTCTAACCTGTTTTCCTCTGAGGCCGTTAGGAACACGCTGATCTATATCTCTATAGCTGTTGGCCTCATTATAGTTCTAGTATACTACAGCAGGATTCATAGAGCAATTACAGCTGCGGTTTCTCAGCCCAGGATCGCTGTTAGATCGATCTATACGGTACCAAGCGACATAGATGTCGGCGTGGTTAAAAGGTATTGGGATAGTGTTAGGAAGCTGTCTAGAAAGATCCCTATATCGGATAGCGATACTCATAGGGAGTATCTTGAGAAGATCTCGAGGAGTATGGGAGAGATCCAGTGGTTCAAAGACCTAACATATCTATATGAGAAAGTTAGATTCGGACACATGAATATAGGTGTGGAAGAAGAGAGGAGCCGGTGATCGGGCGCTTGGTTAATTTATCTAGAATCACCTTAGAGATCATACCGAGGGTAGGGGCATTCCTAGCCTTTGGGGAGGTCCTCCCACTGTTCTACAGCGAGATACTGTCTCTATCAGCCATATACAGGCTAGTCGACAATATACTTCAATTCAGCTTGCTCGAGATCATTATTTCAGCAACACTGATCGGGTATATAGCAACTGGTTTAATATCTATAGCGCTGGGGTCCCCGATATCGTTCATACTAGCCCTATTATTCAAGCTGCTATCCCTTAGGGGAGATATATCTCTGCTCTCCAACGCGTCGATCCTGGCGGGTTTAGTCCTGGTATTTATGAGTACCGTTATAAGGCTTGGGTACAGACCCAACCAGGGTGCCTCAATTAGGTTCAGGGGCTCGAAAACCTATACAGCAGTCTCCACCCTCATAGTTGTTTTCTTCGTGTTCAGCGTGGCTATATATGGGTCATTCTATATAGCATCATTCATCACAGCCTACAATATAGAGGTGGCTAATATATACTTGAAGCCTCTGATGGATTTCCTATTTGTGAACCCTATAGGTAGATTCATAGTAATCAGCGTATTCATTGTATACATATATACAGCCCTAAGGAACCTGGGCTCAGCAATAGCCCTATATACATCTCCAAGCAGGAAGCTAGCGGTCTCGGAGCTGTCCATAGCCGGAGAGCTAGATAGTAGCTATGCGGTTCCATTCAAGTTCATGATTTCACTAGCTTTCTCCGCTCTTGTTTCTCCGCCTCTATTCTATATCGCTAGAAGGTCTCTTTCGCTCGTCAATATAGATCTGTCGTCTGTATCCCAGGCCATATACTCGTATACGGGGTTCAATATATCTGCATCAGCTATAGAGGGGGGACTGGCCCTCCTAATATTCATGGTGTTTTGGATACTCTACCCAAGGCTATTTAGATCGGTTGTTGGCAGGGGATTAGTCGCTGAGGGGAGCGGTAGAAGCATAGTTGTTTTGGTATTAACCATAGTTATTGTTTACGGCGCCTCATACTATATGGGGCTGGTTTCATCCGACAACCCCCTTGAGCTAAGGGGTTTGGATGAGCATGTTTCATCGATAGCTTTAAGCTTCTACACATATATCTATTCATTCCTGGAGATATTCCCCCAGCTTCTCGGGTTTGCACCGTAGATTGCGGGGATATGTATGCTCGGGGCTGAAGCAGGAAAACAGAGGCTCACGAAGATCGTGCCCACAGTAATGGTAGCCCTACTCCTGTTTATAGGTCTCGTTGCGGTTCTCGAGAGGGGACCTCCAGCGGTTCTAGTGTATTCCGGTGCATCGCCTTATAATACGGGTTCTCTGGGGACCTCCAAGCTCTATGGAATAGTTAGTGATAGGTATGAGAACACGTTTGTTGTTGGGGACTGGGGCAGGTTTCTATCTAGCCCTATCGAGTGCGAGGGTGCAGTAGTGGTTATTATATCGCCCGAATACCCCTATACATCAAGCGAGGCCCAGGCTATAGGGGATTTCCTGGCTAGATGCAGTTCGCCCGGTATAGTTGTTGCTGATGAGTCGGGGAACAGCAACGCGGTTTTATCGGCTATAGGTGTCGGTGTAGGGATTGAGGGAGGCTCAAGAATACTGGATCCTGATACACTTCTCCCCTATCCCGAGGCTCTGTTTTCGTCTCAATGGTTCAGTGGTGAGGTTGTGCTAGACATCCCGGCTAGTTTGTCGCTTGGTTTCTCGGGCTATGATGTTGTTGGTGTTGTACCGCGGGGGGTTATAGTATATAACGGCTCCGGGAACGCTGTTTCGAGAAGCGATATCCCTATAGCCGTAACGGGTTCTGTGGGCGATATACGCTTTCTCATTGTTGGAGATGGATCCATATTTCTCAATCAGGCCTTTGACAGTGGTGCGTGGAGGCTTATAGCTGGCTTTATCGATGATGTGTGTAGCGATCGTGAATGCATGGTTATTTTTGATGGGAGCAAGTTTGAGGCTCTAGATCCCTTATCCTATCTAGATAATCCTGAGCTGGCTGACCCGACGGCTATCCTTACACCCACTTTCCTGGCGAGCCTGATAACTAGGCTTGTGCATCCAGCCACATGGCTTCCTCCGGCTGTTGCGTGGGTTAACGATTATGTGTCCCATATCCTTAATGTAGATCAGGCCGTTATAGTTATAGCCACGATCATCTCTGCCCTCATACTAGGATCTATAATAATGTCTAGAAGCCCGGTATCGGTTAGGGATACAAGGATTGAGGATGTTGTTGAGAGAGATCCTATAGCCCTCGAGTCCCTGATGAGATCCATTGTTAAACGCGAGTTTAAAGCTGATAAAAGCGATTTTCGCAGGTTCTACGATATGCTTAACCAGCTGTTTTCGAGCGTTGTTGGTGTCGGGCTAAACGATCCTAGGCTCAAGGATATATTTGTTTCCAGAGGCGTCGAGGGTGAGAAAGCGGAAAGGTTTATTTCGAGGATGAATAAGCTTTATAGGAGATCTATGAGGCGTATCGGTCTACCCCTAATAGTTAACTGGTCTAAAGAGCTGGTTAAGCTGTCTCAGGAGGCTATCGATATTTTCGAGGCTTTAGGTGCTAAGAGGATTTAAACCCTTAGTGGGTGTGTGGATACATGTCTCTAGGGAGGATGTCTGGGGATGCGGTCCAGGTATACTCTACGTCGAGGGCTAAAAGCATAATTATGGTTGCGGCCTTCGCTGTAGCTATAGGCATATTTATAGATCCTAGAGCTCTGGGTATAGGGCTCACCCTGATAATTCTCGTTGTTGCTGTAGAGCTGTATGTTAGGCTTGCCATATCACTGCTTACTAGATCAGCTGTTAGGGTATCAACAAAGGTGGGTATCGAGGGCAGAGACTCCCAGGTTATTTTCGTTATATGCAACAGCTCCTTTATCCCGATTGCCTTTGTCGAGATCTCACTCGAGTATCCAGAGTACTTAAGGCTTGTGAAGGGGTCCCGTGGAGGGATAACGCTCATACCCCCTAGAGGCTGTATAGAGTACTCCGTGTGGTTCGCTGGTAGGGCTGGCATGCATAGGATTGGGCCTTTGAGGGTTGTTGTTAGGGATCCTTTTGGTTTATTTAGGAGCTCTGTCTTCAGGATAGATGTCTATGCATACCTCAAGATCTACCCCAAGATCCAGCCGATAGATATGGCTGGTCTATCTATATACACGAGAAGCGTGGGGATCACCAGGTCGAGGAAACCGGGCTACGGCAACGAGTTCTATGGGGTGAGGCAATATAGGGAGGGTGATGAGGTTAGAAAGATCCACTGGCTAAGAACCTTGAAGCATGGGAAGCTAATCATTAAGGAGATGGAGCAGGAGACATCTCTACATATATTCTATCTTATACTTGCGTCGGGCCAGATGTTTATGGGGCCCTACTACAACGCCCCATACGAGCATATAGCCCGCATCGTCTCCTCGGTTGCGCTCTATACAGCAAGAAGAGGGGATTTTATAGGTGGTGCTGTGGTCAATTCAGAAGGTATGAGGTATACTAGGCTCTATAGGGGTTGGGAGGGCTATAGGAGGATCCAGAAGCTTGTAGCTGAGACCCTTTTCTCCCCAAGCAATAAAGCCCTGAACATCGATTCGGATCGCGTGCTGAAGCTTGTTTCAGGAATTCTTCCAAGAGAGAGAAATCTAGTAATGATCTTCACTACTTCCCAGGGTGTTTCAAGGGATCTAGTGATCAATATATATAGAGGGCTAGTATCGCTGAGGAACCTGGCTTACGTTATAGTCCCTATACAGGCCCTATATGAGGCGATTGAGCTACCTAAGTGGGCTAGACTAGTGTTCAGGTTGAAGGCTTCTGAGAGGCTTGAGTCTGAATTCAAGTATGTTAAGGATTTGAGAAGCTATGGCGTTAGAACTTTGGCTCTAGACCCGTCTAATGCTGTCTCGGAGCTTATGAGGATTATAGCCTCCACGCTATGATGTGAGGTTTCTTAGATACAGCTTCCCGCCGATCAGGGTTATAACCACGCTTATAACCGCTATCTTAATGATCGATAGCTGGGGATCTATATCCACAAAGAGGTTATCGGTGAAAACCCATCTATATACGCCTGCAGCAAGAGACACTGGGTTATTCACCATTAGCTGGTAGAGCGGGTAGGGGAGGTACTCTCTGATCAGCTTATCGGGGTAGAATACGTTTGAGAAGAAGAATAGAAGGAAGTATGTGAAGCTCCTCATAGTTGCTTGGAGATCGAAGCTCCTCACAGCGGTCGATATAGTTATTGATAGACCAGACATCGCTATGGTTAGAAGCACTGATGTGGCCAGGAGATAAGGGATCTTCCATGATGGTGGGACCCCCTCAATAATAAACAGCAGCGCTATAAAGGGTATCTGGTATATCAGCCCCCTAACTGAGCCGCCGATTATTCTGCCTGCCGCTAGCTGGAGCCTGGTTATGGGCAGTGTGAGGAGGTACTGGGTATACTGTCTTCTAACCTCAACGCCAACCTCTCTTCCTATCGAGAATGCTGATGCGAAGATCGCTATAGCAGCTATTCCCGGCGCGATAAATCTGAAGTAGTCCGGAATATAGCTTCTATTAACGATATTGTTGAATATTAGGGCGAATATGAATAGATCGGTTAGATTCATGCTTATTAATCCAGCAAGCCACCATCTATACTTCCAGAACCTCTGGAGGTCCCTTAGGGCTATTACTATTGTCCCTCTACCTATTAAGCTCATCATTTCCAGCCGCCACCCTCTACTTTCTTCTCAATAAGAAGGATCGTTAGGGACGAAAGCCCTATAGAGAATCCGAGAATATACATGGCCATAGATAAGGGATCAGATATTGTTATATACCTGAAGTCCTCGAAGAAGAAGAACACTCTAATAAGATCGGTTATGTGCGACAGGGGGTTAACTATAGCTGCATAGTAGTATGGCTGGAAAACGCTCAATACGACTGCTGGATAGAATATTGTGCTCAGCCTCAGCAGGAGAGCGTCTATGATCCCGAACAGGATATCGGTAACATCACCCGATTTAGCGAAGAGGACTATAGAGGCTGCGAGGCCGACCACACCTATAGAGAATAGCAGGGCCCCGAACATAGATATAAGTATTGCTACTACATTGTATACTCCAAGCATGAATACAACAAACGCGAACATTGGGAGGGTATATATGAAGCTTGCTATACCCCCACCTATGCTTCTCCCTATAGCTAGAATCTTTCTCTTTATTGGTAGCGACAGCTGGTACTCTATAATTCCCTCCTCAAACTCCTCAGCTATCTCGTAGCCTCTGAAGAGCGCTATTGAGAACAGTATCGATGTGTAGACTCCGAAAAGATAGAATTGATAATAGTTGAATTCGGTAAACCCTCTTCTCACGGCTACGAGGCTAGAGATCAGAACAGCAAATATAGATACCTGGATAATGAACCACGAGAACCTCATGAGCAGAAAGAATCTGTATCTGGCTATCTTTCTTATGTCCCAGAGAATAACTAGGTAGAGCTGTCTCATAGCCCCCAGCAGGCTGTCCGGGTTTCCCACTACTGTGTCGCCTCTAGCGTGGCTCCTGTATAGTAGAAGAACACGTCGTCTAGTGTGGGTTCTTTCATAAGGATCTTTCTGATCTTTATGTTGTTTCTGGTGAATATATCTATCGCTTTAGCCAGCTTCTCCTCACCTTTATTAACGTAGATCTTTATTACGTTAGTGTCTTTGTTTATCTTTCTCGCCTGAAGCTCCCTAGATAAAGTCTCCAGCAGGGGAGTGCTTATGGAGCCCTCGAACATAACCTCTATAATATCTCCACCGGGTATTGTGTCCTTAAGATATTCTGGGGTCCCCACAGCTTTTAGCCTGCCTTTATATATGATCGCTATCCGATCGCTCAGCTGTTCAGCCTCAGACATATCGTTTGTTGCTACTATTATGGTTGATCCCGCCTTCCTGAGCTCTTTAATCATGTTCCAAACCATATGCTTGGTAACAACATCCAGCTGGGCTGTTGGCTCATCGAATATAGCTAGCTTGGGCCTCTGGATAAACACTTTGGCCAGCTCAACCTTCTTCTTGTTTCCCCCGCTGAGCTCGGATATCATTTTATTTCTATACTCCCAGATCCCGAGAGTCTCCATAACATCCTTAACCACCTCTCTAGCCCTCTGCTTGCTGTAGCCCACAACCCTAGCATGCCACATCAGTAGCTCATGCACCTTATCCACCCATAGAGCCTTTGGCTCCTGGAACGCTATACCAATATATCTCCTGACCTCGTCTCCATGGGTGGTTACGCTCCTTCCGAAAACATATATATCCCCCGATGTCGGCCTATATACAGTGGCTATAGTCATCATAGTTGTAGACTTGCCCGAGCCGTTAGGCCCTAGAAAACCGAATATTTCGCCCGAGCATATCTCGAGGGATAGGTTATCTACAGCTACGGTTTTCCCAAACCTCTTTGTGAAGTTAACTATTTCTACTGCCGCACCGTTGTCTGGGCACCCGCCTGTCTCTATATCGTTGTTTTCGTTATCTGTGTGTTTAATTATTTTAAAACCCTAGCTATTTTTCTTAATTCAAGGAAAATATTTTTGACCGGTACATGGTTATAGCTAAAGTTATTATCAGGTATATACATAAAAAATATTTTATTGAAGCTAAATATTGCGGTAGCTAGATATATAATAGGTATGTACTTTAGTGGAGGGTGTATATGCAAGCCAAGACATATAAGGTTTTTGATGAGTATTTCGAGAGGTACGATCTGTGGTTCAGAAAGAATAAAGCTATAGCTGAGTCGGAGTATATTTTGATCCGCTCAATGATTCGGGGGTCCCCAAGACCGTGGCTCGAGATAGGTGTGGGCACAGGATACTACGCGTCGCTTCTCGGTGTTGATATTGGTATAGATCCCAGTGTTGGGATGATCGGTAAGGCGAGATCTAGAGGTATCCCCCTGCTAGCTGTTTCGAGAGGGGAAGACCTGCCCTTTAGAGAAGAAAGTATAGGCACAGTTTTAATTATAGTTACCATATGCTTCGTTGACGATCCCTCTAGAGTTCTGGATGAGTCAAACAGGGTTTTAAAGCCAAACGGTGTTCTAGTCCTGTGCGTTGTTCCCAGGGACTCGGCGTGGGGTGAGGAGTATATTCGAAAGGGCCTTAGGGGACACCCGCTATATAGGTTAGCTAGATTCTATACTAGGAGGGAGATCATGGACATGATTGATCACGCGGGATTCAGGATAGTTGATGTTGCAGGAGTACTTAGCTTCAGTCCTAGAGACACCCACAGATTTGAGCACCCGTCAAGGAATCTGGATGGCAAGGGATTCATATGCTTCAAGGCTAAGAAGGCTTGAGATAGTCTGTGATGCTACTTGGGTTCAAAGTAGTGTACATCGCTACTTATTGATATTATCTTCTCCAGGACTTTGGTTGGCTCCAGGTCCGAAAGATCATATATTCTTGGTCTTGGGGGCTCATCCCTTATACCGTATTCCTCGAGTGCTTTGCGTATTCTCTCCTTAACCTGATCCAGACCTAGCTTTGAGTGGTATATGGTGCCTAAGCTAAAGTTAAGCATGTCGGCTATGTGCTCGTCTCCACGCTCGGCGTGTATGTGTGGGTTTCTGGATTCTATCTGGTAGATCTTTATTTTATCCGAGATGATCGGGCAGTCACCATCCTCCAGGCCTAGGTAGCACATTTCAATTAGGTTGACGAGCTCGTAGGGCTCTACAGCGAACCCCCCTGACCACTTCATTTTTAGGGCTAGGTCTATGGTTAATGCGTGCTCACCGCTATTGGCTGTTTTAATTATGTCTGTCTCATACTTCCTGTATAGGGATAGGGCATAGTTGAGTATGGATTCAGTTATTGAGGATACCCTGCCTCTCTTCCTGAGGTATATGTCGGATGAGGCCAGCTTGCCCTTGTAGGGCCACTTGATCCTGATCATTGCATACTTGCTCTCAGACATCAGGAACCCCGAGTAGTAGATCATTGCATACTCGTATGCGGATCCAGGAACATAGTTGTCGCTATCAATAAACCCAACATACTTGTATCCAAAAGCCGCTGCAGTTAGTATTCCCAGGATCATTCCCTCACCCTTCCCTGATCTAACCTTACCGCCACTGATCATCTTCTCAAGACTAGTTCCCTTTAGGGCCTCACCCCACACCGGGTCTTGCTGATGGAGAATTATAATACCCCTTCTAGTGTTTCTATGTATGGATCTCACCAGATCAACCTCATCAGCATATCTATCCACAGGCTCCCTAGATGATGCGGAAACAACAATTACCAGGGATACATGTGGGATCGCGGATATAACCCCCTCGAGGGTTAACAGCTCCTCATCTTTAACCGGGATCACTATGGCTGTTCTTGTTGCATAGTCTATCAGTAAGTCTTTATTTGCTGTGAAGACCTCTCCAAACCCTTTATAGCCTAGAGTATCTATTTCTAGGACTCTGATCAGATCGAATATGTTTATGCTTCCAAAACCCTCGAACTTTCTAGGTGACTCGATCATCATGGATAATCACATCTAGTGAGCGTTATACTGTATATTTGTAACTTAAATCATATTTATAACACTCCTTATAAAACTTTATTGGATTTCACACCCATATATAAATTCCTATATAGCATCAATCCATATGTGTATATCATGCATGGCGATGTAGGAGCCAAATACGGTCCCTACCCGGAATTCTGCCTAGAGAGATGGCAATCCCTCAGAGAGTGGGATGCAAGAATCAATCTAGCCGACAGCGGTGTCGAGCCGTTTATGCTTGAGGACATCATGGATCCGGGATCCCTAGCCAAGATAAAGCTGGGATACGGACACACTAAAGGCGATCCTGAATTGAGGAAAATGATCCTGGAGCTCTACAACGCGGATCTATCTGAAGACAACGTGATACTAACCAGCGGCGGGGCGGAGGCTAACTATATATCTGTGTTATCCCTCGTAAAGCCGGGTGACGATGTAGTTTTCCAGGTGCCGAACTACATGCAGATTGAGGGGTTGCTATATAGTATAGGTGCTAGAATAAGGTATCTTTGGCTCGATCCCGAGAGGGATTTCCGAATAGATATAGACTCCATCTACAACATTGTTGATAGAGACGTTAAAGCGATCATACTCAACAACCCTAACAACCCTACTGGGAAGCTGATCGGGGACGAGGCATATAAAGCTATAGTTGATTTAGCTGAGGACTATGATATATGGATAATTGTTGACGAGGTGTATAGGGGGCTAGAGATAGATAAGCCACTCACACCTAGCATTGTGGAGATGTACGATAAAGCGATCGCAACCAACAGCCTCTCCAAGGTTTTCGGTGCTCCAGGTCTCAGGCTGGGATGGGTTGTTTCCACGGTAAGGGAGGCTATAGACTATATGTGGGGTGTTAAGGACTACACATCTATAGCTCCGTCCATACTAAGCCAAGAGATTGCTAAGCATATCATTGCCTCGATGGATAGTGTGATTGGCAGGGCTAGGGGTATAGTCGCCAGGAACCTACAGATCTTTAAAAGGGTTTTCGGAAACGCAGAGGGTGTATCCATTGTGGAGCCGGATGCCGGGGCTTTTCTTCTTCTCAAGATAATTAGTGGTGAGACAACGCTCAATATATGTGAGAGGCTCTATAGGGATAGGGGGTATCCTGGTGAATCCGGGTGAATGCTTCATGATCCCTGGATATATCCGGGTATCTCTCGGCTCAGCGGATCATCAAAGATACGAGAGAGATCTCAAGGAGCTTAAGGAGTTTATAGAAGAATCTTTCTAGTGCACAGATAAAAAATAAAATGAAGCAGTTCCTTTATAATTGGTTCACGCTATTTGATTGTGTGGGCAACCACAGATCTATGTTGGCGTCGCCCTATACTCCTTCCCGAGAAGCTCTCTAGCTATGATCATCCTCATAATGTTTGGAGCCCCCTCAGCACCCGAGAGATAGCTGAACACACCCCTCAAAGCTGATTCAGCAACGAACTCTGTGGTGTAGCCTACAGCCCCAAGCATCTGCGTTAGATCCGCTATAGCCTTAAAGCTCTTATCAACGCCCAGAAGCTTCGCTGCGGAACTATATTTATATGCGTTAGATCTAGATTCCTGACCCCTAGCGTATTTATCGACAACATCCGCGGCTCTAACCACTAGGCTCCACGTGGCTTCAAGCTCGCTCCATATCTCAGCGATTCTAAACTGTATACCCTCGTATCTGGCTAGGGGCCATCCAAATAGCTCTCTGTTTTTTACATATTCCATCACCTCATCCAGGATCCTGAATGCCGATCCTATAGCTGCCCCACCTATAAGGACTCTAGCCCTCATAAACCCTTCCATGGCGTAGATGAATCCCGATCCCTCCTCCCCGATCAGGTTCTCGGCTGGGAGCTTGACATTATCCATCTTTATCGATCCTGTGCTTATCCCCTTTCTCCCCATAGTCTCGAATGATCCCGTGGATATCCCTTCAAGATCTATTGGTAGGTAGAAGGCAGATATAGCCTTATACGACCTCTCATCCCTAGTCTTAGCTAGAAGAAAGAACCCGCCGCCCCAGCTTTTGGCTTCCTGTACACCGCTTATATAGACCTTCTCACCGTTAACTATATAGTGCCTGTTCTCCCTTCTAGCTCTAGTCCTTATACCGGCCACATCGCTCCCTCCATGGGGCTCTGTAGACGCTATCCCTAGGAAGCTCTCCCCGCTTGTCACCTTAGGTAGAACCCTCTCCTTTAGGTGGTTGTCTGCATAGGTCTCAATCATCTTCCCCCATACATTGTTGACAACTATATATACGGGCAGACTCATAGCTGGATCATGATATCCAACCTCCCTCATTATGTATGTTGCCGTTGTCAGATCCAGCTCCGGCCCTCCATAGCTCGATGATATATTGGGTGTCAGGATCCCTTGCTCAGCCATCTTCCTGAAGAGCTCTCTAGGCATTCTGCCCTCATGCTCAATCACTCTATATAGTGGAGTGACCTCTCTAGCTAGAAACTCCCTAACGACTTTAATGATCGAGTCTAACTCCTTCTCATCTCTGTTAAATGACATATGCACCTACCCCACACCCATGCTTATGCTGTACTAGGATCGTGACTATATATGCTTTATTATATATAGAGCCTTAATCCCAGCCCAGCTACCAGATGTTTTTAGCGGGTATACCTGTTCTAGTAAGCTTTCTTAGATCTAGGATCCTGTCTATCTCCTCGTCACTGAACCCGATCTCCCTCAAAGCCTGCCTGATGGGGGTTCCAGAAGCAACCTTTCTAGCTACCTGTGAGGCTTTATCGTAGCCTATAATCGGCGAGATCACAGTTATCAGTGCGGGACTTTTCTCAGCTAGCTCTAGAGCCCTCTTCTCATCTGGCGATATCCTATCGATCACATATGTTCTCATCCTTCTCAGAGCCTCCGAAAGAAGGGTTATCTGCGTCACTATATTGTATCCAACCAGCGGTATACCCATGCTCAGCTCGAATTCCCCGAGGGTGTTAGCCATGGTGTTAGCCTGGTCCAACCCCACAACCTGTGAGGCCGCAAGCATCGATGCCTCAACAGTTACTGGGTTGGTTTTTCCGGGCATGATACTGCTTCCAGCCACCTCTTGGGGGATATCGATCTCGCCGATAGCAGTGAAGGGTCCCGAAAACATTAGCCTGATGTCCTGGCACAGCCTATATAGATCGAGTGCTATAGCTCTGAAAACGCCGCTTAGAGACACGAGATCTGTTAGAAGCCTCATAGCTCTAAACCTGCTCTCTGCTGGCTCAACATCGATCCCGGTTAGCTCCCTTATAACGCCTATAACCCTCTCAGGATACTCTGGGTGGGTATTTAAACCTGTCCCCACAGCTGTCCCTCCAAGAGGGAGCTCCCTAACATACTTTACCGCATCCTCGAGAAGCCCGAGATCCCTCTTGAACGCATCTAGATACGCACCAAACTCCTGGCCCATGGTTACTGGAAGAGCATCCCTCAGATGGGTTCGTCCAGGCTTAACTACATCCTCCGTCTTCCTAGCCAAGGCCTCAAGGCCCTCAATGAATACATTCAACGCTGGCAGAAGCCTATCCCTAATCTCTCTCAAGGCAGCAAGCCTTATAGCTGAGGGCACAACATCGTTAGATGACTGCCCCATATTGACGTGATCGTTCGGATGCACGTTCTTACCGCTTATCTCGCTTGCCCTAGCGGCTATAACCTCGTTGATATTCATATTGAGCCCTGTACCCGATCCTGTCTGGAACACGTCCACAACTATAGCGCTATCATGCTTACCGTCAATGACTTCCTGAGACGCCTTAATTATCGCTTCAGCTATATCTCTTTCGAGAAGCCCGAGATCCCTATTAACCTTGGCGGCTGAATACTTTATAACCCCCATAGCCCATATAATGCTTCTCGGAAACCTTGTGCCTGTGTTTAGGAACACATCGACTGCTTTAGAAACATACTTCAATACTATCCCCGATTAAATATATGTTTATACCAGTTTAAAACAACACCAGCTAGATACCAACCAGGCTATACCTCGGCTAGAAGCCTAGAGACATGCTCACTCTTTAAGGCCTCCTTATATCTCGATACCACTTCAGAAGCGTACTCGCTGGTTATCTCTGCTCGAGGGGTTATAGGCCCGGAGGATCCGTCGCCGTATCGTGGGATAACATGCACATGGAAGTGGAATATGATCTGTCCAGCAGAGAGCCCCTTATTAGTAACAACCCTGAAGCCAGAGGCCCCCAGCCCCTCCATGGATGCGGCGCCGAAGGCTCTAGCCAGCAGAAAGGCCTTGCTAACAAGCCCTGATGGGGTATCGACTATATCGCTGTAATGATCCTTTGGTGTTATCAGTATATGCCCGTAGCTTATTGGGTATTTATCTAGAAACACTATGGTGTCCCGATCCTCATATATGATCCATGCATTCTCAACCCCCTTAACAATGTTGCAGAAAACACATGAACCCATCAAAACCACCTCCCCAGCAATCCATCAAGATATAACTCATGATTGGCTAGTAAATTAATATTTATCCCTCTATATGGAATCACTATATGGATGATGAAGTGGGCAGCCATGAATAGCTAATGAAGACCTCAACTCACTCTGACAATAATTGGTATGAGAATAATAGATATTGGTATGAGCGGGGCCAAACCCGCATATCTCCAGTGCTTAGGTTTCACTACACCATAGTATATGGATAGGGCATGTGTGGCTATGGCTAATGGTAGGCTCTGGATCTCTAGATATTCCACTATATAGCTATATATGGGTAGATAGATCGCTAGAAGATAAGTGAATATGAATCCCTTTACATCGCTTAACTTATTCTTGAGTACCCCGACAACTATGGGATAGATCACAGCCAGCAGAGCTACATACGCTAGAGACACCAAAACACCATAGGTATCTCCAGAATTCAAGAAGAGGCCCGTAACTTTGTTTAGATTGGAGGCAAATAAGCAGAGAGCCGAAGGCAGGCTTAAATCAATCAATCTAATTAGCTGGATTGCCTAATGATTCAGTGGTGTTGTGTGTGGATGATGACTTTATAATCCAGCGTGTCGACGCCCTACAGGTTCTAGATTCTAGAGGAGACCCCACAATAGAGGTTGCTGTATCAACAAAGAGAGGTGTTGGGAGAGCTATAGCTCCTTCGGGGGCTTCTAAAAGCAGGTTTGAGGCTGTCGAGCTTAGGGATGGGGACCCCAAGGTCTATAGGGGTAGATCTGTTTTGAGAGCCGTGGAAAACGTGAGGAGGTATATCGCTCCAGCGCTGGCCGGGCTGGATTCTAGGGCTCAGAGGTTTATTGATAGAAAGCTGATAGAAATTGATGGTACCCCAAACAAGTCTAGGATCGGGGGTAACGCTATAACGGCGACGAGCCTTGCTGTTCTTAAGGCCGCTAGCGACAGCATGGGGGTGCCTCTATTTAGGTATGTTGGTGGGTTGAGGGCTAGTGTTCTCCCCATACCGATGATGAATATCATCAATGGGGGTGCTCACGCGGGCAACGATCTCGCCTTCCAGGAGTTCATGATCGTCCCAGTGGGGTTCGACAGCTTTTCGGAGTCCCTCAGGGCTGGTGTCGAGGTGTATAAGTTCCTTAAGGATATTCTTAAAGAGCGATACGGTGTAGCGGCCATAAACCTCGGGGATGAGGGTGGGTTCTCGCCGCCTATGAAGAGCATATATGAGGCTTTAGATGCTCTCTCTGAAGCTGTTAAGAGGGCTGGCTACGATCTTGGTGGGTCTATATATATCTCGCTCGATGTAGCCGGCTCCCAGATATATGATCAGGGTAGCGGCTCGTATGTTGTTGATGGCTCTAGAAGGGATCTTGATGGCATGATCGATCTATACATGGATATAGTTGAGAGGTACTCTATACTCTCTATAGAGGATCCATTCCATGAGGAGGATGCGGAGGGCTTCGCCAGGCTTGTGGACAGGCTTAAGGGTAGGGCGATCGTTGTTGGAGACGATCTGCTATCAACAAACGCTGAACGGCTCAGAAGGGCTCTAGAGGGTAAACAGGTTACTGGAGCTCTAGTTAAGGTTAATCAGGCTGGAACATTCACTGAGGCTCTAGAGTATGTTGAGCTGGCCAGGGATCGAGGGATCATAACAATTATGAGCCACAGGAGTGGAGATAGCGAGGATAATGCTATAGCCCATCTAGCCGTGGGGATGGGTACGCCTATGATCAAGACTGGAGCACCCGCAAGATCCGAGAGAACATCCAAGTACAATGAGCTCTTGAGGATCGAGAGCTATCTAGCCGGGGAATCAGTGTTCTTCGGTGAAAAAATTCTGCTGTATATCGCTAGGTAGATCAAGGCCGTGCATGGGCACCATGTTCTATGGCGTGAATGTCGAGAGTATAATTAGCCCAAAGCCTATAGCGGCCATCACTAGAGCGAACTTGTGCGGGGTTAACCCAAACAGGAAGTGGCCGAATTTATATGCCCCATACACTATATAGGCGAATAATATAGTCATTACTATAGCGAACCCGGTGAACCACAGCACGGCTTTCGCACTAGACATGAACGCTAGCCATGATGTGATCACTGAATATGGATCAAACGCCATTGAACCACCGTTTATCAAGCTATTGAGCTAGATAGATATTTAAACACAACCTCCCTATAGTTCTGGAGGAATCACTAGAGCCTATGGCGTGTACGTGATACCGCTGGGCTTGGCAGCCGATCTAGAGGTTTACGGATTTAAAAAAGCTATATAGTATATATAATCATGTAGAGGTGCTTTAATTGCCCACTAACCAGGGTATAAGGTTTCAGGAGAATATGGGCGATTTCGCCGAGCTGTTGAGCAAGCTTGTGAAGGAGGAAAAGGAGTTCGCTGTGGTTATGGTTATAAGGTCCCAGGGCTCCACAGCGGCTAAGGTGGGTGCTAAAGGAATAGTGTTTCCAGACGGCAGAATTCTCGGGTGGCTAGGCGGGTGGTGTGCAGAGAACGCTATAATGACGGCAGTGATGGACGCTATAGAGAGCGGCTCACCCAAGATTGTGAGGCTGGTTATGCAGGGGGAGGATTTAAGAAAGATTGGAGAGGACTATATAGAGGTTGGAACCCCCTGTGGAGGTGAGGTTGATATATATATAGAGCCCGTCTACCCCAAACCCCAGATAGTTATAGTTGGCGACAACGATGTGTCTAGAGCACTCTCTAAGATAGCCAAGATTGTCGGCTTCAAGGTTGTTGTGGTTGATTCACTCGCCGTTAAACAGAACTACCCCGATGCAGACCTCATACTCAGGAGCCTAAAGGATATAGCTAGTGTTAGAATGGATCGACACACATTCGCAGTGTTAACCACAATGGGCAGGGTAGGCATTGAGGAGGAGATTCTAGACACCCTCCTCAAGACCGATGTGGGGCTTATAGGGGTTGTATCCAGCGTTAGAAAAGCCAAGGAGATACTGGGCAACCTAATAAAGAAGAAGGGATACACGCCAGACCAGCTCTCAAGGATCAGAGCACCCATAGGTGTTGATATAGGCTCGCTATCACCAGAGGAGATAGCGCTAAGCATAGTCAGCGAGCTGGTAGCGATTAGGAGGGGTGGTAGCGGAAGATTCCTTGTAGAGGTTAAGGGGGACCCCCTAAAATCCCTTATGGAGGAGATAGAGGTCCCCCGAAAAAATAAGTGAGTTAAAAACCAGGGAAATATAGAGCCGGGAGCCAGCTACCTCCTGAACCTGATAACGGAGCCGAGAACAATACCTATTATCAGCGCGACAACACCCGCAGCTACAGCGGTTGTTGGATCGCTCACCGACACAGTTTCAGTAACCACCCTAGTCTGGATCCTGGTAATCTCCTCAGTCACGGTTTCAGGAACAGTCTCGGTCTCAACCCTTGTTTCCGTTACAGTCTCCCTCTGAGTAACAACCTCGGTAATAGTCTCCCTCTCAACCTCGGTCTTTGTGGCGGTGACAGTCTCGATCAAGGTAACGGTAGCGGTAACCATCTCCGTAACAGTCTCCCTAACTGTTTCAGTCACCGTGGTGGTTCTAGCCTCGGGAAAGCCAACAACCAGAACTCCCTCCATACCCAGCTCCCTATGGTTGGCAACCGGGCAGTATATGGCGAACACACCCTCCCTATCCGCAGTAAACTCGATGGTCTCACTCTCCCCTGGAGATAGAACGCTTGTTCTAACATTGAATCCAGAGATAACCAGCGCATGGATCACGGAGCCCTGATTAGTGAAAGTGATCTTTACGGTATCGCCAACCTCAACCCAGATAGCGTTTGGGGTGAGCTTGAAGTCCTCACCAACTATAGTGAACTCCTTAGTTCTCTGCCCACTCCCGCCGTAGGACGGTTGCTCATGGTAGTAGGCAACCAGTATGGGTGTGATGGCTAAAGCGGCGAGGATGATTATCGACACTATAGTAGGGGTCCCCCTAAACCGCATCATAGCCGATTATCCCTCGATAACGAGGTCCCCAACCATTCCAAGGGGCTTATGCGGTATACAGTATATAGTGAATGTTCCAGTCTTATCAGCCACGAACTCTATAGTTTCGCTCTGCCCAGGATTCAACCTAACGTTTATGTTGAACTCATCGATTGTGAATGTATGGAATATATTTCCTACGTTAGTGATCTTGATTCTAACAACATCGCCAGCCTTAACCCTAATGGTTGCCGGCTCAAAGGAGTATTCTGTAGCTTCAACCTCGATCTCGATAACGTTCCCCTCGGCGGCTCCCCCAACCTCCTCCTTGGCTTGTGGAGCCTCCTGCTGCTGCGGGGCGCCATATATGTTTCCGTAACCGCCTCCTAGCAGGAAGAATGCGGCTACAGCAACCACTATAACTACAACTATCCCCAGAACTGCTTTTTGGGACACCATCTTTATTACCATATATTATATATTGTTTAGGGTGTATATATTTTACTATTTAAATTTAATTATGAAAACTAAGAGTAAAAAGATGCAAATGATACTCTTGGTTAATTAACTAAAACATTAATTTATCTATATCTTTCAATAACGATCTCATATAACCCGTTCATTCTCCTAAAAGAGACAACCCTATATCCAAGCTCGTCTCCAAGGCTTTTTATGGCGTATGATAACTCTGGATCGCTGGTGACCAGCTTAGCCCTTTCACCCTTTCCAAGATCCATAACTATGTTTTTGAGCGCATCACTCCTGCTTGTTGAGCACATCGAGCTTAGGTAGGACAGATCTATAGTCCTCAAGCCCAGTACACCTAGCTCAACCCTTCTCTATAGGGACCCCCACCAGATTACCCCACTCGCTCCATGAGCCATCATATACGCGAACCTTAGGGTACTTCAGGAGCTCCTTAAGCACGAAATAAGTGAAGGCCGCTCTCTCACCTATTCTGCAGTATACGATAACCTCTTTATCCCTGGTTACTCCCTTGGATTCGTATAGATTTCTCAGCTCCTCGATACTCTTAAAGGTGCCGTCCTCTCTAACAGCCTGTGCCCAGGGTATGTTTATGGCTCCCGGTATATGCCCTGCTCTCTGGGCGGCTTCATTGGGGTATTCTGGAGGCGCCGAGATCTCGCCCTTGAATTCCGCCGGGCTCCTCACATCCACTAAAGCTACCTTTGGATTTCTCAGGTTCTTTAATACATCTAGGAAGTATGCTCTCTGGGTGAGATCTATCTTTGAAACCTTATAGGTTGTCTTCTCTACTCTCGGGATTTCTCTGGTTAGTGGGTACCCTAAATCGATCCATTTCTTCCGTCCACCATCAAGAATCCTAACGTTTTCATGCCCATATATCTTGAAGATCCAGTAGGCAAAGGCAGCAAACCAGTTATTGTAGTCCCCATAAAGAATAACCAGCGTATCGTTACCAACCCCAAGCCTACCCATAAGCCTCTCGAAATCCTCGGGTGATATAATATCCCTCTCGGGATACCTATTGAGATCCTTCCTCCAATCAACAAGGACAGCACCAGGGATATGGCCAACATCGTAGGCTGTAGCAGGATCGTAGTCGACCTCAACAACCCTTATACCGGGTGAATCAAGATTATCTTTTAACCATTCAGGCCTAACTAATTTATCAGACACGCCAATCACCTAACAATATAAGGTTAAAAATTTAATAAATATTTTGTTAATAAAGTTAAAAAACAAAAAATAAAACCAGAACAAACAGAAAAAAGAACAGGCACATAGACAGAAACATAGATAGAATCAAGAACCCCATCGACTCATCCAACAACATATTTTTGGGTACCCAAAGCATTTTGGTGACCACAAGAAGCTATAGATCTATAATATTTTCAATTATATCGTGACCCCCAGAAAACATCGCGTAGCTCACAATAGTTCAATAGCAACATATAAAGCCACCCAAGATAGAAACCAGCCTACACAAACCCTAATAAACCACGGGAAAAGAGAATCCTTGAAAGGGAAGCCCTTCAACAACAGAACTCATGATCAATACAGCCTCTCATACAACCATCTACTAAAACCACCCCCTACCCATTGATAGATGATACCGTATAATAGATTATGTCGCATAAAAACAATAAAAATCAAAAACTTTAAAAGATAGGCTTTCGCAAAACATTACGCAAAGGTGGTGTTAGCCGAAGTACCGGTCTTATAAGATCATAATCCGCCGAAAAATAAGGGGCCCTTAGCCCAGTCAAGGAAAGGGCGTCGGCCTTCGGAGCCGGGGTCCCGGGTTCAAATCCCGGCGGGTCCGCCACACAAGACTTCCAAGCCATCACTAATCTCAATAATGGGTGTGTCAAACGCGGGAATCTCGAACCTTAGCCGAGGTACACTCAGTCCTGATAATCATGTGGTATAATCATACGTCTATAGTATCTAGGCTCATTTAAACACAATGGGACTCCTAGGACATAACCTTCAGCCACGGTATTCTCTTGAAGTCCTCGTCGAAGGTTAGGATAGTGTCTATGCCGTAATGTTTGCAGGTTAAGGCTATAATAGTGTCCCCTGGAAGCAAGCGGTATTTAATCATTGTCTCGTGTATTTCGTCTATAGTCGCCTTGTCCTGTAACGTTATTATATTGTAATCTGATAGCAGGTGACGTAGAGTAGTTAGCTCGTCATTGACGTGTTCTAAACCGTATTTTCTTATCAATTCTCTTACCTGGTATATGCCTCTGGCTCCGTAATGCTTGCTAAAATATATTCTTATAAGAATATATGAGGCCTCCTCTAATGTTCTAAGGCTTGTGTAGACCTCATCGCTGTTGGATAAGATGTTGACGACTATGTCCGACTTCGGCTTTTATATCATGGAGCAAGTAGACCAGAGCGTTAGAGTCAACGTATATCACAGGTGCTCGGCCTCCTCTATCGCCTCCTCTAGGAGCCCTGGATCTACACGACCCAAAGCGCCGCGATATTTCTCTAGTATTCTTTTCTTCTCCTCTACATCGATTATCTTAACGAGAAGCTCTTTGTTCTCCTCCAAGTCAAGGGGCTCCTCAGGTACCAGCACGCCGCCTCTATATCTCACTTTAATTACCTTAGACAACCCCCTTGCACCCATCTAATCTTATAGGCAACGAGCCAATTAGCCTTTCCGCTGGATGTTTCCAGATTATCAGCGATAACACCCTAGGGAATAATCGTTTGCGAAGAGTGTTTCCAGACTATGGTTTCCTCTGGAAACACTGTTTTTATATCCTGGGCCTTCGGAGCTGGAGGTCCCCGGGTTCAAATCCCGGTATTCCAAGATATTTTGTTGAAGCTTGCGATTTTAGAGAGGAATCGATCTTCCCTATAGATGTGATAATCCCTATATGCAGGCGCAGAAGCGTTAGATTGCTACTTTCTACGTCCTTTTGATTCTTTCCATGCCTCTAGGGACTATCGGGAAAACTTATAGGTATTTTCTAATAATTGAATATACTAGTGTGCAGAGATGATCTCGATGAGCTAGGTGTGCGGACTGCTGGATGAACCACTCCTCACTAATGTGAGTGCGATAAATCCCTAATCGACTAGAGCAGATACACCCCTACAGGCTGGGATAGGAGATAAGAAAGCCATAATGAACCTGGCCGTGCCAGAAGCATGAAGACACGGCTTCAGGTGAGCGGTTTCCCTGTTCCACCCGCCTTTCTGCAGGCTTTGGGTTGGTTAGCTATAGTAACTGAGGAAACTCAAACACCATTAGACTTTATACAGTCTCAGGGTCTGAGGATTATAAGCAGTATTGTTGCTATTATTCCTGCGGATGCTGATACGAGACCGAGGATCACGTAGATAAGCATCTTCTTAACATCATCGATCTTCCTGTCTAAAGCATCGAATCTAGAATACATCTCGCTTCTAACCTCTTCGATCTTGGTGTCTATATATGTTCTGAGTTCTCTTATCTCCTGCCTGAGATCGGCTATTTCCCTCTCTATCGACTCCAGCCTCCTGTCTATCTGCTCGTAAGCCCCCTCAAGCCTAGCCAAACGCTCCTCAATACCCGGCTTAGCCAACTATACAGAGCCCAAGAATATTTAGGGCATAGAACACATATAAAGCTATAGGGATCATAATCTACATCTAAATAGTGTTAGGGAAAACCATATAGCTTCTTGCCTCTTCGCTTTTATTCTTTTTTGGCACTATTACAACATACCTAAAGCCTTGGTAGGAAACCCTCAACGAGAAGGAGGAAATGATGAGGTCTAGTCCCCTCGCCGCTTAACCTTTGCTCAAGGAATTTATATGAGGTCCGTAGTGGCTCTATAGCCCGTGAGCACGCCAACGGTGTCTGCTCTATAGAGATCGGGCAACCTGCCATAATCTTCGGTAAGGTGTTTAGGCATTAAGGCTATATCGAGGTCCCCGCTCATGATGAGGGATGCGATCTGCCTGTATGATGTGACAAGTATCCTTTTAATTTTTGCTTCGCTAGCTATTCCTTGGAGCAGTGTGTTTAGTATTGATTCTGTGGCCTTTCTGCTGCATGTATCTTTTGGTGCGGAGGCCACGCTAATAATGTCTCTCTCATCGAGGTCCTCCCTATATATTAGGGTGATCTCTTTCTTCACCCTATCGATCTTGTATTGATCGGGTATAGAATCGAGATCAAAGCCAAACCTATAGCTCTCTGAAGACCCCATATAGGCTATAGAGATCTCGGAGCATAGGTAGCCCTCAAACACCGCTTTATCCAGAAGCCATCTGTATGTGGTGAAGCTATCCATATAAAGATCGAGGACACCACCACCGAAATCAAAGCGCGTATCTATAAACTCTCCACTCCTCAGCCTCCAGACCCTTGGAGGATACCTAAGAAACCTAACGCCAACACTCTTCCCATACTCAAGGGACCCTCCCTCAAAGGATAGAGGTATAGTTATGTAGGTATCAGCGAAAGCAAGCCTACCCACCATATAGCTCTCAAACACCCAGGGAAGAACACGGAGAACACCGTCGGGACCCCTAACCAGTATGGATGGCACATGCGTAACCCTGCCCCTAGCACCCCTAGCCCTAAGCAGAAGTCTTGCTTTAAGCTCCATATCCTGGAGATGCTCCCTCCTCCCAAGCATTCTGTATAGCACATCCCTAAGGATCTGGGTCAGCGTGAAGAACGCAGATACAGGGTTTCCCGGAAGCCCTATAACGAGCTTTCCACCCACAACCCCTACCAGAAGGGGTTTGCCGGGCTTATACCTGATCCCCCTAACAATGATCCTTCCATCCCGCTCAACAGCTCTATACACATAGTCCTCAGCACCAGCAGAGGTCCCCCCTGTAGTTATTATAGCGTCACACCTTCTAGATAGATCCAGAAGCCTAGAGGAGATGGCTTCCAGATCATCACCAACAACCCCAGCAACGTGGACATCGAAACCCATGTCGGCGAGGTATCTAGATAGCCCCCCAATATTGCTTTCATAGATCTTGCCTGGCCTATAGGGCTCGCCTATCTCCAGAAGCTCCCTTCCGGTGGCGAGGAGGCATATCCTCGGCTTCCTATACACCTTAACCCTCGACACGCCTAGGGATAATAGGGTTGAGACCAGCCTAGCATCAACCACATTGCCTTTCCCAGCTACTACCTCTCCTCTAGCTATATCTGATCCTGGATAGGCTATATGAGCCCCAGGCGGAGGGACCTCCCTAACAACAATATAGCCGTCGCCCTCCACATCAACAAGCTCTACCGGAACCACAATATCGGCGTTCCTAGGAAGCATAGCCCCTGTATCCACCTCAACGCATGTCCCCGGATCTATCTGGATGCCTGAGGCATCGTCACCTATTCTTATTCTACCCGATACCCTCAGGCGTTTTCGTATATCTGAAACAAGATCTATGTATCGCGCCGCGTAGCCGTCCATTAGGGAGATCCTGAATCTAGGAAGATCTACAGGAGAAACAATATCCTCAGCCAGAACCCTGCCGTAGGAGTTTATGGTATCGACATACTCAGTTTCTGGGGGCCCAACTATATTGAGGCTGAAGATTCTTGATAGGACTTCATCAATATCTATGAGGCTTTCAACGGGTTTTCTGGGGGGTCTGCTCATCTCGCTCGCCTAGAGGGAATTTTATAGGGTATTCGGGGTGTGGGCTGGATTGCTGGGGGATGAGCTGGAGAAAAGATCTATTCTGAAGCCTAGCGCCGCGTGATTTGATCCCCGAGGACTCTCTATAGGTGGAATGGTAGTATAGTGTAGAGCTTTGCCGCGTTGATCATGTCGGACACAAGGATATATTCATCGGGTGCGTGAGCGGTCCCCAGTATCCCTGGGCCTATGGTGGCGGTTTCATAGCCTTTATAGACGTAGTATCTCATGTCGAGGCCGCCTATACATACTATCCTATTCGGCCTCCTACCAGTGATCTTGAGCATCGACTCCTCGATTGCGTTGAATATCTTCGCGTTTGGATCAACAACCACAGGCTCCATCTTCTGCACCATAGAGAGCTCAACATCTATACCTAGCCTCCTCGATGCCTCCTTAATGAACTCCTCGATCTCTCTCCAGGCCTTATCCACAGTCTCCTCGGGCACGAGCCTGCGATCGAAGCTGAATGAGAACTCTCCAGGAACCTGATTGATCTTTTCACCACCCCTAACCAGCCCGCCGAACATTATAGTTGGCTTGGCGCCCTCCGGAACATCAAACCTATAAGAGCTTCTCCTAGACTCTATGGATGGGGCAAGCTTACTGAAGATCTCTGACGCAAGCTTAACTGCATTCTCAAAAGCATTAACCCCTAGCCAGTGTGTTGATGCATGAGCCGATTTACCCTTAACCCGAACAATACCCCATACAAGGCCTTTATGGCCTATATACACCTGATCTAGAGAGCTGGGCTCGGCTATAACAACGTATCTCCCCCTAACCAGGTTGTTGGATACAACATAACCTGTACCGGCTTCACCACCGATCTCCTCGTCCGGAACGAACACAGCTTCAACACCGAAATCAAGCCTGTCTTGGTACTGTGCTAGAGCTGCTAGAGCCGTGGCTATGGATGCTACTCCACCCTTCATGTCTGTTGCTCCCCTACCGAAGATCTTTCCGTCCTTTAGAACAGGCTTGAAGGGCTCGGTAACCCTCCATCCTGGGCCTCCGGGGACAACATCGTAGTGCCCGTTCAGATGGAGCTTAATGTTGTTTTTATCCCCGATCGATGCCCTAACTATGTATCTGGGGTTCCCCCTGCCCTCCTCTGGGACAACCTTATCTACATACTCCTGGGGGACCTCTATAATCTCCACATCTACTCCTTGCTCCTCGAGAAGCTCTCTTGATCTCTTTGCGAAGTCCCCGTATCTCTCTCCAGAGGGTGAGACTGTTGGTATGCTTAGGATCTCTTTTAGGAACCTGATCGAGAACTCCTCCAGGGATTCTACCCTGCGGGTGAGCTCATCCAGATCTATTCTGCCCAAAGCATCCACCTAGATATTAGTGGTATCGTGAAATATATTATAATCCTAAGGAATACTCTATAACGGTGGGTTTGGGTCTAGACCGATTTCTACGGATCAATGATGTTAGGGGCCCTCACATGAGGGTAGCCTGAAATGTGATGAGGGGCCAAAGCTCTGAGTGATTCAGCAGCTACACACGATCTATCTGGCAGAAACCACACGATCACCAATAACAACGCTACGAACACTCTCCACACCACCGCGTTTAAGCAGATGGATTATCGGGTTCCTAACGCTCTCAATATTGATCCATTTAGACGCAACACACATAAGCCTGGCCCTAGCACCCTCCCTGATCACGTTGCCCACACCGAAAAGCTCCCCTGGATAGACTGTGGCCATCTTGAGTATCTCGGCAGGCTCATACACCCACCCCTCCCTCCTGGATAGGTAGGCCAGTAGCTCCAGCTCCCTCCACAGGTCTGGCTTGATCCATCCACCGTTATCGGTTCCAACCACAACCCTTATACCGCTTTCCCTGAGGCCCCTCAAGCTAACCACCCGGCCGCTGAACCATAGGGCGCTTCTCGGGCATATCGCCAAATACACCCCACGCTCGCTCAGGTATCTAAGCTCATCCACACCCAGGCTATACCCGTGGACGGCTAGCTTGAGCCTCTCTAGATCCTTAACCAGCTCGAAGTCCCCCTCCCCCCTAACGTCCTCGGTTTCAGCTATGTGTGACGCTATATAGATGCCGTTCTCCATGGATAGCTTGTCGAGCTTGATTAGCTGCTCCCTGCTGTAGTAGTGGGGCGAGGACAGAGCTATCCATAGGTTGCCGGCTCCATAGATCTTCTTGATCCTGGATAAATCCTCCGCTACCCCCTTAAGCCACTGCTCCGGATCGTGCTCGGGCCCCATGTACCGGGGCATATACATTGGCGTGTAGCTCACCAGATCAATCCTTCTAGAGGCATCAACACCGCTCAGGAAACCCCTCAACCCACCCTCACGGAAATCGGCTACGGCTGAAACACCGCTCTCAAGACTTAGCTTGAGGAACGCATATATGTAGCTCTCTAGATTCCCGGCCTCTCTATCAAGGTAGATGTACTTTAGGCCGTATGGCTCGCCCACAAGCGAGTCTATATCGAGGTCGTAGCCTATCTCGGGGAAGCCTATATCTGCTGTGTGCGCATGCGAGTTTATGAGTGTTGGGGAAACTATGCCTGCTCTACAGTCTAGAAAAAATGTCTCGCCTCCCACTTCAGCACTATTTAGGGAGAAGGATCTTGATGCTATATACGATACTGCCCCGTTCTCGATAACTATGTATCTGCCCCTAACAGCCTCGAGGTCCTCCCCGATCAGTGCTATCCCGGAGTCTATAACTATCCTGCTGTATCTCTCGGGGGCCAATCCAGCCATACCAAGTGGTTTTATGTGGAGGTCTTTAATTAGAGTTTGTATCTGGGCTCTTAGCCTCTGCTGTAATCATTATATATGGATATATATAGTTATAGGGAATAATTAATGTGAGTGAAGTGATCGGTATGCCAAGCGAGTATCCTAAGTATGGAACCATAGAGCACAACGTGCTGATTGTTCTGGACGCGATGGAGATAACATCGATGATTCTCAACGAGCTATACCTCAAGGCCGCTTATCTAACTGATGATATGGAGATCAAGATAACCCTATACTATCTAGCCAACGATGTGGATAAGCAGCGCAGGTTCCTATCTATGATCAGTAAGGAGTACTTCCTTATGAGGATAAACCTGGAGTCTGGGGAGTTCAAGAACTTGAGGGATTCTGTGGACTCTATGGTTTCTGAGATCAAGGAGTTCTACATCAGATCTATAAGGTCGAGTGACTTTAGGGAGATAATATATAATATACTCAAGATCGAGAAGGAGCTGACATGGTTCATGGATGCTTTTGATCTGCTGATAGCTTCCCTCAACAGGATTAAGGTTGGTGAGTTCCTCAACATGCTCTCAAACGAGATTATGAGGGATCACAGGTCGAGGATAGAGATAATGGAGAAAATGTTAAAGCGCTTCTAGATTCTATATATCTATATGGCTACACAGCGTATAGAGTTACAGGAGGATTCAATCGGTTGGCCCAACCATAGCTATGGCTAGAGATGATACTCGATGGATCTGGAGTGCCCGTCGAAACCTATACCTCTAGAGAAGATTGATCTTCCAGCCAAGATAAGGGAGGAGCTGAAGCTTAGAGGATACAGCACTCTAACACCTCCCCAGGCAGAGGCTGTGGCTAGAGGTGTTTTGAGCGGAAAAAGCATGGTTGTTTCCGCACCAACAGCTAGCGGCAAAACCCTTATAGCCGAGATGGCGCTTATGAGGGCCTCTATGGGTGGCGGGATAGCTATATATACATGCCCCCTGAAGGCTCTGGCCAACGAGAAGTTTGATGAGTTCTCTGGATGGAGCAGGAGGCTAGGGCTCAAGCTAGGGATAAGCACGGGAGACTTCGATGAGCCTGGAGAGAGCTTGAGTAGGTATGATGTTTTGATAACAACCTATGAGCGTTTGGACTCTATCTTTAGGCATAGGCCATCATGGATTGAGAGGGTTTCCCTCATAGTTATCGACGAGATCCATAGTGTGGGGGACCCCGATAGGGGGCCGATCATCGAGATGATTGTGGCTAGAGCCCTCAGGCTCGGGATCCAGGTTCTGGGTTTAAGCGCCACCATAGGCAACCCGGATGAGCTGGCTGAATGGTTGAGGGGTGAGGCTGTTATCTGTGATTGGCGTCCTGTGCCCCTTATATATGGCTACTATGATCGTAGGGGGTCGAGGTTCGTCTTTGAAGACGGTAGGGTTGAGCGTGTTGTTGGGGACCCCTACATATATAGCTCTAGAGTAGCTATAGAGAGGGATTACCAGGTTCTCATCTTCTCTCAGTCCCGGAGAAACGCCGAGTCGCTGGCTAGGAGGATTGCTGAGTCTTTGGGTCTTTATGCCCACTCTATATCCGGGGGTTTAGCTAGGGACCTCGTATCCGATCTGGAGAGTAGCGTGTCGTCGAGGATAGAGGTTGATAATCTTAAGCCCCTAGTATCTAGGGGTGTAGCGTTCCACCATGCAGGGCTCTCTCTGGAGGCTAGAAGGATTATTGAGCGCGGCTTTAGGGAGGGCTTGCTGAAGGTTGTAGTTTCAACACCAACCCTCGCTGCTGGAGTGAATCTCCCTGCTAGGCGTGTCTTGATCACTACTATGAGGTATTCGGATGGCTACTACGAGCCTATATCGCTGATCGAGTTTAAGCAGATGGCTGGGCGGGCTGGCAGGCCTCAGTTCGATGAGTATGGTGAGGCCATTATTGTGGATCAGACGCCCTCCAAGGCTATAGAATATATTAGGGGGTCCCCTGAGCCTGTTGATTCGATGCTCAATAGCGAGAGGAGCCTGAGGATACATGTGCTATCTATACTGGCTTCTGGATATGCAAAGACCTTCTCCGAGGTTGAGGACTTCTTCTCCGACACCTTCTACGGTTTCAAAAGATCTTTTAGGGGCTTAAGGTCTGTTCTGTCCAGGGTGATCAATGATCTGTCTAGGATGGAGATGATAGATAGGAGGAACTCAACAATCGAGGTCACCAGGCTTGGCAGAGTGGTTAGCATGCAGTACATAGATCCTTTAACAGCCCACAGAGCCCTCACCTATCTCAGGGGTGAGGAGAGGGTTAAGGGTGATCTATGGTATCTCCACATGATCTGCCAGACGCCAGACTTCATTAGGAGCGGGAGTAGGAGGGGTGGATTCAAGAAGCTTGAGGATGAAGCAATCGAGCTGGCGGAGGCCGGCGAGCTTCCAGAGCCTCTGGGTGATGTAGACTTCGAGCTCTGGCTTCTTGCGTATAGAAACGCTAAGGCCCTGAAGCTATGGATAGATGAGTATGATGAGGACTCTATATATGAAATCACCGGCTTGATGCCCGGTGACTTGAGGTCTATGATTGAGACAGCAACATGGATAGCCCACGCTATCCATGTTGTTTCCTCGATCTTTAAGGACCTCAGGCACCATTCCGAGTATCTATATAAGCTATCCATAAGGCTTGAGGAGGGTGTTAGGGAAGATCTTCTTGAACTGATCAAGCTTAAGGGTATAGGGAGGGTTAGGGCTAGGGCTCTATATGATGCTGGCTACCGATCTATCGATGATCTCAGAAGAGCCGATCCCAGAGCGATCTTGAGGCTGAGGGGCTTTAATAGGAGGGTGGTTAAGGAGCTGTTTGCCCAGCTCGGTGTTGATGTTCGTGATCTATAGCTAACCTATAGCAATTTATATAAGCTACCTATAGCATGGAAAGAAAGGAGAACCGATATGGGTAGCCTATTTAGCCCTGGAGCAAGTGAGGGGGATATATCCGAAGCTATAGTATCGGAGTTCACAAGAAAACTCAAGGAGTATATAAGATCCGACGTTATAGTTGCTGGCGCAGGACCAGCGGGGTTGATGGCGGCATATAAGCTATCTATTAAGGGGCTCAAGGTGCTGATAGTAGAGCAAAACAACTATCTGGGCGGGGGCCTTTGGCTGGGAGGCTATCTCATGAACCCGGTAACCATAAGGGCTCCGGCCAATAGGATTCTTGATGAGCTGGGTGTAGAGTATAGAGAGTATAAGAAAGGCCTATACGTAACTAGCGGGCCCCTCTTGGCATCGAAGCTTATAGCCAGAACCCTCGAGGCTGGTGCGGAGGTCCTTAACATGACATCTATAGAGGATCTCGTAGTTAGAAATGGAAGGGTGTCGGGTGTAGTAGTTAACTGGACTCCTGTTCAGGCTCTCCCCAGACAGATAACCTGTGTAGATCCAATAGCTCTCGAGAGCAAGGTAGTTATAGATGCAACAGGGCACGATGCCAAGCTAGCCAGGAGGCTTAGCGAGAGAGGGATACTTAAGTCGTCTATAGTTGGCCCCATGTGGGTTGGCGAGTCTGAAGATCTCGTGGTTGAAAACACCAAGGAGATCTATCCAGGGCTGATAGTTGCTGGAATGTCTGTAGCTGAATACTTTGGATTACCAAGAATGGGACCTACATTCGGAGCAATGCTCCTATCAGGAGAAAAAGCCGCTGAACTAGCCTATAAGC
>WANO01000069.1 GCA_015521765.1 Desulfurococcales archaeon
ATCGCTTCTACAACGATCTACACACTACAGAGGCGCTCAAATACTTTTTATCCTTACTCTTCTCTATGCTTGCCCACTTGATCTCCCATACAAATTCAGAGCTAACCAGGTAATTGGCTATGAAACCCAGAAATATACCCAGGAGGTTGGATTCGATCAGACCTATATATTGGTTAAGGAGTAGAACAGTTATATAGTTTATAGCATTACCTAATCCGACTGCAACATGGTATTTGGCTAGTCTGCTGTACCACTTACCGTATCTCCTAAATCTGGTGAATGTCCATAGATTATTTATCGTGAAGTTATTGATTGTGGCGATCTCTATGGCTATCGGCGAAGCTATATATACAGGAACACCAAACGAAACCAGTAGGTAGAGAGCAATATTGTTTACGGCAACACCTGTTGCTCCAGTAATCATGAATTTAAGAAGCCTATACTCGCTTAGATCCAGTACCTGGAGTATGAAGCTAGACATATCCCTCAGCCTAAGCTTACTTCTACCCTGCTTTCTAGATCCGAATACGTAGGGGTACTCAGAGATCCTCCGCCACCTACCCCTAACTATGATCTCAAGAAGAATCTTGAATCCTCGGGGCCTCATCTCTATACCATCGACAACGCTTCTGCGGAGAGCAAAGAACCCCGACATAGGATCCTTTATACCCCTTATCTGGGGAATCAACACTCTAGCTATAAAGCTGGCTAGCTTCGAGATTGCTCTCCTGTAGAGGCTCCACGACTCGATCCCGCCGCCCCTTATGTATCTTGAGGCTATAACTATATCTAGATCCCTAGACTCCATATACTCGATGAGCCTAGGTATGACCTCTGGAGGATGCTGCAGGTCTGCATCCATAACCACAATTATATCTCCTCTCGACTCTCTGAACCCTCTAAGGATAGCGCTGCTCAATCCTCTCTCGGATCTTATAATCACCCTCCCATCCATGCCGTATTCTATCATCTTCCTCCTAGCTATCTCTGCCGTACCATCGGGGGATGAATCGTCTACTATGATGATTTCGTATCTATATCCTTTTAGGGCTTCCTTGATCCTCCTAAACAGCTCTGGAATATTGCTTGCCTCATTATATGTGGCTATAACGATGCTTATTAAATGATCGCTCATTTTAATCCTTACAACTTATAAAACTCGATGTAGGATATTATAGATTATTACTTCTGGTCCACTATAAGTAAATATGGTACTTCTAGATGAACCGTAGATTCGATATACTAGTCATAGGAGGCGGCGTGCTGGGTGTTACCATAGCATTCTGGATATCTGAGCTCTATGAAGTATCTGTAGCCATAATCGATAGAGAAAATAGCGTCGCGCTCCACACATCCTCCCGAAATACTGGCGTTGTCCATAGACCCTTCTATCTAGATCCTGACAAGAGGGGATTTATGGCTAGACTCGCTAACATATCGTTCTACATGTGGAGAAGCCTAGCCAACCGCTACAGGCTACCCTGGATGGAGATCGGTGTGATTGAAGTGGCTACAAGCCCTGAAGAGGATAGAGTGCTCAGGAAATATGAGTCTTGGGCCAGAAGAAACGGCATGGATGAGGATGAGATAGCAATTCTGGATAGAAGAGATGTCGCTGCATTGGAGCCTGAGGTAAGGTGTTACTCCGCAATCTATTCTAGGAGAGATACATCGACGCACTTCGGAGTGTTAACCAACGCTGTATATATGCTGGCTCTACGCAATGGCGTTGGGTTCATTCCTGGATGTAATGTTCAAGGGATCGTTGCTGAAATCAGTGGAGGAAGATATCGAGTTATATGTAGAGATCGGAGAGTGTATGAGGGCGATATAGTTATTATTGCTTCGGGCTGCGGCTCCCTCAGGATTCTCCACTCTCTAGGCATGGCATTGGACTACGGTGAGCTCTATTTTAGGGGGGACTACTGGATTGTGGATCCCTATTTCGGTAGGAGGGTTAGAAGAAATATATATAGGGTGCCTAAGAGGAGGGATTTTCCATTTCTAGATCCTCACCTAGTCGTTAGGTACAATGGCTCAAGGGAGGTGGGTCCCAGCGCAACGCCAGTTATAGATGGATACGCCTATAACAGCCCGTGTAGAGGGCTAGGTGGTTTTCTGGATTTCATGTATGGTAGATCTGTCTATCTGAAGCTTAAGGCGGTTATAGATCCTAGATTTATTGATCTGGCTAGAGACGAGTGGATGAGCAGCGTATCGAGGAGGCATATGGCTAGTAGAGTCGCTACATTTATCCCAGCTTTAGATCAAAAGCACCTAGTAGGGAGAGGAGCCTCCGGGGTTAGATGCCAGCTAATAGATAGAGGAGGACTTGTCCTGAACCCTAAAGTAGTGGTTGCAGACAGCATAATCGGTGTGATCAACTATAATTCTCCGGGAGCTACTGGAGCACCAGCATTCTCAGGGTTCCTGGTATATAGTTTAGCTAGTGAAGGCTTCCTCGACGGGTTTAGAGAAAGAAATACATATAGACATAGCGATCTATGGAGCATAAACAGTATTCTCGAAGGCGTAAAAGAGAGGTCGATGAAGCTATCTTAAATACACATTAAACTCTATCGGCTCCATGCCATCTAGAATTAGCCTCAGCCTGATCATATTGTACCTCTCTATAACATCGCCTATATCCACGCCACCCACAGGCATAATCATTATGTGTAACCCTCCCGGAGCGAGATCAACGGTTTCGAAGGGGCCAAGACATATTCTATCTATCTTCCTCATAGACACAACGCCGCCCTCCTCAACGGTCTCATGCAGGCTAGCACTCAAGCTACCGGGTTCAACGACCTCAACACCGATGATGCAAGCTGTACTGAAGCCTGTGTTTCTTATGGTTGCATATACAGCCATGGCCTTGCTGGTTGATGTGTAGCTTATATTCTCGACAGATATGTGGGAGCTAGATATATTAGATACAAAGAAATACAGCAGAAAAACCACAATTACTACAGCTGTAGCGAGAAGAAGCCTTCTTCCAGACGCCCCAGCCATATGCGTGTACCTCTAGAGATATATAGATATGGCGAGTTATAACCGTGAGGAGACTCCTAAAACCAAGAAAGCCACATGGTTCTGGAGGCATACTTAAGCTACGAGACAACTATCTTTAGAAGGTCCTTGGTGGAATCCGCCCTAATATGGTAGAGCACTCCTGAGCTATACACAAGCCTATCTCCAGACCCTATCGGGTAGTACGGGATCGTTATGGCTAGAGTATACCACGAGTCTGTCGAGATATCATAGTAGTAAATTCCACCGCCTTTAGACATTACCCATATCCTGTTGTTGGAGCTGTCGTAAGCCATACCAACAGTATAAGCCGTTGGAGAGGTGTTTAAAGCCTGGACAGATAGCGAGGGTACCGAAACACTTATGAAGTCGATGTTGCCGCCTCCAACAGCTATATATACAGAGCTCCCGGAGACTGCAGATGATGAGTAGTCGTCCACCGGGACCCCTATATTAGTGTTTGATACAGCAGAGATGCTTACCCACGGATCCTGGACATCGTATAGGTCCAGAATCGATGATCCTCCACCCCTAGCTAGTAGAAGGTACCCTGGAGAAACATAGGCAAGTATAGATCCCAAACCAGCCGCTGGCGCGGAACTCGTGAACGGTGTTGATGGATCAACAAGCCACACACCATATATAGATGAGCCGCTATAGATCCACAGAATACCCCTATCATGATCAAACGCTATAGATGAGGTCCCATCGAATATGTTTGATCCAATAAACCCTAGATTCATCACAGAAACAATAGATTCGGTATCCAGATCATATATAACTACATCGCTCGTGCCACCAGCACCAATATATATAGCTGGAGATACAGGCGCATAGCTCTCAAACAATATATAGTCATACATAACCATATAGGGATTCGAAACATACTCGGTTACAATACGTATCGATAAGCTACCCCCACTAACGTATGTTGCAGGAATAGTTATGATGTAGCTAACCTCTGAGTTAGCTACATTAATTGTTGCGGAATGTAATGACTCCCATAAGCCTCCTTTAAGGGCTTCAACATATAGATTTATACCTGATACGTTGGACATCACCTGTATATATAGGTAGCCACCAATACTGGAGGAAAAGCTATAGCTAACCACGGCCTCAGTAACGTATTTCTGCTGATACTCTATAGTAGAGCCAACACTAACTGTGGGCTCGACATTCGCCTTTTTCCTGGGCCAGAGCATTATGGAGTTATGGTTATTTAAAGTCGATCCAGGGGTCCCGTCACCGTATACAACAGTATAGTGGACCCCATCTCTAAACGAAACACCAACTATAGGCGTATCATCGCCAGTGCCACTACCAGTTATAGTGGAGTAATCAAAACGAATTAATCCATTACTATATAGAGCCACGCCAAAATTAACGTTACCTGTTAAATCATAATATTGAGCACGCCACCTAAGATATAGAGCATCGCCAAACTCGTCCGAAATAGTGGTTCTATATACATTTCTACCGGCTCCTCTGAGATCTAGATCGGCCCAGAACGGAGCTATAAAACCTCTAGTATTCTTAAACTGGCTTTCCGATGATGTAGGATCTCTACATTCAAGACTGCTGATCCATATCATACATATAACTCCATTGGTAGAAATAAGTAATGTGGATCTAGTAATACTATAATAGGGAAATCCAGATCCAAACGGATACAATACGAGACCTATACCGTCATCTTTATCAGGAAACCATAGAGTTATAGGGTTTGTTAGAATGTTCTGGAATCTGTTTTCTGGCATGATCCATGCCTCGTACTGTATTGTATATCCTGTGCCATCATTGGCTGGTAGTGGTTGCATGATCTTGGTTAGCCCATAGATTCCTGAGGGATGTGAGGTTGATCCTGGATTACCATAGTATATATAGACGGTTACCGTTGATGATGCCGGTAGGTTTATTCTGATCCATATTATCGCTCTCTGAGCGCTGGGGTCCCACTCCTGGATCCAGTACCTAGTCAAAGTTACGCCGTCGGACAATGTAACCCTTATATCTGTTCCATCAG
>WANO01000070.1 GCA_015521765.1 Desulfurococcales archaeon
TACCTCTCCTATAGCTGATGCTGGTGAATTCAAGAGGTTTCTGGAATCTGTCAATAGACGTGCGATCAAGAACTTCACATCCGACTCGGTTAAGCTTCTCCATCGTGCAGTTGAGGTTGAGAAGCTTAGCTGGGTGAGGCGTGGTGTGGAGGAGTCCGGTTTTAGGGTATTGATGTTTCTTGAGAGGTTTGTTAATGATCTCTTTCGGGGTAGGCGTGTAGGGAGATTCCTCTCACTTATCGAGAAGGAATCTATTAAAGATCTAGCGTACACAGTTGCCTCGGTTAGCGAGGAGCTCGCCGTCTCACTACTTGTTAGAAGCTTGTTGGCTACAGTATATGCACATGAGTGGCGGGGGAAAAGCCACAACCTGCTGACAGCCATATCCTTTGTGCGTAGAAGCATACCGTCTAATATAGCTGAAGAGATCAATAAACTAAAGAAGAGGGGTTTTGTTTCGGCATCATATATATCTTTCTCAAAATCTATCGATGTGTCTCTGGAGGATCTTGTAGAGCTCTACAATATCATTAACGAGAAAGAGAAAAGGAAAAAGGAGGAGACAGGTGGAGAGGTTATCTTTGATATCGTTGTCGAATTGAGTGATGGTACGGTTGGTTCCTTAAGTAATGAGAAAATAGCTAGTAGGGAGGGTGTGGTTAGGGATGCTGTTTTCCTCCTCAAGGTAAATAATGGATCATCCGATTCTCTACCTAGTTTCGATGAGGTGGCTGATAAGCTGTATAGGAGATATGAGAAGGCTGGGTTCATACCCAGTAGGGGATCCTCTAGTGCTCTCGATAGGCTGGCTATGTCTAGCGAGGCTGGGAGGAAGCTGGCTGTGTGGGAGGCTGTCTTCACCTCGCTTGTGTCTGCTACTGTTTCGAGCCTTAAGCCCTCTAGGGGTGGGGATGCTGGCTTGCTGTATGGTGAGGTTATCAGCGTGGCGAATAGGGCTGTCTCAGAGATCCTTACGGGATCTGCAGATATTGATACAGCTATAGACAGATTCTATAAGGATTTGAGAGGGAGGTTAGAGGAGCTCTGGAAGACCGGAAAGATCTCCTCGATGGAGTATGTTCCGGATAGGCGACTGCTTATCCGTGTAGCCCTCGACTCGTGGATTCTTTTCGGTTCTCTAGCTACAGCTTTGGGATACATGAATCTTATAGTTTATAGGATGACTCACCTAGCACTCTCTCTCATGCCACTCGGGATTGTTACGCTGTCCCTCCCTATTCTTGAAGCTGGTTCCCAGATCTCTGGTGCGGTAGCCCAGATGAACCTCAATGAGCTGAGGAGAACCATATCACGTAGAAGGCTGGCTGGTGAGGTTCTCTCCGGCAGGCACAGGATTATAGCTCCATAAAACTCCATCTACCCGGTGTCTCGCCTTGGACAAGATTGTTGCAACTATACTTCTTGTTTCGATAGCTGTTGCATCGGCGTCTCTTGTTTTCTCTACACAGCTGGATCTTGCTCGTGGTGTGCTCTCATCCTTGGCTGGGTCTAGAAGCGTCTCTCTCGAATGTGTGGAGCTGTCTAGTGTTGTTGAGGGTGTTTCCGGCTTCTATGGATCGTTGGCTTGCTACATCGTGGTGTCTGGCATTTCAGCTAGTGATGCCTCTATAGAGCTTGTTAGGGTTGTTAGGGGTGATGGATCTGTCCTAGTGTTTACACCATCCAACATGAGTACCCTGATCCCTGACTCACTAAGGTTCTTCAGAGCTGAAGCCGGGGTATCCCGTGCTGGATTCATACTCCCATACTCAAGCGAGTTGCTTAAGCCATCGGTAGTGTCTATACGCATATCCATTGGGGGCGAGACCTATGTCGCCACGTGGAGCTAGATATAGTCCCGGTTTCCGTGCACTATCCCCTATAGTGGCGTCTATAGTGCTTACCGTCCTATCCATAGCATCTATAGCCATCATAGCATCACAGCTACTACCCCTTCTATCGAGCCAGAGCTACAGTCCGCCGAAGATAGTGTATGCTCGGATAGTGGAGATAGATCCCTCGATCTATAGGGTTGTCTATCATATTTCCGCAACGCCCGGAAACACACCATACAGATTGGAGCTTTGTCTAGCTATCCCTACAGGGGACTACAGCATCTATATGGATGAGTCAGCCTGCATAGAGATTGATGTGGGTGAGGCTAAGTTGTATAAAGGATCGTTCACGTACATATCACCATTTACAGCACCACCAAGCCACCCATCAACATGGCTACTCGCATTGATAGACAGCAGAACTGGAGCTGTATCGGATATATACAAGCCCACATACCAGAAACCATAGAAGTATGAAATAGCTATAAGGAACGATTAGAAAGCGGGGAGGGGGGAGAAGGGAACACATGGTTCTATTGGTTTGTGGACAATACCCCCATGGTTTTCTTCCCTCCTCCCCCCAAGGGGATCCATATCGCTAGAGTGCTTAAATATCTTATTTCCTCTCTAATCCCCTCCCCGCCCTTAAGGAGCCGAG
>WANO01000071.1 GCA_015521765.1 Desulfurococcales archaeon
GTCTGGATTTATGGGTGTTGTCTTTATTTAGGTGTGTCTATATTAGTTTTTATAGGTTTAACTAGATTTCAGGTTATGCTTCTTGGCTGAGATCAGCTATATTATTGAGAGCCTGGCGGAGTCGTTCAGGTCTAACCCTTATATATGGATATTCATCGTTTCTCTTGCATCGAACTCCATACCCTACCTATCCGTCCCCTACCTCATATTCCTGGTTACCCTCTCAACACAGTTCCACGACCCCCTACAGCTTTTTGGTTTAGCGCTATCCTCGGCTATGGGTGCGACGTTCGGGAAGACAGTGATCTACGCCATCGGTAAGGGGGTCTCGAGGCTCACGTCTGAGGAGACCAGGGAGAATATGAGGAGATTCTCTGAGCTAGCCAGGAAATGGGGGTGGTTCCTGATATTTCTGGCTGCGGCAACACCTATCCCGGATGATGTTGTGTATATCCCATTCGCGTTCTCGGGGTTCAGCATCTGGATATATACTGTTGCGATTGCTCTCGGAAAGATCGTTTTGAAGTCCGTGATCGTCTTCCTCGGCTCCTCGGTTGCCTGGGCTATACAGGCGGCTGGCCTCGACTATATAGTGATCCCGGTGATGGTTGCTCTCTCGCTTGTGATCATGCTTATCATAGCCAGGGTTGATTGGGCCTATATAATAGACACATATAATAGGAGCGGCTTATTCGGTGCGGTAAGAAGCTTCATGGAGGAGGTGTTCAAGGATATATATAGGATATTCAGGATCCAAAGATCCACAGAGCCGCCAAGATAGCTCCAGCAGACCCTACAGCTTCACAGCTATAGCCATCCCAGCACCTGTGGGTGCGACAGAGATCCTCCACCTATCCCTATACCTAGACGCTACATGCTTCACGAAGCCTCTCCCGGCTATAGGGTCTGGAGCATATATATTGTGTGCAGCCAAAACACCTCCAGGCCTGATCCTCTTCTCGGCTGCCTCGAAGAACTCTATGTATCTGGACTTCTCTATATCCAGGAAGACCATATCGATCGATTCAGGATCCATGGAGCCAACAACCTCAACCGAGTCGCCCTGTATGGTCTCCACAAAACGATCAAGATTGAACTCTCCAATAACCTCCCTAAGCACGCTGAATCTATCGGAGCTGTATTCCGTAGCTATAATCCTTCCACAGCCAGAAACCTCAGATAACGCGAAGGCAATCCACAGCGTGGAGTACCCGATACCCGAGCCAGCCTCAAAGACTGTTGGGCATCTAGAAACTCTAGGCAGGGTGGATGCCAGGCTGTAGAGTATTAGGCCATCCTCGTAGTCTATAGCCGGTATGCCCATCCTCACGCTTCTCTCTCTAACATGCTCGAGCATCTCCATATAGCTTTTAACACGATCCAAATAAACCACCTGGTGCTGTGTAGCCCTAATATATATAAACCCCCTAAAATTTAAACTATAAAGGTGTCCAGATGTCGGACTGGAGATAGCCTTCCCCGGAACTTATGCTTCAGGAATAAAGATAGCTATAGCCAGCTCCACAGAATACTTGGCTATAGAAACACCATATGTGTCGAAGCTCCATCATCTAGTGCGTGTAATAGGTATAGATATAGCCTATCCACCTAGAGCAGGGAATCCTTTAAATAGCAATGATCCCTTGAGGTGAGAGCCTATTGTCGCAAGAATACTTATTAGTGATAAAGTTGATGGTGTCCTTATAGATCAGCTGAGGAGCCACGGATTCATCGTGGACTATAGATCAGATATAGATAGGGCGGAGCTTCTAAAGATCATAGGCAGGTACGATGCTCTGGTGTTTAGAAGCAGGACGATAGTGGATAGGGAGCTCATAGAGAGGGGCAGAAACCTAAAGATTCTCTTGAGGGTGGGTAGGGGTCTGGACAACGTGGATCTGGATCTGGCCGAGAAGTCAGGGATAAAGGTATACAACACGCCGGAAGCCCCGGTAAACTCTACGGCCGAGCTAACCATAGCGCTGATCATAATGTGTGCAAGGAACCTCTACTCCCTAACCAACTCTATGAAGCGTGGCGAGTGGAGGAGAGATCTAGGTGTAGAGCTATACGGCAAGAACCTATGCATTATAGGGCTCGGAAGAATAGGCTCCAGAGTGGCTGAGATAGCTAGGGGTCTCGGGATGAAGATCTATGCATACGACATAAGGGATGTGAGAAGCAAAGCAGAGAGGCTTGGTGTCTCTCTAGCTGGATCTATTGAGGAGCTCCTGCCTATATGTGACGTGGTTACCCTCCATGTGGATCTCAACAGCAGATCGGAGAAGATAATAAATGAGAGAACCCTGGGCATGGTGAAGGATGGATGCATAATAGTCAACACCTCCAGGGGGAGGGTTATCGATCCTAAAGCACTTCTAAAATACATAGATACCGAAAAGATAAGATGTGTCGCCATGGATGTCTACTCCGTGGAGCCCCCGCCAGAGGGATCGGATGAATACACCTTGATCAAGCACCCGAAAGTTATAGCAACACCACACATAGGCTTCCAGACAGTCGAGGCCCAGAGGAAAGCCGCTCTAGAGGCTGTTGAGATCCTCGTTAGAGAGCTTGGAAAAAGGTGAAAGGCTACATGAAGCTGCTTACCCCAGGCCCTGTCGAGGTGTGTAGCGATGTCTTGAAGGAGATGTCCAGGCCCATGATCCATCATAGGGGAGAGGGCTTCAGAAGGATAGCTAGGGATATAGCTGAACTTATAAGGGATATAGCTAGAGCCGAAAGACATATAGCCCTATTCAACGGTACAGGAACACTGGCTACGGAGGCAATGATATATAGCCTCCTATCGCCAGGTGATAGAGCGGTGGTTATATCCCACGGTGTTTTCGGCGATCGCCTTAGAGACACCGCTTCGAGGCGGGGGGTAGAGGTGTATGTGGTGAAGCAGGATCCAGGGGAGCCCGTTGATATGGATAGGCTGAAGGCTATAATGGACGAGAAGAAACCTAAGGCCGTGGTGGCCGTTGCTAACGAGACAAGCACAGGCCACAGGCTCAGCGACCTCGACGAGGTATCTAGGGCGGCTAGAAGTGTTGGGGCATACGTATTTGTGGACGCTGTATCGGCCTTTGGCGGGGAGGAGATAGATGTGGAGAAGCTAGGTATAGATGCCTTGGCATCATGCTCCCACAAGGCTCTCTCGGCCCCTCCAGGTGTGTCGTTCATCCTCTTAAGCGATGAGGCTGTCGAGATTGCCGAGAGGATTTCTAGATCTGGCAGTCCGCCGCCCAGATATATGGATATACATCTGCATCTAGAGAGCATGGTTAGGGATTCATCAACACCCTACACCGCGGTTATACCGGTGTTCAGGGCGTTCAGAAGATCATTGGAGAATATAGTTCGAAACCACGGGGTTGATAGATGGGTGAGGAGCCACTCTGAGAGGTCGGAGATCCTGTATAGAGGGCTCGATAACGGCAGGATAGCCCCGCTGATACACAACCCTAGATATAGGGCAAACACCCTCACGGTGTTTGAGGTTAGGGATGGTGGGGTTAGCGCTAGAGATATTATAGGGCATGTGGAGAGCGCTGGCTACACGATATCGCCTGGGATGGGTAGCTATAGGGATAGGGCTATAAGGATCGGGACTATGGGTTGTATAGATCTAGAGGACATATATAGGGTCGTAAACGAGATAAACAGTTTTTTGAGAATTTAGAGTGTGGAAGCGCTGTGGTTAGGCTTTAACTATTTTAGTCGCAATCCCCTACTTATGTAGGTTCATGCTAGATGCACGAGGCCGAGGCCGTAAACTGGCTTATCGTGGCTATATTCTCCCTAAGTATTTTCCTTATAGTATCGAGGCTATTCGAGGAGAGTCTTGCAGGGTTCCTTGGGGTAGCGCTGATCCTCCTCCTAGGGCTCGATGCTCTGGACAGAATGTTCGGTGAGTACGTGGACTGGAACGTTATAAGTATCCTCCTCGGGATGTGGATCCTGTCGGCCCACCTAACATACTCGGGGGTCCCGGAGTATATAGCGCACAAAATAGTTGGTGGTGGCGGAGGGAAGATGGCTATTGTGCTAAAGATCTTGATAGTGACGGGGTTCATAACCCTCTTCGTCGACAATGTCCTTGCCGTACTTCTAATAGTCCCGCTGGCCGTAAAGATCGCAAGGATAATAGGTGTGAACCCAGCAGACCTAGCTATACTCGTTGCGCTATCAGCAAACTATATGGGGACCGCGCTGCTTATCGGGGACCTCCCCCCGCAGCTCATACACAGCGTTTTCAGAGCGGAGTTTATGGATTTCATCGTTATGGATGGGCTCCCAAGCTCCTTCCCTATATTGACGGTGTCGTTTATATTGACGATCCTGATCTACCTAGCTATAATGGGTAGGAGGGGAGAAAACGAGTATAGCGGGAGACAGGCTGGAGAGATCGGAGAGGGAAAGCCTCCAAACATAAATTGGGGCTATGCTAGGATCTCGATTGCATTCATAACTGTGGCAATAGTTCTGATGGCCCTGAGAAGAGAAATAAGTATTGCTGCAGGATACGACATCCCGCTGGGCGTTTTCCCACTGGCTGTAGCGATGGTTTCTTCGATGGTTATTGAGAAGCTGAAGTATAAGCCGTTTAAGGAGGTGATCGAGAAGGGTATAGAGTGGAATGCCATACTATTCTATATAGCCCTATTCATGCTTGTGGGCTCCCTAGAGAGATCGGGGTTCATAGACCTGATTTCTGAATCAATCCAGGCATACATAACAGATCCGGCGATGGGCTACACAATGATCTACTGGATCTCAGCACCCATAGTAGGGTTTATAGAGCACGACGCATACATACTGATCCTCCTGAAAGTACTAAAAGAACTATACGTAGCAGGCTCAATACAGGACCCATGGCCCCTCGTATGGGCCCTAGCATGGAGCGGAACCCTAGGAAGCAACCTAACGGCTGCGGGAGCCCCAGCACTCTATGTAGCATTTAAACTATACGAAACCCATACTGGGAAGAGATTACATCCGAAAAAGATATATAGTGTCACCGTACCCTACACACTGATATCGCTAGCAGTAACATTCGTGATCTCCTACCCAATCTGGGTAATACTAAGATAAAATAAATAGATACTTCAGCTTGTAATTCTACTTTTCTAGGCTAGATTTTTATCTCCAAATGCCTCTCACACCTCTTCGATATATACTCCTCAGGATCCTATCAGTCCTGGTGGTAATACAGATAGTAACGCTAGTATCAACAGCTCTTGCATCACTATATATAGAGCTTGATATCTACGCGATCGCGCTAATACTACTTACATCAACAATTACAGCCCTAGGCATAATAGGGCTCACACTATTTATAGGTGGATTCGTAAGCGATATCTCAAAGATATCACTGGTGATAAGCACATTATCAGCGTCTCTGATGTATTTAAGCCCAATCTACTATCCATTAGAGGTCCTTCCACAGGCGCTGGCTTACGTGATCATGATCAACCCTTTAACGCCAGGGATACAACTTCTCCGCAATGCAATAATCAATAACCTGCTTAACATTGAGCTTACGCTATATATGCTGTCAATTAATTTCATGTGGCTTATTCTTGGGCTATACACTATTTCGAGAGTAACTAGAAACCTATAGTTTGTTTATGTAGGATCCATCATCTATCACCTCTACCCATATGTAGGATATATAGTGATAGTGATGCGAGCAGGAATGCGGATAACGCAAAGGTGTATGTTGATGCCAACGCACTGTAGATGTAGCCCCCTATATATGGTGTGGGGATGCTGGTTATGCTTCTAAC
>WANO01000072.1 GCA_015521765.1 Desulfurococcales archaeon
GTTCATCAATATAGCGACAACCAATCCAGCGTTCCAGGAGGCGGCTATGTTCGATAAGGTTATGGATATTATAGTTAAGGAGAGCAAGGAATACGATATAGTGGTGTTCGACACGGCAGCTGTGGCCAACGCTATAAGGCTTATCGGCTTAAGCAAGCTTTATGGCTTGTGGCTCACCAGGATGATACAATCTAGGAAGGAGGCTCTGGAGACGAGATACAAGATGTCCTTCAAGAAGGACAAGGTGCTGGAGGAGATCAAGAAGGATCCCATAATAATGGATCTCGTCGCGCTCTACGACAAGTTCAAGGTGACAAGATCAATACTGACAGACTCGAGCAAAACAGGATTCTACTTCGTAACCATACCCCAAGCCCTACCCATATCGGTGGTGAAGAGGTTCATATCAATGGTTAGAAACTTCGAAATACCTATAGGAGGAGTATTCGTAAACATGGTTCTTGTAAAGGATCAGGTGGAGAAAGACACCACCGGATACCTTAAGGCCAAGTATGAGGAGCAGCAGAGGTATCTAGAAATGATTAGAAGGGATCTTGGGGAATACATCAGGGGCTACGTCAAGATCTACGATAGAGACATAACAGGAATAGACTACATCAAATACATTGTAGACGACCTATACAACTTCAAGCCCGAGTAGATAGAATGACCTTTCAAAGCAGAGTTAGAAAAAGGTTTCGTCTAGGGACAAGGGGAGAGACTCTTAAAGACAAGCTAAAGGATCTCCTATTCGGGTTCTTCTTCTATGGGCTGCACCAGCAGGTGACTATAACCGCATCTAAATACAGGGATATAGTCCACATACTGATACTGGGTGAGGCGTTCGGTATACCAATACTAGGGAACTACTATACATTGAGACTCATACCATACCTAATTGAGTACCTGCCAGAAATAAAGGAGTTGGCATCGAAAGAGGTAGATATCCTCGAGCTTCTCCATGAAGGCACAGCTGTACACTAGATCACAATAATATGGGGTATCCTGTTTCCTAGCTTCTGCTGTGCCGCATCTCTTTAACTATCTTTTCAGCCTCAGCCTTCACGGCATCAACTATCTTTCTCGAATCCAGCATGCCTTCACAAACCTTCCTGCCATTAACTATAACGGCCGAGTTCCTCTTAACCCTGTATTTAAGGGACCTCCACAAGCCACGCATAGATGTGGCCTCAATAAGCTCTATCCTGATATTTACGGGGTACCCCCTAAGGTTCTTCTTGAGATCAGCTATCAGATCCGCAACCCTAGAGTAGCTTTTAACTATATGCTCTGGATACTCCCTAGCCTGCCCAGCGGATGGGCAGAACTCTGTTGATGCAAGATCCATTTCATGAGCGAGAAGATTGAAGTGGGGACAGTGCCCGAGGTTAGTTGGGTAGAGATCTATTATCTCTATAGTTATCCAGTTCGAGCCCAAGATAACACACTAATATAATATAGCTTTTTAATAGATATAAATTTTATTAAACCCTTTAAAAAATAGAGTTCTGCACCAACAGAAAAACTGTTTGCCCATGGCTACAGTATGGTTAGCTCATCAAGATCATCAGGGTAGTGGGTAATCATTTCATAGCCATCTTTGGTAACTAGAACAGTGTCTGAGTGTCTAAACCCTCCAACACCCTCAACATATATGCCAGGCTCGACAGTAAGAACCATGCCCTCCTCGAGAACTGTATTATCTCCAACATCAAGGAATGGAGCCTCATGATACTCTAAACCGATGCCATGCCCTGTGTGGTGCCTCCAGTACTTCACAAGATCATTATCCTTAAAGAACTTCCTAACCCTAGAGTCCACATCGCTACACCTAACACCAGCCCTTATAGACTCTAGAGCGACCTGCCTAGCCTTAAGCATCAGCCTAAAGAACTTCTCCTGCTCACTGGTTGGTTCACCAACAATCATGGTTCTCTCGAGCTCAGCCCCATACCCGCTGACGAGGGCTGTAGCACCAGTAACGAGGACATCACCCTCCTTAATCACTGCATGTATAGTGAGCGAGTGGGGGTAGTATGAGTGTTTACCAACCTGCCCCCTAAATCCAGCCCTAGCCCCAGAGCTCCACCCAGCAGGCCTATATATACCCTTTAAAGCCCTAGCCATGGCCATCGTAGCCTCCAGACTAGCCAGCATAGATACCTCATCCTCATATCTGCCCGGCTCGGTATATTCCTGGAGAAGCCTGTGGGCTAGTGTAGCCCACTTAGCGCTCTCTCTGAGGAGCCTAATCTCCTCCTCAGACTTAACCATTCTCAACCGCTCTACGAGGTCCCTCTCATAGCTGTATGAAGCCTTAAGAACCTCGCTGAGCCGGGGACCTCTATAACCAAATATATGGCCGTAGCCATCGACATCGAAACCTATCTTTCTGCCCTCAAGCCCGAGACTCCTCATATGATCGGCAATAACCAGCATAGGGTGCTTGGTGTCTGGGTACTCGTCGTAGAACAGTACTCGATCAGCGTAGGAGTACTTTAAAGCGTGCTCATACTCTAATCTAGGAACTATAAGGATCTTCTCACCATCGGACTTGAGTACAGCAGCCATAGGCCTCTCTGTAGGGATGAAGAAGAAGTTAGTCACATAAGCAACGTTAGCTGGCGAAACCAGATACAGCGCATCCAGATTCTTCTTCTCCATCTCGCTAACGATGCTTTGAACCCTACTTTCGATCTCTTTCTTAGATATAACGAGCATTCGGCATACACCATATATAGTTTAGCGATACTCCATATATATGGCGTTATCAGCGGGAGGCGGGTACCCTTCTGTAGCTTCATAAAGATACAGTAAACAGATTTAAACCCTCTCTAAATCAACCATGGTGAATCAATGTTTAAGAGGGTGGACTTCGATAAGAGACCGATAATAGTCTTTTGGGAAACAACAAGATCATGCCCCCTCGCATGTGTACACTGCAGAGCTGAAGCCATACTCGAGCCCCTGTCAGGGGAGCTCTCCACCGAGGAGGGTATAAGGCTCATCGAGTCGCTCACCGATTTCGGTAGGCCCTACCCCCTGCTTATATTTACTGGTGGGGACCCCCTCAACAGAAGGGATCTATTGATCTTGGCGGAGAGAGCAAGAGACCTGGGTATACCATTCGCCCTTGCCCCCGCGGTATCAAGGAACCTGTGGAACGGTATACTGGATAAGCTAGCCGATATGGGGATGAGGGCCGTTTCAATAAGTATAGATAGCCCCTACCCCAATGAACACGACTCCATAAGAGGGATCCAGGGAATCTTCGATCTGAGTGTGAAGGCTGTTA
>WANO01000073.1 GCA_015521765.1 Desulfurococcales archaeon
CAATCCTCTTGCCGTCAACCCTCAATATAGCATCGCTCCTACCCTTAATAACCACACTTCTACCATCAGGTAGCGTTATGTTTTTCTCACCTTCCACCTCGATCTCGATCCTATCCCCAAAAACACTCCTTAATGTCGTCTCTAACCCTTTGTGAATAAGATCACCCAGAATGAAAACAGGATTAAAGAAATCCTTTAAAGCGATCTCAGGAAACTTATTTTCGTACTCCCTCTTAAGATCACATCTCACAAGATCGGTAACCCAAATTACATTTTCCTTCCGTATATGGGTCTCGAGCTCATTCTTTTTCAACGAATAAAGTAGAGCTACTATATCCAGATCATTAATATCCTCCATAGCGCTTCTCCATAAAAATCTAAACAGCAAAATACTAATATACAGCTAGGTAAGCATCACCAATTATGGATGCTAGCCCTAGCATTATATATTTCAATAATAATTTACTATAAAATATATGGTGCATATCCTGGAGAGAGTAGCCATATATGGGAATAGGAGCAGGTCTAGAATAGAAACCCTTATACCAGCAGTAAGGGCCTTGATAGCTAGAGAGCTGATAAATAGATGGAAACTAAGCAAGACAGAGGTAGCTAGAATACTGGGGGTTACTCCAGCGGCAATCACGCAATATATAAAGGGGAAACGGGCATCTAAGCAGATTGGCAGAATAGAGAACAGAGAGGAAGTAAGGAAATATATAGAGGAGGTGTCGGAAAGGATAGCTATCTCTGGAAAGAAAATGAGTCTGGAGGACCTCTTCAACATAGCCTATGAAGTCTCAATATTGCTTCAGCATGGCGATGCGGGTCAGCAGTATGGGGTCAAGGATCTGCGGACAGATATAAAGATCATCAAGATACTTGAAAAACTACACTCAAGAATACAGCTAGAGAACGATGTGGCTAGGCTATATATGAATATATCGCTGAAGGTCAAAAGCCCAGTACTAAAGTATCTATTCAGGCAGATAGCTAGCGATAGTGTTAGGCATGCCGAAATACTGATTCACGTAAAAAACATAATTGAAAATAATATAGCTACTGAGGAGATAGATCCGATCTCGAGAGAAGAGCTTGAAAGCCTGAAGGAATTCGAGGAAAAGGCGGATGAAATGGGTTTTGATGAGGTATACAGCCTAATAGACGACCCATATATTAAAACGTTGCTAAAAACCATAGAGTATGATGAGGAGAAACACACTAAAATAATAAACAGCCTAATAAATATCTATAGCAATAAATATGATTGAAGATGATGTGTGAATCCGGATCTGAAGCCGAGGTAATGATGCAGGGCCGGGTTATTGCTGAATAGCCAGCGGATGCAGGGTGTTAAAGCAGTTTAAACTCGATAATATACACCTCTCTATCTTGAGATATAGCTCTTCTGCCATACAGCTTTGACAGCTCCCTAATAAGCTCATCCCTATTTCTAAAACCATCCCTCCTGGCGTCATCGTCGCTGAGTTCAGAGATCTTCTTCCTAATAATCCTTCTAATAACGGCTTTACCCACACGTGCCGAACCAACATATACGTCTACGATATCATTTACTTTGAAGCCCGACTTGATCCTTATAGTAGATGTCTTCTCACCACTTAAGATCCTCTCGGCGAATTGCAGTTTAAAAACCAGTCTCTTACCCAACTCCCCATACCAATGATAATATCTTACCCTTCAAGTCAATATATTATATTTAAGTTAATCATTGATTAATATAAAGCATGAAATAATAGCTATCTAAAGCTATAAATACATTGGATGATTACATTGGTTGAAGTACTGAAATACGACCTAATTATTCTAGGCTCTGGTCTCGCGGGGCTAAGGGCAGCTTTCCAGGCATCACTAAAGACAAAGGGCAAAGTTAAAATAGCCGTAATCTCGAAAGTTCAGGCCATGAGGAGCCACTCGGTGAGCGCTGAAGGGGGTATAGCTGGCGTTATACATCCCGAAGTATCTGGGGACTCTCTAGATCTCCACGCATACGACACTATAAAGGGTAGCGATTATCTAGCCGACCAAGACGCTGTAGAGCTGTTCGTGAAGATAGCTCCTGAAGAGATACTGTTTATGGATCATTTAGGGGTCCCGTGGAGCAGAACAAAGGACGGTAAAATAGCACAAAGGAAGTTTGGAGGGATGTCCAAGCCCAGAACAGCATATGCTGCGGATAAAACAGGGTTCTTCCTAATGAGCACACTATATGATAACGTGCTTAGATTCGAGAATATAGATATATACCATGAGCATATAGCTACATCACTAATCATGCAGAAGGGAGAGTTTAAGGGCGTAACTGCTATAGATCTGGTAAGGGGAGAGTTCAAGGCATTCATAGCCCATGCAGGCATAATAGCCTCTGGCGGGGCAGCCAGAGTATATAAGTTCACCACTGTAGCTGCATCATCAACGGGAGATGGGATAGCCATGGCCTATAGAGCAGGGATACCCGTTAAAGATATGGAGTTCGTCCAGTTCCATCCAACCGGTCTCTTTCCAAAAGGCATACTTATCTCGGAGGCTGCCAGAGGCGAGGGCGGCTACCTGATAAATAAGAATGGGGAGAGATTCATGAAGAAGTATGCGCCACAGAAAATGGAGCTAGCCCCAAGGGATGTTGTATCAAGATCAATAATAACTGAAGTCTTAGAGGGAAGAGGATTTATAGATGAGGATACTGGATTGGGGTATGTGCATCTAGATCTGAGACATCTAGGAGAAGAATTGATAAATGAAAGACTCCCCATGATAAGGGAAACAGCAAAGAAACTTGCGGGGATCGATCCAGTAAGCGAACCCATACCAGTAAGGCCAACAGCACACTACACCATGGGTGGTATACACGCAGACACATATGGGCAGGTAATGCTAGACGAAAACACCACAAGGGTTAAGAACCTATGGACAGCTGGTGAATCCGCATGCATAAGCCTACATGGAGCAAACAGGCTTGGAAGCAACTCCCTCGCGGAAACCCTGGTATGGGGGAGGTTGACTGGTGAGGCTGCAGCTAACTATCTTAAGGAGAAGATAGGGTCCGAGCCATCGGTGGATCCTGATGTGATGCGCAAGATCAAGAATGAGGAATCAAGAATTTATGATAGGCTCCTCCACAACGAGACCAACACAGAGAACCCATACGATATAAGGAGAGAACTATGGGACACCATGGATACATACGTATACGTGTTCCGAGACGAAAGCGGTCTGAACAAGGCGTACTCTACAATCAAAAAGCTTAAGGAGAAATACTCAAAGATAAGGGTCGACGACAAGTCTAGAAAATACAACACTAACCTAAAGGAAGCCTTAGAGCTGGGCTTCATGCTCGATATCGCCGAGGTTATAGTTTATGGAGCACTAAACAGAACAGAATCAAGGGGTGCTCACTTCAGAACAGACTACCCGAAGAGGGATGATGTCAACTGGCTAAAGCACACGCTCTTGTTCTACAGGACTGGTGAGCCTCCTAGGATAGCGTATACACCGGTTAGGATAACTAGATGGAAACCTGAAGAGAGGAAGTACTAAGCCGCTACCTAGAATTTAATTATTTATACGTTGAGTTATAATATATTAAGGCTTTATGGAGCATATAGCCTTATTTAAGCATTAAGGGGTGGAAGTTTGAAAAATATAAATAGGCAGGATCTAAAGAGGTTCGATCTTGAAGCATTTATACATATATTATTCTATAGGATAGCAGTTATATACGCTATATTCAACTCAATCGTGATCATACTTAACATGTTGGGTATCATATCGGATCTAGGATTAAAGATATCTCTAGCCATTCTATGGGTTCTCTTAACCCCCTCATTCTATGAGCTTAACAAAGGTATGGTCATGGCTATAACACGTGGATTGGCGTTTGGCCATATAGCGGAGAATCTAAGGGAGATTCTATCGAGAAAATACGGGGGTAACCTATACCTCTACAAGTCACTGGTGTATATATCGCTAGCTATATGGATCCTTGGATTCATATTGTTTATAGCCTATGGGTGATGGCATATGCATGTAAGAATACTTATGGCTCTACACTACATGGGGTATTTCGGCTCAATGATCCTCTTATGGCTTCTGTTAATGGCTATAGCTCTAAAGATACAGGGACCCTTTGAGCTAGCTCTAAAGGTTCTTCTATCTATTGCGGGATTGGTTTTTGGGGTTATCGGTATTAAGATAGCCTATAAGGGGTGATCTATTGTGGATCAAGGAAACGGGGGAAACATGAAGAGGAGATTAATATTTAGGATTAAGAGGTTTGACCCTGAATCAGAGAGGTTTATCTATAGAGACTACGAGGTTGAAGTTGATAAATACTCAACAGTTCTCGATGTCCTAATCAAGATTGTTGAGACGCAGGACCCCACGTTATCAGTTAGATACAGCTGTAGAATGGGCATATGCGGCTCATGCGGCATGGTTGTCAATGGTAAACCTGTGCTTGCATGCGAGAAGAATGTGTTATCTATAGGCTCTGACGTGGTTACTGTGGAGCCTATGTATAATCTCCCCGTTATAAAGGATCTAGTAACCGACCTGGAGGACTTCTTCGAGAAACACAGAAAGGTTAAGCCATGGCTTATACGTGCAGATGAAGATGAGCAGTTCAACCCCAAGGCGGAGTATATACAATATCCCGAGGAGCTAGAGCGCTACTGGAACTTCAGCTACTGCATTAAATGCGGTCTATGTGTAGCTGCATGCCCAATAGTTGCGGAAAGAAGCGATTTTCTGGGGCCACAGGCTCTTGCACAGGCATTTAGATGGTATGAGGATTCAAGGGATCAGTACAGCATCGAGAGATTGGATCTGGTAGATAGCGAGCAGGGCGTCTGGGGGTGTGAGTTCGCAGGTTCATGCAGCCGAGCCTGTCCGAAGGGTGTGGATCCCGCACTAGCCATACAGCTTCTAAAGATGGAGATCATGGGAAGAACCATGGGATTCAGGATGCCATCTATAATACCTAGGTCTAGAGGGAGGAGGTGATGATCCGTGAAGCTGTATGAGTATGAAGGCAAAGAGATATTCGCCAGATACGGTATAGCCATACCTAAGGGAAGGGTTGTTTCATCACACAGCGAGGTCCCTGAAGCAATCAAATATGTTGGTTTACCAGCTGTAGTTAAAGCACAGGTGCTTGTTGGCGGTAGAGGGAAGGCTGGTGGTGTAAAGATAGTTAATAGTGTTGATGAGGCTATTGATAGAGTCAAGAGTATGATCGGGAGTAGCCTGAGGGGTGCTCCGGTTAGAAAGGTCCTTATAGAGGAGGCTGTCGATATAGATAGGGAGCTCTATCTATCATTAACTGTAGATAGATCTGTGAGGAGATACATTATATTGGCGTCTAGGGAGGGCGGTGTAGATATTGAAGAGATAGCTGCTAGGAGTCCTGAGTCTATAGTGAGGATACATATAGATCCCTTGATCGGGCTAAGGGATTTCCATGTGAGGAGATTAATGTATGAGCTAGATCTCCCTGAATACGGGGACCTCTACAATATAGTTAGGGGGCTATACTCCATCATGCTGGATCTCGACGCGGATCTCGTTGAGATAAACCCGCTAGTAATAACCAGAGAGGGCAGGCTTATAGCTCTCGACTCGAAAATAACTATCGACGATAACGCGTATTTCAGACACCAGGAGTTTTTCGATAAGCTAATGTCTGAAGAGAGGGACCTCACGGAGGAGGAGATTGTTGCTAGAAAATACGGGTTCTCCTATGTCAAGCTGGATGGGGATATCGGTATAATCGGTAATGGTGCGGGCCTCACCATGGCCACCATGGATCTTGTCAGGCACTTTGGCGGCTCCCCGGCCAACTTTCTTGATATAGGTGGGGGAGCAAACAGGGAGAGGGTGAAGAATGCTTTATCCATACTCTTGAATGACAGGAATGTGAGGGCTATATTCATAAATGTCTACGGGGGAATAACCAGGTGTGATGAGGTGGCTATAGGGATTGTGGAAGCCCTAAAAGAACATGGAACCCAGAAGCCTATGGTTGTTAGGCTTGTAGGCACCGAGGAAGAGAAGGGTAGGCAGATACTTGAGGAGCACGGAATAAAGTTCTACGTAAGCGATGAGGAGGCGGCTAAAGCGGTTGTTGAAATAGCTAGAAGAGGGTGATCGAGCGTGACTATCATAGTTAATAAAGAAACAACGGTTATGGTTCAAGGGATAACTGGTAGGGAAGGTAGATTCCATACCGAGAGAATGATTGAGTACGGCACCAGGATAGTTGCTGGCGTCACCCCTGGTAAAGGTGGCCAGAGCGTTGCTGGTGTTCCTGTATACAACACTGTTGACCAGGCTGTTAGGAGGCATCCAGATATAGATACCTCAATAATATTTGTTCCAGCAAGATTCGCTGTCGACGCCTTCTATGAGGCTGTTGATGCTGGTGTGAGGAATATTGTTGTTATAACTGAGGGTATACCTCTGCATGACGAGATCAAGATGATAAACTATGCCCGAGGTAAGGGCGTGGTTGTTGTAGGCCCTAACTGCCCGGGTGTAATTGCTCCCCCTATCAGGGTTAAGGTTGGTATTCAGCCTGCAAGATCGTTTAGACCCGGCCATATAGGGATTGTTTCGAGAAGCGGCACATTGACGTATGAGATATCGGACTATCTAAGCAGATCAGGATATGGGCAAAGCACGGTTGTGGGTATTGGAGGGGACCCCATTACTGGGCTAGACTTTATAGATGTTGTTAAAATGTTCTTCGACGATCCCGATACTAAAGGGATTGTTGTTATAGGCGAGATAGGTGGAGATGCTGAAGAGAGACTGGCTAGATACATTAGGGATGTGGGCCTCAAGAAACCTATAATAGCGTATATAGCCGGTAAAACTGCTCCACCGGGCAAGAGGATGGGGCATGCTGGAGCCATAATAACTATGGGTATGGGTACTGCTGAATCTAAAATCAGTGCTCTGAGATCATCAGGTATAGAGGTCGCCTTAACGCCTATGGAGGTTGCGTCTCTGACTAAGAAAGTTTTTGGCTGATTAGGGTATATATTAACTATACTATGTGCGTGTATAGCTGATGAAAATAAAGATCGGTATAATACAGGCATTTTCCCATCCGCGGGACCCCGATGTGAACGCTAATAAAATTCTAGATCTAGCATCGGTGCTCTCTAAACCCGATCTGGTTACGCTCTACGAGAACTGGCTTGGGAGGAAGCCGCTGTCGATGAGGGAGTATATAGATAGGTCTATCGGTCTTCTTGATGTCTCGGGCTCCAGGATCCTTGTGTCTGGATCGTCATATGTGAGGGTTGATGAATCAATAGTGTCTAAGTCCCTCATAATAGATAGCAGAGGTAGATACGTTATTGGCGATAAAGTATATCCAAGCAACGCAACGGGTGAGAGGAGGCGTGTGTCGCCTGGCCAGTTGCCGGCTTATTATGGACAGTACCCCAATGTTGGTTCTGTTGTTTGTGTTGATCTAGTGTATCCAGAGATCGCGAGATACCTGGCATTGAGGGGGGCTAGAATTATTGTTAACCCGAGCTTTATACCTTCAGATAGATCATATCTGTGGAGGTCCCTGGCGTCATCTAGATCTGCTGAGAACACTATATATGTTATTCACGTAAACGCGACAAGGATGAGGTATACTGATGGGAGAGCCGTTAATGGCGGTAGCTTTATAGCTGATCCTGAGGGAAAGATAGTTTTTGATATGGGCTCCGATCCTGGCGCTGGCGAGTATATTATAGATCTAGAGAAGATAGATAGAATTAGATCTAGATGGAGGTATCTAGACGATATAGTGGCTAGGAGGGACCTGATCCTGAAGTACTATTCATCAACAACAGAAATACCTTTAAAGACCCAAGAATAGCTGAATTCAAAAAATATCAATATTAATAGTCCCGTATTAATAAAGTATATATAGGTGAATTAGAATTATCTGACAGAGTCCCTCTCTCACCCAGCAAGATCAAGATTATTCTTCTGCTGAGGTCCCGGGGTCCCCTACCCCTCCACGAGCTGGCTAGAGAGTTTAGAGTATCTAAGGCTGCGATCCTGAAGCACGTTAAGGCCCTAGAGTCTGAGGGTTTGGTCGAGAAGATCTATGTTAGAAGGGGCCGCGGCAGACCTATAGCAGTGGTTAAACTAAGAAAGAACGCCTCACCACATGTTCATGGCTTATTCACTCTAGCGGCATTCACGATCAAGTCGCTACACTATATAGAGAAGGTTCTAGGTAGAGACCATGTATCAAAGATCGCCGCATCCATATACAGCGAGTGCCTCGATTACTATAGAATAAGGCTCGATAGTTTAGACAGCGAGAGTAAGATAAAGGAGCTGATTAGCATGAGGAATAGCGAGGGCTACGATACAATCTACAGAAAGATAAGGCGTGCCACATATGAGATTGTTGAAAACAGATGCCCTCTAATAGCGGTCTCACAGACATACTCCGAAATCTGTAGAGCTGAAGCAAGATTTATACAAGATGCCCTAAAAGCTAGGGTAAGCCTCATCCACAGCATAGCTGAAGGACAACCACAATGTAGATTTTTAGTTGTTTTTAAAGATCAGAAATGATGCTGGATTATTATATAGTTTGTAGCTTTTAAGTTTTCCACTACATAATAACAGCTCATGAGTAATGATCAGTAATTACTGATAATTATAGATCTTTTAGAGCCATGGACTCGAGGAAGCTTTGAGAAAAGCTGGCTGGTTTTAGTCAAATGATCTTAATTAGATAGTGGAGATATATCCAACTCTCTAGCAAAGTCTACAGCTATGTATGACGGAAAAGAAGATAGTGTGAGATCAAGATTGTTTACCAGGTAGAGAGTGATAGATGTTTCGAAATATGACCTTTAATGATTTTTGAATTTTGCTCCATATTAGTGTGAGCGCTATTACTATAGAGGTTACCCCCATGCAACTTGAAATAATAATACTATGTTTAGCGCATCGAAACCCCAACCTCTAAGGAATGCTGCTCTTACAGGTATTTCATATAATGCTACATAGCTTACTATTAATCCCAGTGAGTTTCGATATCTATACAGAATAGTTGGATATACTACTCCTAGGAATATTATGTCGTCCAGCTTCCACTCTCCCGTTAGAAGGGGAGCGTTATATAATAGTATGAACATTACTGAAGCTACCGGGATCGCAGC
>WANO01000074.1 GCA_015521765.1 Desulfurococcales archaeon
GGCCTGAGGTTCTTATGGCTCTTCTGGACTATATTAATGGTGAGCTCTCGCCCTCGATGGCGTATGAGAGGTATGGGGTTTCGAAGCATCAGCTTAGGGGGTTTGTTCAGAGGATATATGAGAAGTCTGGGGACAGGAAGATAGCTGACGCCGTAATAAGGCTTGCTGTCCCGATAATTCTGTCGTCTGTGGATAGCCGTGTTAAGAGGGATAGCAGGCCCGAGACCTGCGGGATCTGTGGGAAGAGACTCTACAATGTTTTCCCGGAGGACCACATCAAGAAGCATCATAGCGATATGCTCAAGAAGGAGAATGAAAAGATGTATCAGGAGCTCAAGAAAGTTATAGAGTCTAAGAAGAAGGTGGTTAGTGTGAAAAACGTTTAATAGCTTAAACAGAATATTTGTTTATTGGTAGGGCCCGTAGCTCAGCCTGGATAGAGCGCCGGCCTCCTAAAGGCTGGAACCCCCAGGGAAGCCGGATGTCCGGGGTTCAAATCCCCGCGGGCCCGCCACACCCCACCCCGCACTAACCCTCTATATCTTCTGTTTGGTAATCACAGATCTACCCTCCAGGTCCTTGAGCACCAGATTTTTAATGGAGTCCTCTGCGGGCTCTCCGGGTAGGCGCGTTTTGATGATCTTTAGATCACCGCCTAAACGCTCCTTAGCCATAGAGTATAGATCATCAATCACCCCCTCATCGGCAACAGCTATATAGGCGGGTCCATTACCGGATATGCCTGCAGCTATAGCCCCCCACCTCCTCAGCATCTCTATGGGCTTCCTATCGTATTTAAGGGCCTCCGCAACGAGGTCCCCGTTGATGTTCATGGCCTCCCAGAGATCTCCGTTCAGAAGTGCCTCAACAGCCTTGCTGAAGTATCTAGAGCGTTTTCTGAGCTCTATCTCGATTTCCTTAAACGTATACTTCCTCCTGTATCTAGGTATGATTATTAGTGCATGAAGCCTTCTTGGGGGCTCTATAATCTTAAGTATCCTACCCCTATAGTTATCGCTAACCACTATAGCCCCGGTTAGAGATGCTGCCGCATCATCCAAGGCCCCGGTGATCGAGAGCCCATACCTTTTCGAGATCTCGACATTGATTCCCAGAACCCTGATGGGGCCTATATCGAGACCCATGTACTTGGCGAGGGATATAATCAGCGTGTTTAGGTATGCGGAGCTTGTTTTCAGCCCGTAGCCATGTGGCACTGGTGAACTCACAGATACACAGATCTTCTCAAGATCGATAGCTCCATACCTTGCACCAGCAATCTCCGCAGCTATGCTGCTCAGAATCTCTCTATCCACGTCCTGTCTGCAGCTCCCAGTAGTGGATGTCGAGTACTCTATTCTAGACTCGAGATATATGGCTACAGCGAATGAGGACCCCACACCGGTCGGTATGGCGTTGAGTATGCTTCCCCCGATCCACGATCTCGATAACGCGATCAACTATATACACCTACGAAATATATCGAGAATATCCTCTGGAGGGAGATGAAACACTCTCTTACTGCTGTCTAAAAAGCTATATATGTCTTCATCCACCCTCCTACAGCATCTGGCTAGAGCGTTTCTAAGGGTCTTTCTCCTATAGCTGAAGAGGCATTTAAGGAATTTCTCGTATTCCTCCATATTGTTGGGGACCTCTCTTACTCTAGTCATCTCCACCATTGCTGAGGAGACCTCCGGCTCTGGATAGAAATATTTTGGTGGGTACACGTTTACTTTATGGATCTTGAAGAATGTCTGCATCAGAACAGTTATAGATCCGTACCTTCTAGATCCATGTTTAGCCAGTAGCCTATCAACAACATCCTTCTGTAGAACTATAGCCACCTTCTCAGCTGTGCTCGAGGCTATTGCCCCAAGCAATGGCCCAGTTATGCTGTAGGGTACCGTGCCAGCAACTGTTTTTGGCTCTAGCTTGTGTAGAAGCTCTAGCGCGTCTCCGTGTATGATCTCTATATTGCTGTATCTTGATAGAAGCTTTCTTGAGAACTCATATAGCCTGGGGTCCTTCTCGATCGATATAACCCTTCTGCAGCATTTAGATAGTATATATGTGACTACACCCAGACCAGTACCTATCTCCACGCACCTGTCCCTAGATAGATTGCTGCATAGACCAGCGAAGTCCCTTAGTATTGCTGGATTCACCGTGAAGCTCTGGCCCAGTCTTCTAGATGGTTTCAAGCCTAGCTCTCTAAGCGTCCTTACCGTCCATATATATAGATTGGGCTCTACACCCAGTTCCTCAAGAAAAAACAACTCTACCAAAGCTCCCTATAGTTTACGTATGCATAGAGATAATCCAGCATCTTGAAAAATCTAGCCCCAGAGTCTCCCGGTGGAGGCTCCACAAATAGATAGTATTTCTCGCCGCCCATCATTTCGGCGATTATTCTTTCAACAAGGATCTTCACGGGATCCTGGATCCTGACCCTCTCCTCAACATCCTTAAATGACTGAAACTTCCTCTTTCTCCTCTCACTCAGTATGGCTTCAAGGCTCTTCTTACCTATACCTGGTAGAAGCTCGAGCATGTGGAGCCTTATATTTATTGGCGACGCCTGATTAAAGAACTCAACAAACACCTTCTCCTTCTCGAGGATTATTTCTCGGAGCGCTTTATTCAGGTTGTCTCTAGCTATCGGTGTTAGATCCTGCCACAGGAGCTGCTCCCCCAGCTTGTATGCCTGTTGCGCTTCCTGTGTTCCTGAGGTCTTCTCGTATATGGGCTCGATATACATTCTCTCCATGAGCTTGACCTGTGTATTCAGTGGGGGAAGGATCTCTACCAGGGTGAAGTATTTGGTTCCTACAGCCTGCGAGATAGGCATCGACCTGTGGTGGAGATGGCGATCGAAGGGGTTCCCGTTGGGCATGTAGTCTAAAATAATGTAGTATAGATCCCTAACCCGTGATCGAAACCCCCTAAACCTCCTGTATTGTGACACCTTTCCCACACATCATTTTAGAATACCTATAAACAAAAATTAACATTAACACTCGCATGATTCTTTTAGGAGGTTCAGCACCCTATTCAAAACCTCCTCATCCGGGACCTCCTGCTCGAAATACAGTAGTGTTTTCAGCTCATCGATTGTTTTGGGGCATATATTGATTATCTGTGCGGAAGTTATCTCTCTAAACCCCATCTCAACAAGCTCGTTAAAGATTTTTTCCGAGAGGTCTGGAGGACACTTAGAGATCTGCTCGCTGTATTCCAGCACCCTCTTCTGGAGATCCCCGGCCTCCCCCTCGCTTATCCTGTCCCTAGTCAGTATCTTCCTTATAAGCGCTATGGGTATCTCCTTAAAGTTGATTATCTTCATAGCCGGCTCCTCTACTTAGCCCTGGCTATAATCTCTTTAGCCTCCTGGATCTTGCTCCTTACCTCCTCAATAAGCTTCTTCGACTCCGAGACAACCCTCTCCCAAACCTCAGGTGTCGGTTTCACATGCTCCTGCCTTGTATACAGTATCTTCTTCTTATCCCCCAGATACACCTCGACGACAAGGGATCTGCCTCTATACCCCACAACGGTTCCTGTTTTTCCCTGGAACCTCCTGTGGGGCATTCCCTTATGGATTGCTGGGTTTATATCTATATGAACCTTGTCTCCAACCCTATAATCGATCATGAGCAGACTCAGTGGAGGTACAGCACCCCTCTCCCTAACCCTTTTTCTCAGGAGCTTTCTTGTTCTATGCCTATAACCCTTTGGCGCCTTAACCATCCAGATTACACCACTAATCATCAAATAATCTTTAAAAGTATTTAAAATTAGAATTAGGATACATCATTGTGGCTGATGCTTTTGGGTAGCGGTATTCTGGATCAGGCTGTTGAGGTGATTAAAAACTACCCGCTCTGCGACCGTTGCCTAGGTAGGCTGTTCGCTAGTTTAGGGACCGGACTAACCAATGTTGAGAGGGGGTTGTCTCTCAAGATTCTTATAGCTATGCATATCCACAGCAGGATTGTGGCTGGTGAGGACGCCTATATGGATCTGCTTAAGCAGCTATCTATAAATGCTGGGGGTCCCTTCCTTAAGCTGTATAGGAAGCTCTCTAATGAGGAGGTGCCCGGTAGACTCACATGCTATATCTGTGGTGATCGGTTCAGTGATGTTGTTGAGGAGTATGTGGAGAAGGTTGCCAAGATCCTGAGGTCCTACGATGTGGAGACTTTTCTTATTGGGTTCCGAGACCCCGTGGAGATGGAGGAGGCTCAGCAGGAGATTGTTGATAGGTTCAGGCTTGAGCATTGGGAGAAGGTTAAAGAGGAGCTTAAGAGGGAGATCGGTAAAGCTGTAATGTCTAGATATGGCTACAGGGCTAAGTATGAGGATCCCGATGTTGTTGTTGAGATAGATCCTGTTAGGGATGAGGTTAGAGCGGTATTCCCCTCTGAAATATATGTCGCTAGGCTCAGGAAGTACGCTAGGGATCTTCATATAGACTCCAAGGCCCTCTACGGCAACTCCATTGAGTCTGTATTGTCTGAGAAGGCGTCGGGTGTTTTTGAGGCTGAGTACATATCTATTAAACCATCTGCAAGGATCTATCCGGGGTATAGAGTTATAGGCTCGGGCCTTTCCGTGTCTGTTGAGATACACAGCCCAAAGCGAAGGTTTCGTGATGTGAAGTCTGTTGAGGATGCCCTAAATATAGATCCTGAAAGGTATTCTCTCGAGATCATTTCTAGAGTTAGAAGAAGAAATATCGGTGAGCTAGGCGGCTATATCAGGAGGATAGTGTATAGGGTTCTAGTGCATTTCGATTCTGAATGCATTAGGGATAAAGCGGTGGAGGATGTGGCGGAAAAAATATATGGGTTGAGCTCGGAGGTTATTGCCCAGAGGACCCCCAGCAGGATGCTTAGATGGAAGTATGATTATACGAGGTATGGCAGGGTGAAGGTGGTAGACGTTCTTGGCGTCTCCAGGGGTCTTTTTGAGGTTGTTTTGGTTTCCGATAAGAACCTATATATCGAGGAGGTTGTGTCTGGCGACTATGGCAGGACGGATCCGAGTGTTTCCAGCGTTGTTGGTTGTGGGGCTACGCCTGTTAAGATAGATGTCTTGGGTGCTGAGCACTAGCTAATGTGTAGTCTCGCCTCTCTGTTGCGGCATCTAATATATTTAACTTGATTTAATCAATATTTCTTTAGGTGGTGGTTAATGAGCAAGACATATGCTGAACTCGGTAGCTTGAGGACGGGTAGCTTCATAATTATTGATGGTGAGCCATGCAGGATTGTTGAGATTTCGAAGGCTAAGACCGGTAAGCACGGCTCCGCTAAAGCCCATGTTGTGGCTATGTCGCTTCTGTCTGGAGCCAAAAAGACGCTTGTTGCCCCTGTAGACACCAGGGTTGAGGTGCCTATTGTTGATAAGAGAACTGCCCAGGTTATCTCCGTTATGGGCGATACAGTGCAGATTATGGATATGGAGACCTTCGAGACCTTCGAGGTTGAGATACCTAAGGATGAGGAGCTCGCCAAAAGGCTGGAGCAGGGCAAGGAGGTCGAGTACTGGGTTATTATGGATAAGAGAGTTATCATGAATGTTAGGGGCTAGTTTTGAGGGGTTTCGAGAGCGTTAGGGAGGCTATAGCTAGGTTTATAAAGGGTTCTGATCCTTTTAACCAGGCTATTGAGAACCTCGTTAAGGATCTTCAGAAAGCACTGATTAAGGCGGATGTTAATGTTAGGATAGTTTTTGATCTTACCAGAAAGATTAGGGAGGACGCCAGAAAGAGCCAGCCTCCACCTGGTATATCTAGAAAGGACTGGTTCATCAAGATAGTTTACGATCGCCTAGCCGAGCTCTTCGGGGGCGATGTCCAGCCCTCTGTAGCTCCTCCAAAGCAGCCTTATGTAATATTGATGGTGGGTGTCCAGGGATCTGGCAAGACAACGACATGCGGCAAGCTTGCCTACTTCTATAAGAAGATGGGGTATAGCCCATGCCTTATTGCTGCAGATACCTATAGGCCTGGTGCGTATGATCAGCTGAAGCAGATCGCTGAGCGTGTCGGGGTCCCTATATATGGTGATCCTGGTGAGAAGGATCCTGTGAAGATCGTTGAGAAGGGCATGAGGACCCTCACAGAGAACAATAGGTGTAATATAATAATCATCGATACCGCAGGTAGACACGGCTATGGCTCCGAAGAGTCTCTACTTAAGGAGATGAGGGAGATAGCAGATCGATCTAACCCCGACGAGGTCATGCTTGTTATAGACGCGTCTATAGGCCAAAAAGCATATGATCTGGCTAAGAGGTTCCATGAAGCCACACCGATAGGCTCTATAATAGTAACCAAGCTGGATGGCTCGGCTAAGGGTGGCGGGGCGTTATCCGCTGTGGCGGCTACTGGGGCCAGAATAAAGTTTATTGGTGTTGGCGAGAAGATCGATGAGCTCGAGGTCTTTAACCCACGCAGGTTTGTGGGTAGATTGCTTGGGCTGGGAGATATTGAGGGTTTGATTGAGAAGTTCAAGTCTCTTGAGGAGCGTGAGGAGCTTGAGCGTATGATGAGGAAGGCTTTAGCTACTGGCAAGATCACTATGGTGGATCTGTATCACCAGATCAAAAGCATAACTAAGCTGGGGCCGTTAAGCAGGATCCTCCAGATGATACCTGGTTTATCCGCGCTACCCATAATGGAGGATCAGGTTAAGCTTAGCGAGAAGAAGATGCGTAGGTGGCTCAATATAATGGATTCTATGACCTATGACGAGCTTAAGAATCCAAAGATAATTACCAGGAGCAGGATCGTGAGGATAGCTAGGGGGTCCGGCAGCTCTATAGATGAGGTTAAGGAGCTTCTGAGATACTATGAGAACATCAATAGATTCATGAGGGATGCACGTAGAAAGCGTAAGCTCCTCGAGAGGCTTAAGGGCTTAGAGGATCTTCCCGAATTTAGCTAGCCTAGAATTCTGTTTATTGCGGAACATGATCTTGCTGGGTGGAGCATATAGCTCGAGATAGAAGGCTTAGGCTCGTGATCGTGGGTATTGAGGGAGCCATAAACCTCGGCTTCATAATCAGATTGGCATATAACTTTGATGTGGACGATCTCTATCTAGTAGACCCCAAGGTGGATGTATCAGACGATGAGGTGAGGAGGTTCGCTGCTAGAGGGAAGGAGTATATAGGGAATGTGAGGGTTGCGGCCTCGATGGATGATGCTATCGAAGGTATGGATCTTGTTGCATGCACCTCGGCTATTGTCCCCAGCAGAAGAGATCCGCTACGCCAAGCCATCGAGCTAAGGGATTTCGTTGATGTAGCTAGAAAATATAGGTCGCTTGCCCTTGTTTTCGGTAGAGAGAGCACGGGGCTTACGAGGAGAGAGCTTGAGAAATGCAACCTGTATATCCACATAAGGGCTGGCAGGAGATACCCTGTACTTAATCTCTCGCATGCTGTTGCTGTTGCCTTATATGAGCTCTATGATCTATATAGAGGCGACAGCAGTTTTGAGGGTGTGTATATAGATAGAGATATATTAGGGAGGGTTATGCAGAAGGTTAGTGAGATCGTTGGGCTTCTTCAGGTTAGTGGTGATAGGGCTGAATGGATCCTTAAAAGCATCGAGAGGATATTATATACATCGAAAGGTTCGAGTAATGATTTTATGAGCTTGCTGTTCTTTATGAACAGGATTCTGTCTAGAATTAAAAGATCCTAGATCTGGTCTGTAGATCACTTTCTGATCTCACGTATAACAATCCTGTATCTTTCAGGTAGTTTTGTCCCAGCCCTTCTTAAAGCCTCCTTAGCCTGATCCAAGTCCTTCTCATCAGATATATATATATCGATAATAACGTCTCCAGGGTTGATTATGGCGGCTGTACCAACTGGTTTGCCGAAAGCGAGCCTCATACCGTCTTGAAGCCTGTCGGCTCCAGCAAATGCAAGCATCTTGTTTTCTCTTAGAACGTGGTGCGGGTACTTCCTAACAACCATGAAGTATTTCTGCTCACCAAGCACGGTGCTCAGGTATCTCTGGGCCATCAGCCTTGCCGCCTCAAGGGCGTTGTGTCTAACTATACATCTTTTTTCGGCGATCAGCTGTGCTACCCATCTAGCCTCGATATAGGGGTTTCCGGTAGTGTATTTGCTTATCTTGGGTGGGGGGACCCCCTGTATATACTCTCTCCTTGTATATGGTGGTTTATCCTGGTTTGTGTAGCATCTAGCCGGTCTAAGCGGCATAATGCTCACCCTATACTGGTGATTCGCTAGGGGATATATATCTGTATTCCTTGCCGGATCTATTTTAATACAGCGGGGCTATATAGCCATGGATATGGCTAGGAAGATCTTCAGCCCTCCAAATAAAATATGTTTTAAGGTAAATACTAAAGATATGGTGCACCTAATTAGCTGAGGACCTCAATGTAGTAGGGCTGCTCGAGCTTCTGGGGATAGGTGGAGTTATAGCAATTATAGTTAGGAGGCTTGGATTCAACACTATTGTCGGCTACGTTATTGGCGGCACAATATGGTCCCTTCTAAGGTTTCTTCAGCCCATAGATAGCTCCCTAATCAATTTCCTGGCCCTCCTTGGGCTGATTCTTTTAGGTTTCGAGATTGGTAGCGAGATAAGGGTTCAGGAGATCCCGTCGATAATTAGGCGTGTGGCTCCCGTAGAATTAACGGCGATGACATTTATATGGGTTCTCTGGAGCATCCCGGTACAGCTTCTGAATCTATCCCTGCTGGAGCACTTCCTCCTTTTCCTGATAACGATCAACACATCCACGGGCATGCTGTATAAGATTATCAGGGAGTATGAAAGGATTACCGAGTCGGAGGGTAAACTATTGACCTCCATGGCAACCTTCGAGGATCTTGTTGTGTATATAGGTCTATCTATATTTCTGACATTCACATTCGACCAGGTTGATGCTTTGGATATTTTCGTTAAGGTGTCTCAGGTTATCGTGCTTGCTGTTGTTCTAGTGTCTTCAGGTATGGTGCTGTTTAGGTTTATATTTAGAAGGCAGCTCGCTGAAGGAGATCTATTTACAATCATCATACTCGTTATAGCCATACTGTACGCCACCATATCTTCAAGCTTTGGTTTCTCGCCGTTCTTTGGTTCTTTTCTCGCTGGCGTTGCTTTGGCGTCTTCTATAGATGTTAAGCCTATTATCAGACAGCTATCGGGGTTGAAGGAGCTTGGCTTACTGCTGTATTTCACCTCAGTTGGTGCGTTGATTCCTAGAATAGGTTTTGGTGATGTGAGCTTTATACTTCCGATCATTATCGCAGCTCTGGGTGTGGTTGGGATAAAGTTTTTCTCGCTGTCTATAGCATCGTGGATCTCTGGGAACCCGATTAAAGAGAGTTTCAGGCTTGGCATATATATGATGCCTATAAGCGAGTTCGGGGTCATTATAACGTCTGAGGCTCTGGCTAGGGATCTGGCTGAGTCTATATATCTTACTCTAGCTATCTATATACTCCTGATCTCATCTATAATGGGCTCTATCCTGGCTAGATACGATCTTGCTGTAGCATCGTTTTTCGACAGGATTGTCCCTGTTTACGTTAAGATCGCTGTTGAGAGGTCGGTTAATAGCTTGAGGCAGACCAGCTTAAGCTATGCGTTCGAGATACTATGGATCTTTATGAAGGGGTTGGGGCTGATAATAGTTGTCTCAACAATAATCTCGTGGTCCATACCATATATGTCGTCTATATTGCCGGCCTATGTGCAGCCATACATAACTATAGTTATACTTTCTATGGGTATTGGTGCTTTCTCTATCTCTATTCTCAGTACTTGGCACAGCTATATTGATCTGTTTAGAAGAATACTTGAGCTCAGGATAGCTGCGTCAGTGATTATAATCTCAACCATAATAGTGGCTATACTGACTCTAATATCCTCGATGCTGTTTGTATATATATTGTTCTACTCAGCGTTCCCATATCTCCAGGAATATATAGGTGGATCAACTCTAACCCTACTAGCCCTCACAGGACTGGCGCTGGTGTTTATAGCTGTATTCGCTAGATTGAGAAGCAATTTCGAGCGTGCTTTCAGGGCTCTATTCTATGGCTTTGAATAGGCTTTTATGTATTTATGCAGGCTTATTGTAGCGCTTATCCCCTTAGGAGGGACCCCCGCATCTCAAGGAGGCTAATGCCTGCTATCGCTATTCCTGATGGGTTTAGTACTTGGCCATAGCTTAGTGGTTTGCTAGCCAGATTTATCTTAATTATTTATTATAGGTGTTCCCTGATAATAATACAGGGTATTTATTGAGAGCTATAATCCAGACGGCTGTAGGAGGTCCCGAGGTTCTTGTCGAGAAGGATGTTGATACACCCGAAATATCTAATCCGTACGATGTGCTGATCAGGGTTGTTGGATGCGGTATATGTTATAGGGACACGCTAGTTAGACGGGGCTTTATGAGGGCTAGGCTCCCCGTTATTCCGGGGCATGAGGTTGTTGGTGAGGTAGTTGAATATGGTGATGGGGTCCCTGGCTTAAGAAAGGGTGATGTTGTTGCTTCCTTAATATATATATATGATCATCAGAAGGGCAAGTGTGAGAGCGGGTACGAGAATATCTGTAGGGGGAATCTATCTATAGGCGAGGATATCAATGGCTGCTACGCCGAGTATGTGAAGCTTCCCTACTGGGTTGTTTCGAGGATTGGGGACTCGGCTGGGAATATTGAGGGCTACAGCATCTCTGCGTGTGTTATTGGTACGGCTGTGAGAGGGATCAAGTACATTGGCCAGGCTCGAAAGGACGAAAGCATTCTTATTACTGGTGCGGGCGGGGGTGTTGGGATCCACGCGATACAGGTGGCTAAAGCTCTAGGCCTTAGAGTTATTGCCGTGACTAGGAGCGAATCTAAAGTTGATGCTATAAGAAAGGCCGGGGCTGATGAGGTAGTTCTATATAGCGGTGGTTTCGTTGATGAGGTCAGGAAGCTTACTGATGGCGAGGGTGTTGATATCGTATACGAGTCTGTTGGGGGTCCCACGTTGGAGCAGAGTGTTAGGAGTTTAAGGAAGGGTGGTAGGGTTCTTCTTGTTGGTAATGTGGATCCTAGGCCTCAATCTATGCTTCTGGGTCTAGTGATCTTGAAGGAGATCAAAATACTAGGAGTGCTAAACGCCACCCCGAGAGAACTCAGGGAGGCTATAAACCTAATAAGAGGCGGTAGGGTCAAGCCTGTTTATACGAAGATAAATTTTGATCTAGATGAAGTAAGAAATGCACATAGGCTTTTAGAGCAAGGTAAGGCCTCAGGCAGGTATGTTATATCGTTCAGGTGATATAGTGGGTATTGCTTGATCTATTGCCTAAATGGGCAATCACGCCAGTAGTGTTCGCATAGCTTGGCCTCGTATTTTGTTAGGTATCTTTTTAGGATTTCACATCTGGCCACTATAATTCCTGAAGATCTCTTCTCAAGCCTATAGTACTGGCACTCGGAGTGGATTGGCATAGGTAGGAAGTTTATGAGCGGATATATCCCTCTGTTGTCTCTCGGCTCGGTTATGTTGCCGGTATTCTTGCTGGTGCCCTGATCGTTTTTCTCCAGCGTGTTTAGATTTCTCGACTCTTCAGGAGGTATATACATGGCGCATGTTACATAGATCTCTGGTCCACCATTGCATCTAACTGGGTTCACGAATTCATCTGTTGGCTGATCCAGTTTAGGAGAGTTGCACATTCCGTATTTATAGTAGGGGCATGGCAACTCTAGATTCCACTATATATGTTTATTCCATACTTAATGTTTAAGAGGCTTAGGTATCTTACTGGTTTCTGGCTACTGGTAGTATTATTATTACTTTAATAGCATCTGGGCTATCCTCATTATTTCCGGACCTGTGGTTTCTGTTCCGACAACGGCTCCATGATCGTTTGCTATCAATCCGGATCTAATAAATCCCACACCAAAATTCACCGTTCCAACATCTACAGGGACGCGAAATATATTGGATAACTCCTCCAACTCTTCATCTGTGGTTTCTGGATGTGTTAATCCTCCTTTGTTGTTCACTACAACAACTGATCCTACAGTAGGTATCTTGGCCACAGATTTTCTGGCTACTGTATCTATCTCAAGCACCTCTTTTATAAGCCTTATATGCTCATCGTCCAATTCGATGTGGGTTACTGCACCGTGGTTGTTGCAGGCTACCATGTTTCCTACGGCATTATATATTGATTTAAGTATTCCTATGTTGCCGTCGAATTCTTTTTTGATCACGTTATATTCATCGCTACGTATAGTTCTAGGGAGTAGGAGTCCTTTATCGTTCCCTGCAACTAGGACGCCAACTATGTTCATTCCGCTTATTGTTGTATATATTATATTTTCTACCCTTAGGGTGTCGGCTATTATGTCGATTGCTTTTTTCTCTATTGATGGTGGAGCTATAATGATCCTGTTGTTAGCGTATACATAGATACCTATATTTGGGTTGCCCCATATACTTAGTTTCTCTATGTTTACGCTTTTAGAGTCTATACCCAATGCAAAAAACCAGGTTTAATGTTTTCTGTTTAAAACTAAACTTCTAGGGCCAGCGAGGCCTTATATATGTTCTCCTCCAATCTCTTGACCCTCACAACTATCCTTCTAGGCGGCTTCTCCAGCTTGAATGAATGTATATACTCGTTTATTGATGAATCTATTATTACCTTTTCAGCGTTGAAGTGTCTAGCTATAAAATCCCTAATGTACTTTATTGCCCTTCTACCCCTGGTTCTCCTGCTTCCTCCCCAGTATATTCTTTTTAGAGGAATAACGTAGATACCCTCACTCTTCGATTTCATCTTTATTCACCCCTATATAAACCAGTTCTACCTATATAATTTGATTATCCTAGACTTATAGAATATCTGGATGCTACCCTTATATATCTTTTAGCTTGCTCCTCCTCCAGTGCCTTAATCTCGGTCTATACTGTATCTTTCTGAGTGTTTTAGCTACAACCCACACTGGTATTGGTGAATTTGACTTCTCTCTTCTTATGAGCCTCAGCTTCTTGGCTAGTGGTTTATTTCTCGCCAGCTTCTACCACCCTTTCTCTCTAATCCTGATCTTTGTCTCCCTCCTATTCTTTTCGTATAGCTGGTATAATATTTCTTTAAGAACATCATCTGTGATCGGGACCCCAACCCTTCCGCTCTGAGCCAGCATTATTAGCTGTGCCTCGAGTGCTTTAACAAGATCTGGCTTGACCAGCTTTAGATTGGCCAGCCTCTCCCTCGCCTCAGGTGTTAGTATCTGCCTCAGTAGCTCTTGCCTTATAAGCTCCTCCTGCTGCTCCTTCTCCCTCCTTATTCTCTCTTCCTCTGCTTTCCTATAGAGTTCCTCGAGCTTGCGTCTTTTAATTAGCTCGAGCTCCTCATCATATCCTCCTGTATCGTATGTGTCATAGCTCAACCCACTATCACCTGGCCTCTATTTTTATTTCGCATTACTATAATAAATTTGAGTAAGGAAGTATAAATATGGATACAGACCATAGAAGGTGTATTTTGCTGCTTCTCTAGCTTTATGCTTTTTAGGGTTTTGGTTTTGAAGCTGTCTATGCGTATTTCTTCAGCTCTGGTATTTTATCTGTGAGTTCTTTGAAGATCTCGTAGGCTACATGATCCATATATGATCTGGCTTTCGGAGTTAGAACCCTACCTCTCCTGGTTTTTCTAACGAAGCCCGCTCTCTCCAGTTGCTTCAAAATGTTTCTTATAATAGATCCCCCACTCCTCCTGAAGTGCGGGGGTGCAACACCCCTTCTCTGTAGCCCACCATATATGTTTCTAAACTTATTCAGCCCTATCGGCTCCCCCGATATATAGAGCTTTCTGAGTATCGATGCGGCCCTAAAGTACCACCAATCGGGATTCTCGGGAGGCTTATCCTTCGATGGCGAGGTCTTCACGTATAGTGCCCACTCTGGAGGATGAATCCGATCTCCATACTCTCTCTTCAGACTATCAGCCAGTCTCTCTATGAAAATATCGGCAGGAACATCTTTAACCCCAACCATCTTCTCGATTCACCATGATGAATTACTTGACTATATTAAATATAAATTTAAATCTCCATCCCCATACCCTTAAGAAAGCTTATAGCCTCACTAAATGTTGGTATCCCTTCCTGAGCCCCTCTGTGCCTTATTTTGATTGCTGCTGCAGCCGAAGCTATTAGTGCTGAGCTATATAGACTGTACCCCTCAGCTAGGGCGTATGTTAGTGTTGCTGTATATACATCACCCGCTCCTGTTGTATCCACCACATCGGCTGTTTTGACTGGTTCTACATGGATGGTTCCTTCTGAATCACTATATATTACCGATCCCTCTGAACCTATAGTTATAACAACATTCTTGACCCCTCTAGAATTAATGATCTCAGCAAGCACCTCGGCAGCTTTTCTAGTGGAGCTGAGATCTAGGGCTCTACTATCTACTCCGGCAACGATCTGCGCTTCCAGGAGGTTGGCTATCAGGATATCTATGTTTCTCAATATGTATTCAGGTAGCTCCTTAGGTGGTGATGCGGTTAGGGTTACCGATATTCCCTTGCTTTTTAGTCTACCTAGTATCTTGCCTAGTGTATCGATATCGATCTCGATCTGTATGAGCGAGGCGTTTATTTCGGTATCTGTGTTTTGCAGGAATGCATCTACATGCTCTGGCTTTATATCCTTGTTTGCTCCTGGGGCTACAGCTATCACTTTGTTACCTTCTGAGTCTACTATTATAAGTGCTGTCCCAGTATGCTTATTTGATCTGCATATGTAACTAGTTACGACACCTTTCCTTTCGAGGGCTTCTATAGCGAGGTTCGCTAAATGATCATTGCCTACACAGCCGATCATGTAAGGAAGACCACCAAGCCTAGATATCGCTACAGCCTGGTTCGCGCCTTTACCGCCTATATGTATGTCTAGCTCTCCGCCGGAGACAACCTCATCGACTCTAGGTAGCTTCTTTACGTATACCACATGATCCACATTTATATTGCCTATAACCACAAATTTCTTTCTTCTATCTTTAGCTTGGGTGGTCATTTGATAATAAAGTCTGTATTGGGATTTATTAATGTTTGATACCTACTCGATAACGTATGAGGATCTCGCTAGATTCTCCGCAGCCTCCCATGTTAGCCCATCTTTACCCAGTATAGTGTATCTTTCAGGCCTTATTTTATGGGCCATAACCAGGGCTTTAATGATGTCTTTGTCTGAAACACCAAGGTCTCTAGCTGTTGTTGGGGCATCAAGCTCCTTCAACACTTTTCTGATATACCTCCAGTTCTTTCCATGTAGATAGGCCATCATGATTGTTCCAACACCAACCTGTTCTCCGTGGAGAGCTGGATAATTGGCTATTAGGTCTAGTGCGTGGCTAAATAGGTGCTCGGATCCGCTTGCCGGCCTTGTAGATCCAGCTATACACATGGCCACACCGCTACTTATTAGGCCTTCCAGAACTATTCTTATACCCTCCACATTACCGGATTTTATCTTTTCCCACGACGATAAAACATGCTTAGCGCTATGTATGGCTAGTGATGCCGCGTATTCTGCATAGTACTCGTTGTGTAGCATGTGTGATAGTCTCCAATCCAATACGGAGGTGAACTTGGCTACTAGATCCCCCACACCAGCTATTAATAATCTTTTCGGCGCCTTCGCTATTATATCTAGATCGGCAAGTATAGCTACAGGTGTTTTTGTCTCTATAGACGTTATTGTCGGAAGCCCCTTCAAAGATGCGAAAGGCGAAGCTATACCGTCGTGAGACAAGGCTGTTGGGATACTTATGAAATCTATCTCGGAGCTGAATGCGGAGTATTTCGCTATATCTATTGCTTTTCCTCCACCAACACCTAGCACGGCTGAGGGTTTAATATCTTTTATCGTGTTTATAACTCTTTTTGCTGAATCAACATCTGGGGTGGCTACAGCTTCGATCCATGTATCATATCTTCTTGCCGATAAAATATCCGAGATCTCTGCCGCATACGTCTTGGTCGAGTCGCTTCCACTAACTATAACTATCCTGCTACCTATGCCAAGCTCTTTTAGGAGGCTAGGTAGCTTGTATCGGACTCCATGACCGATCACTATCTTTTTCGGCAGATCTATTATATGGTGCTGCTTCTTGTTGTTTAGCATGGAAGCATCAATAATAGTTTTTTGTTCAAGATTATATAGTTTTATTACGGATTTAGCTCGATGCTATAGAGACCTTATTAAATTTTTAGGGTACTTTAATAATAACCAATATGTGGTGATATACTAGATGCCGCTAAAAAACAATGATTTTGTCTTGGTGGACTATACAGTTAAGATTAAGGAGACCAATGAAGTTATCGAGACAACGAGGGAGGATGTCGCCAAGGAGAACAAACTATATCGAGAGGATGAGGTATATAAACCCAAGCTGATGATTATCGGCGAGGGCAGGTTTGTGAAGGGCTTTGAGGAGGCAGTGGCGTCATCAGAGGTTGGCGAATCAAAGGTGGTTGAGGTTGAGCCGAAGAAAGCGTATGGTGAGAGGGACCCCAACAAAGTAAAGGTTTTGAGCTTAAGAGAGCTTGCTCGAAACAATATTGTTCCTGAACCAGGAAAGTTTATAGAGATTGGTGGTGTTGTTGGTCTGGTCAAGAGCGTCTCTGGAGGTAGGGTTGTTGTTGATTTTAATCACCCGTTAGCTGGGAAGGTGCTTGTATTCGAATTTAAGGTGGTTAAGAAGATAGATGATCCCGTTGAAAAGATCAAGCATCTTATACTTAGAAGATCTAAAAGGATCTCTGAGGAGAACCTCAACGTTAAATATCTTCCTGATGAGGCAAGAGTGGAGATTGAAACTCCAGAGGACATACTTCTTGCCGAGGATCTTCAAATATTCAAGAATGCAGTAGCCAATGACATATTCAAGTATTTCGAAGAGATAAAGCAGGTTACGTTTCTAGATCACTTCTTTAAGAAGGAGTAGAGCGCTATAGATATTAATTCGGAGCGCTACTCTATTATCTATTTCTTTTTTGGCCCCTATCTTCACATTTTTTATAATATATATGATGAATTTAACTATTAATAGTTAAATAATATATATTCTAACACTGTTAATGATTATAGCTTAATAGGGCATCTCTGTTAATGTTATAACATATACATTGGGTTTAGCCCTAGAGATGGCCCTAGAGATGTAAGATAGATGGAGGTGTATTTAGATGCGGCACACGGTTATAGCCCATGGAGATTGTGATGGTGTGATATCTGCGGCTATATATATTAAGCATTATCTCAAGGATCTTTATCCAAGCTACGTTACTGTAGGATTTACGCAGCCCTGGCGAGCTTCTAACGAGATCAGAAGGCTTTGTGACGATCAATGCACTTCTCTCACGATTCTTGATATAGCTATCGATAAGGAGATATTTTCCTCGCTTATAGATCTTGTGATGAGAGGTGTTGATGTATATATAATAGATCATCACGCAACCACAAAGCCATGGATAGAGAAGCTGAGAGAGCTTGGAGTGAAGGTTTTATGGAATAAGGCGACATCGACACCAAGGCTTATGGCAGAGAATCTAAGTCTAACATTAAACATGTATGAGAAGATGCTGATAAAGGTTGCTGACAGCTGTGAGGGATCCGAGGCTGATGAGGAGATTATAACCAATATAGCTGATAGCATAAAGCTTGCTATCTCGAGGGATCCTAGTGATCTTAAATTCCTTAAGGAGTTCCTCGATCTTATGGTTAAAGCTAAGAGCGTTGAAGACCTGGAGAAGCTCAAGAGAAAAGCCTATATAGGTAAGCTTCTCTTGAAGAAGCTGATCGAGAAGATCATTAGCAATGGTGAGATAAAGGGTAACACCCTAATTGTATCAATGAAAGCTGCCGAATCAAGGCTCTTTGCTGGGCTATTCGGTATAGCAGCCACTGAAGTCAATAAGATGCTGAAGAAGGATATAGTTATAGTTAGGGATGAGGAAACAAAGATCGTAGTTACAGTCCGCTCCCTCGTTGGTAGCGCTCTAAAGCACTGCGAAAACATAGTTAAGGTACTCGGTGGGAAATATGGAGGCCATAACGAAGCGGCTTCGGCAACTATAACTGGCTATAGTATTGATAAAGTAGTTAAGATTGTGAGGGAGATAATTGAGAAGGGATCAGAGTAACTTTGATGTGTATGGGGCTATTACTGATTTCAGCGATATCAACGATCTATCCAGTCTGATTAATGATCTTATAAAGACCAGGACACTCATTATTGTGGCTAGATGCAGGGTAATTTACCACGGTCGAGCGTCATCTATAGGAGATCCTGCGGTACGGCTCATAATAATTAAGCCTGACGGATCATTAATAATCCACGAGGGAACAGGACGTGAACCGGTAAATTGGCAGCCACCAGGATCTGTGTGTACAGCTAGCATCGATGACTCCTCTATAGCCTTGAGGTGTGTGAGGAAGAAGTATGGTGAAGAGGTAAAGATCTATATTGAAGATCTCCAGATCCTGGCATACGCGAAGCTAGATAATATAGGGATCAAGATATTTGGTAGGGAGAAGGATCTAAGGGATCTCGTAGCATCAAATCCATCGTACATAGCTAAAGATGCAAGCCTGATTGGCGTTGAGTGGTCCACGCCTTATGGAACTATAGATATTGTTTTGAAGGATTCAAACAACAACATATATATTGTTGAGATTAAAAACGAGAAGGCGGATGTTTCAGCTATTATGCAGCTTAAGAGATACGTTGAGTACTTTAGTAAGTCTAGATTTAGGGAAAGGAACTTCAGAAATATTATTGGGGTTATTATAGCTCCTGAGCTGACGGAAAGAGCTAAACATATACTTAATCAAGAGAAATTCATATATATCGACTCAAAAAAGTTTAGAGACGCGAAGCGTAGCGATCTTCTTAAATACACGATCAAGTAGAGCATTCAGTTATACACTTCCGTAGCTCCTGATATGGCGCGTCTGTCTTCACCCCTTTAGGGTCCATATGTGTTCTCTGTGCATTGAAACCTTTAGAGTTTAGGCATTCTATAATTCTATGTATTTTAGGCGGGTTCGTTTTCAGAGTGCTTGATACATGATCAAGATGGTAGTAGTATGGTACGTTGATGCTGTGTTCATCTATGACTAGTTTGCTTAGCTTTTTTATTCTTCTAGATGATTTAATCCACTCATATTTTTCTGTTATTTCATGGAGTTTAGAAACTATGTTGTGTCTGGCTGTTTCTCTGATCCAGAGGGGTCCTACGATCCTCATAGGCGATCCACATATATCACACACTAAATAGTTTTTTATGGTGTTGGAATCGAAGTAGTCCTTGAACGCTACATGGCGCCTATTCAGGCATCTCTCGCAGTATAGTATGTATCCGAATCCGTTGTTTATTTTTTCTACTATGCCTTTGGATGATTTGGTCCTTCTCAAATATACTCTATAGTAGTGATCTGAGTAATAGCTAAATAATATGTCATAATCTATATCATGCTCGAATGCTTTGTTGAGTATATTATAGATCAGGATCCTTAAGCCAAGCTCTTTCGAGAAGTCGTTTTTAGCTATATGTGCATGGTATCTTTTTAGGGTTTTCCACGGATGCGAGCCTGTTAGTGGGGCTAGATCTGTAGCGGTAAAACCTATAACACCATTTATCTTTGGCACGCTTAATGCTGGCTCTATAAACGGCATGGGTGATCCGTAGGGATCTATATCAACATAATCCATATGGGTACCAGATTTCACTAGCTCATAGGATAGAGCTCTAGCGTCTCTACATGAAACAGTGGATGAAGAAGCTAAATTGTTTATCTTGATATTAACGCCCATCACTCTACACGCTAGTGGGGACACATCATTTAATATTATATCGGTTATGCCTGGAGTCTCAATCCCTATCCTTATCCCTCTTATTCCTGTTGCCGATAAAAGATCTATAATGCTCCTAGTCTTAACGCCCTCATACTCAAGGGTGTAGAGCAGAAGGATATTTATATCTCTATTCATAACCATGGCTGGATTATAGAATACGGGCGCCCATGAAGGCTCATAGACCCCATCGCTCCTTCTATAAAGCTCGAGTTTCGGTGCGTATATTCTAGCTAATCCTTCCTTGATCAGTTCGAAACCTTCTAGCATCTTTCTATCGATACGCTCCATAGCCAGTTCCACTTTCACCTATGCTGTATGTATAGAGCGTATAGGTGGTGGGAGATGATAGGTACCAAGATCGCTAGACGCTTTATAGCTTAGAGTTTTCAGTGTCGAATCCAGCAAAAATATAGCTGGAGCCCGAATTATAGTTAGCTATATGTGCTTTATACTAGATACTAGATCTATGTTTTCCTCGCTATCGCTGTATTGATCTGGACAGTATCCTCAGTAATCATGTTTCCTCTAACAAACTTTCGTCGCCTCTCACCCTTAAGCCTGGGATGAAACCCTGGAGGGCCAGATAACAATACGTATTTCTTTACACCGCCATGAATGAATGGGAGCATTGGAGCCCCGGCCCTATCGCTTCCTCCAGTAATCTTTAACACGTAGCCTGGCAAGCCTATTATTGATGCATCCACATAGTCACCTATTCTACGCCCTAAAAGCTGGGAGGCTCTCTCGCCAGAAACAACGATCTGGAAACTTGGCGCCCTTGCAATCTCTCCCAGCACCCTCTCGGATCCAACCTTATCTTGGAGAAAGCTCAATGGGGCCTTGACTATACCCACCTCCAGCGAGTCATCTTTTTCTACTTGGGCTATAAAGTTAACTTTCTCTTTATTCTCAAAGGATTTCCATAGCCTTACAGCTACAATACCGAGCTTGGGGTTCAAAATATCATGTAGTCTACTAGATATCTTTACTTTCATAAATCGCTTCTGGTTCTTTTCCTCATCTCCATACTGGAGGTTTTCGTCGCCTACCACAATAACTTTAACCCACTTCTGCTCCTTTACCTCTGTATCGGAGACTACTAGCTTAAACTCAGGCATCCGCTACTCACCTATCGCACTATACACAATTATTCTTATAGTTAATTTAAATATTGCCACTAAACGAAGGACTGATATTTGATCTATTAGCTGTAGAAAGCCTCTATTTAGTTACTAAAGTACCGTACAGGCTAGAACTATCTTGCTCATACTCATCGAAGCCCTCATAGTCAGGATCCCACCACGAGATCTTTGCATTGCCGTGGCGTATAAGCGGCTTATCTAAGAGAGACAGAAGCGCAACCCTAGATGGCTTGTTTTCAGAAACAAACATGTATCCAGTTTCATCAGCTAGCTTCTTAGCGAAATCAACAACCTCACTGTGGCTCGGCATGTTTTCCCTGGTTAACCTATTTGTTGATGCCCCAACATGCATGTAGGCCTTTATCTCTATGAATGTTGGTTGTGCAAGCTCGATCAGCTTAGCGAATCCCTTAACTGCGTTGGTATCCATATTCCAGTTCTTTATTGCTGTTATCCTAAATACCGTTGGACATGTGAAGCTTGGTAGCATTTCAAGTGTTTCAAGGGTTAGTTGCCATGCGTTAGCAACCAATGGCACTGTGAAGTATTCGTATCCCTCCTCGTCGTATGTCTCTAGAGATATATATAGCTGTGAGGGCTCCTCATCCAAGTTGGCCAATATATCTGGCCTGATGGCTCTAGTAACTAGAAATGTGGTTATTCCCTGCCTATGATATTCCCTGATTAGCTCTCCCAGCCTAGGGTATAGAGTGTTTTCGCCAGTTAAGCTTATAGCCACATGCTTGGGGTTCATAGCTTCTCTGATAACCTCGTCGGGGGCTCCAAGGGATTTGTATCCAGATACTGTTCTTCTATGCTCTATTATACTCATCTCAACGATAAACTTTGGATCATCGATCGATATAGGCCCCTTATCGTCCCACTGCTCCTCGAGGTCCGTAGGCCTTAATCTCCAGCAGTGGAGACAGGCGTTCCAGCACCACTGTGTCGAAACTGATGACTGTATACATCTGTGGCTCTCTATCCCATAGAACTTTCCTTTATAGCAGTACATATTATCCATTATGGCTTTATGCGTCCAGAGACACTTCTTAACTGCTGAGTGCGCTCCGATCAAGTGGTATTTCTGCTTCCTCAGCTTCTCATTTATCTCAGTGTACGGATCCTTCAGATCGAGCAGCCTTATCGTCATTATGGACTTACCTAAATAAAATTATTTAATACTGGGTTTATATATTGAGGTGATCTATGGTCTACAGATCTATTCCAAGATTTCATAGCCGTGTTCCTTAAGTTTCCTTATATCGCTGACGATCCTGTCTCTAACATCTACAGAAGGTATCTCGATCAGTAGCTCAACAACGGAGTATCCAACATCTATATCTTCACCTATCCTTCTATGGATTATATCAACTATATTTCCGCTATATCTATACACTATATCGAGTATGCGCTTCAGTCTGCCGGGCGCGTCAAGCATCTTTATGTTGATGTTTATTAGTCTCCCCTCCGAGCTTAGACCCCTTATAATTATTCTATATAAGTTTGTGAGATCCACGTTACCCCCACTAATCAGTATAAGAACCCTCTTACCCTCCAGATCTACAGGTAGCTTATCCTCTAAAACAGCAGCAAGACCTATGGCTCCCGCCCCTTCAGAAACGATCTTGTTACGCTCCATAAGATAGTAAACAGCCCTAGCTATATAGTCCTCGCTAACCGCAACAACATCATCCACGTACTCTCTAACGATCTCGAATGTGAGATCTCCAGGCCTTTTAGCTAGGAGGCCATCCGCTATAGAGGGCTTGATATCAACATCAATAATTCTGCCCGCCGCTAGAGACCTAATGAACTTGGGGGCTCTTTCAGGCTCTACACCTATAATTTTTACTCTAGGCATATGCTTTTTGAGGACCACAGCTATTCCAGAGATAAGCCCCCCTCCACCAACAGGGATAAGAACTATATCTACGTTACCCAACTGCTTAAGTATCTCATGCCCTATAGTTCCTTGACCCGCTATTATGTCCGGATCGTTGAACGGATGAACAAAATCAAGATTCCTCTCCTCAGCAAACTCTAACGCTTTCCTATATGCCTCATCGAAATAGTCCCCATAGATTATCACTTCTGCACCGTAGCTTCTAACAGCATTAACCTTTGATGCTGGAGTCACCTTCGGCATGAATATATATGATTTTATGTTATAGATGCTCGATGCATAGGCAACGCCCTGGGCGTGGTTTCCTGAAGATGCGGCAACTATTCCGGAGGTTCCTTTTCTGGCTAGCTTATAGATCTTGTATAGGGCGCCTCTGGCTTTAAACGACCCCGTCTTCTGTAGATTTTCATATTTAAGGAACATGCTACATCTATATATTTTAGATAGTGTTGAGCTAAGATCGATAGGTGTTTCATGAATATAATCTCTGATAATATCTAGAGCCTCAACAGACCTAGCATATATATCGCTAACCACAGAATCTATACCCAAAACGCCACCCATACAATATACTCAACACATGTTTTTTATTAAAAATAACACAAATAATAACATGGCGGGTAGGGCCGGGGGACCCGCCCACCCCCAAACCCGAATAGGGCGTAAAGCGGGGGCCAGTAACCACCTCTGTTGGTGTGGCCAAACAATAAGCGCCCGCCACAGCAATGAAGCCCGCCCTGTGGGGTCGGCGGTGGCGGAGGTCCCTCCGGAAGGAGGGGCTTAACCGCCTTAGCGGAGGGAACCAGGCCAGGCCCGGAAGGGAGCAACCTAACCTCCGCCGTCGACGTTCACAGGTCACCGGGTGGAGTCTTGTGGCGGGGTAACGCTTATTGTTTGGCCACACCAACAGAGGTGGGGCCGCCGTTATATGTGATTTAAGTTACATGATTACATGCATAGTGATGATGGATAGAATAGGGGCTCAACTATATGATCAATGCCCAGGATCTTAAGGAGAACATCAATAGAAGGGGATTGGGTTTATAGCTTTGGTTAGGATGTGTTCTTCATGGTTTTCTTAGTATATTATAGCTCTTTATAATATCCGCGCTATATGTGAGTAAAAATTCACTTAATTTGCTGCAGTTTAATGGAGTTACTGTTGATGATTTTCCGCATGTGAATAGGAGATCGCATGTGAAGCAGGGTATGCTCCACATATTGTCTAGGGATACATAGATGTTTATTTTCTGGTTATTGTTGGTTACTGCATTAAGCATGTATGTCTGCTTTCCTTCATAGCTGATCTTCTTTCTAGTGATAAGCCCCCTTTTTATTAGTCGTAAAACTATCTTCGAGCCCTCTCTACTGTCGACTCCAAGCATTTTCCACAGCATTGACTGTATTATCCCTCCATTACTACTGCTTTTGAGAATGATTTCATACGCCTTTCTATCTAGTGGATCCATTGATTCCTCGTCAAGTATATCTATATACTTTTTAGTCATCATCGCTCACCATTCAGACCAAGTATTTTATCGTTTTAAACGTTTTATATTTAAAACAACACTATAAACGTTCCCAAATTCGCCCTAAATTTATCTATCGGATTAAAATATTTTAGGTTGATAAATGATATTATTGGATGCCGCATATGTGTATCTATGAAGTTAAGGCCGTGCTCATGTTTAATATGGCTACTGAATACACAGGCTTTATAGCTAGGGTTTCGTCCGAATTCTTATCGAGGCATTCAGGATCTATATATAATGGTTCGTCATACCTACTGTGGGGTGATGGCGATTCTCTCATAAAGATTGTTGTTGATATAGATAATAGATCGGAAACCTATACAGCTATATATACCCAACGCGACCTAAAAACTCTAAAGGCTAACTTGACTGTAAGTTGCTATAAGCCATCGAAATGTATAGATCTCTATAGAGATATTGTTGAGATAGCTAAATCCAGCGGTATAGCGGTAAGGCCTTACTGATCTTTACTTTGGATTATGTTTAGGTCTTTAAGGATCTTTTTATGTAGATGGTTTCTATTTAAATGATCGACCCTATACACCTTAACATCTCTCCCCAAGGATTTGAGCTGATAGGCTATGGAATCAACAATATTTCTATGAACTATAAGAAGTAGGGGTTTACCGCTATTGAATACTTTATCTAGATATATCTTAAAGTCCCTGGATTTAAACTCCATAGGCCCTACCTCATCTATGCATATAATATCGGATCCCTCAACATGCTTCATAGATTCATTAACTATCTCTTTTACCCCATCCACATCTATACAGTAGCGCCCGAACTCAACCCTGCATTCTCCGTCAGCAAGTTTTTTTAGCTTGGCTAGCCATCTCCACGATCCTGTTGATAGATCTATAATCTTGAACCCTATTCTCCCCCTATCACCCCTTACATCTGGGCACACTATGCCCGAGATCTTTATAGATCGCTTTTTAAGGTCATCGATCACCTTCATAAAAATAGTTGTTTTCCCTATTCCGGGAGGTCCCGTAATTATTATAGAGATCATCTATGTATAAACCCTCACACATGACTCAAGCAAAGTTATTATTATTTCTAATCTATGTGTTTAAAATACTCCGATATCGAGTCAAGCTCCACAGCATCTATATCGAATTCCTTCTCAATAACTTTTCTGCGCCTGCTATTAATGGTTACCAGAAGAAGCCCGCATTTTATGAATCTCTCAAACTTTCTAGACTCCTCTATTTTTCTTTCCAGCTCATCGATCTCAACATTTTCATTGTCTCTAACTATAAGCACCTTGTTCTCGTTTATTCTACTCACTATATCAGGCGCTGTATTATTTAGCTTCACAGCCTCACCACCGGTTTTCGTAATCTCTTTTACAATGGGATCAGATATACTTGAAGTTATAGCTTGCCTAATTATGTGTTTCCTTATCCTGCCCAAAGTATTTTCGTCAGGAATATCGTATGAGTCGATTATCTCCTCTCCAAAAACATCGAGAAGTTTCTCGGCTATATCTACAGACGGATCCATAAGGCCTTTCTCATACTCATATACAGACTTCCTGCTAACCCCTAGTATGTTGGCTAAATCACCTAGACTCATACCCCTCTCCCTCCTATACCTCTCCAGCATCTTACCGTTTATTCTAACATAGAACATTCCTTTTCTCGAGTAGATAGATACCTTCTCGCCTGAAAGATACATATCGAGTGTTTCAGGATCAATTACATCTATATCATTCTTCTCGAAAACTATTCCAGACTCTATTTTGTCATCAGTAAAGTACTCGGAAACGATTAGTGGAAAGCTATTCAATATATATGCAGCAGCCTTAAGCTCGTTAATTTCCCTCTTGCTTATGTCCATAAGCTTTTTAGATATTTTTATCATTAACTTGGTTGATGTTATGAGGTCTACTGATCTTTCTCCTTGGTATGGGTATCTAAGTATATCTACATCAATGCTGTGTGAAGATAGAATGCTAGCTACCTTTTTAACTAGCTCCTCTGAACCTTTTCTGTGATCCTCTATATTTCCCTCCCTATACGGGACCACAACTATCACTATATTTTATCTAGCTAATATATGTTACATCTCCAAAAATATTAATATTATATTTCTCGACAAAAATAATGAATTAAGTGGCTTCAATTTAGAGGATAATATTGGGCTATATAAAATTAATTTCGATAGCTAAAGCGAGAAAATTTAAATATTCATAAGGGACTTAGCCATTTTTCAGGTGCATCAAGCCATGTCTGGCTCTGCTGGAGCTGTAGACACAGGTAAGGCTCACCCCCATGAAATATCGGCTGATCACACATTTACTGGGCATCAAGAACCTATATCCGGTCTGGATGATTATAGGTTTACTGATGCTCACGTGATCAAGTTTCGCGATCTAGCCCTATATAAATCTATGCTATCTATAGCTGGTTTATCTGATCCTGTTATAGATCGTTCAATAAGAGACGTGCTGCTAATGTGGTCCGAAAACCTTAGGAGGAGAGGAATAGACCTAGACGTTGATTTAGCTAGCAAGGTATGGGACGGTAGCTCCATAAACATATTTATGGATCCCGACACACTCGATTTAGCTCTCTATATAGCGGATAGATTATCAAGCAGAGATAGAGAGGGTATAGGCGAACTCTATCCGTATATAGAGAGGCTGATAGATAGGCTTAATTTAAAGATCGAATTAAAAGATCTCGGAGAAAACCCCGAACAGAAAATACACGCACTCATATATGCCGCCCTATGCAGGTTTCTAGCTACAGAGGACTAGATACTACCTGAATGCACACTTCTTTAATTAAAAATTAAATTAGGATCCATGATGCACCACTGATAGCGGGAAATAGATATTTTCCCTGAATAATAAGATAAAAATAGGTAACCCGTACCACATAACATAAGCGTGATCCACAGCCGGGGTGGCCGAGTGGACTAAGGCGGCGGGCTGCAGTGGGACAGTGGTATACCGCCCGTGTAGACCCGTTGTTCGCGGGTTCGAATCCCGCCCCCGGCTCTTCATCACTTGCTTGTGATATTTATATCAGTAGTTAGCTAATTTTATCTTGATGTCTGGAATGGCGGCTACTACAGCTACTGTTGGCACCCGAGATAAGGTTTATCTATTTGAGCATCTTCTTGGTGTGTTTGTTTTTAGCGGTGATGGCGATCTAATATATTCAGGTTCGAGAAAAGGCGACGAAGTCAATATAGCGGAAAACATATGGAGAAGAATCAATGAGGGGCATGACAGCCTGGTGGATGACGCATTAAGGGAGATCGAGTCCAGATTCGGCAAAAACAATGTACAGATTGTTGTTGAGGACGATGCTGTCGCTAGATATGTAGCTAGCAAGGGATTTGATGTTAGAGTGGAGAGTGATGGGGTATTCAGAAGCTTCAGGAGTCGGGTGCCGGAGCTATATGTTTCGCAGGGTATAATTGAGGGTAGAGACAAGTATGTAGCGATGTCTCATAGGATAGCGCTTGAGGTCGCTAGAAGGGAGCTAAGGAAGTATGCTGGCAAAAGGGATCTATTGGCTATCCAGAGCATTAGAGCTATAGATGATATAGATAAAACACTCAACCTATTTGCAGCGAGGCTGAGGGAGTGGTACAGCATACACTTTCCAGAGCTGGATGAGCTTATAGATGATCATATCAGGTATGCTAGAATAGTCAGTGAGCTTGGCACAAGGGATAACTATAGCATACAGTCCCTCCGTAAGATAGGACTTGGCGAGAATCTAGCTAAAAGAGTTACCGAGGCAGCCATGAAGAGTATGGGGGCGGACCTCTCGGAATTCGACATAAAGCCAATACAGACGTTAGCAAGGATAATGCTGCAGCTCCACGAGCTTAGAAGCTATCTCACGAACTATACATCCAACGTGGTTAAAGAGGTAGCTCCAAACGTAAACGAGCTTGTAGGACCGCTCCTTGCCGCTAGATTATTAAGCCTGGCCGGTAGCTTAGAGGAGCTGGCTAAGCTCCCGGCTAGCACAATACAGGTTCTTGGTGCCGAGAAAGCTCTCTTTAGAGCTCTAAGAACTGGTGGTAGGCCTCCTAAGCATGGGATCATATTTCAGTTTCCAGAGATACATAGATCCCCAAGGTGGCAGCGCGGCAAGATAGCTAGGGCTTTGGCTACGAAGCTGGCTATAGCGGCTAGAATCGACTTCTTTACGGGTAGATTTCTGGGTGATAGGTTAAAGAAGTCTTTGATGGAGAGGATTGAAGAGATCAAGAAGCTGTATCCAAAGCCTCCAAAGAGGGAAAGGGAGGAGAGAGGAAGGAGATTTCCGCGGAGAAAGAAGAAGGGTCATAGAAAGTAGCGGGGTCCTGCAATGAATATTTATTTTATAATAATTCAAATACCTAAAATAAGTACAGAGGTAAAGGCGTCGTCTAGGTGATTGCGATTTCTGAACCCGTAAAGATAACTGAACACGAAACATATAAAAATGTGTATATAGTTGAGATGGAGGATGGAACCAGCAAGCTTGCAACGGTGAATCTAGCACCAGGCATAAGGGTCTATGGTGAGAGGCTATTCAAGTGGAACAATCTCGAGTTGAGGGAGTGGAATGCGTACAGAAGCAAGCTTGCTGGAGCGCTTCTGAAAGGCATAAAGGAGCTCCCGATAAGCAAGGGTGACAAGATACTATATCTGGGTGCAGGATCCGGTACGACGCCGAGCCATGTATCGGATATAATAGGTAGCGAGGGAGTTGTGTATGCAGTTGAATTTGCGCCAAGGGTATTTAGGGAGCTTCTGATAGTTGCTGAATCCAGAAGCAATCTAATTCCTATTCTGGGTGATGCGAGAAAGCCCTATCAGTACCGCTTCTTCATAGACCTTGTAGACGGTATATATGCAGATGTGGCTCAGCCAGATCAGGCGGATATAGTTGCGGACAACGCGGAGTTCTTTCTAAAGGAGAACGGCTATCTGCTCATAGCTATTAAGGCTAGGAGCGTTGATGTTACTCTTGAGCCAAGCGAGGTTTACGAGATGGAGATCAAGACCCTAGAGTCTAGGGGCTTTGAGATAGTTGATGTTGTTCATCTAGAGCCTTTCGATAAGGATCATGCTATGATATATGCTAGATATAGGAGATAGCTGTGGATAATCAGAAAGGAGAGGACAGACTGGAGAAGGCGGTATATACCTACTACAACTATCTAATTAGATCTCTAAGAAGCTCTCTTCCAGCGGAAAGAAGAAGCATAAGAGAGATGCTTGAGTCGAAGAACTATAGTGTAAGGCTCCAAGATGGAAGCCTACATACAATAGATCCCGACGAGCTTAAGCTAGCCGTATCAATAATTCCAAGATACATGGTTGATAGGGTTAGGTTGCCTTTGGTTATAGGCAAGGTCTCCGGATCAGTATACTTTAGGTTGATTAACTGTAGCAAGGAGGAATATGAATTCATACTTAGACTAGCTGGAAGGAGCAGTGTAGAATATACCGAGCCATGCACTATATATATAGATGAATTCGAGGAGATAATAAAAAAGTTCAGAACTCTCGTCATACAGACCATAGAGATAACATGATTAACATGATGCTTGCGGCTTCTAAAGTATTATTCTTCCTGTTTTAGAGCATAGATCGTCGTAGATCTCTTTGAAAGGAAGAACAATAGTTCTTTCACCAATACAGCTTTTATCACCAATAACCACGCCGTCACCGATTATAGTTCCTTTGGAGATTCGCGACCACGACCCTATATAGCTTCTGAAGCCGATGATTGATTCCCTAACAACAGTGTGGTTAGAGATTCTAGTGTCAGGCATCAGAAGACTGTTTTCGATGAGTGCTCCAAGACCTACAGAGGTGCCTCTCATGATAACTGTATATGGCCCAATACTGCTGTGGCTAGATATATTCACGCCGCTACCTATATATATGGGTTCTTTAACCTCAACATCCTTATCTATCTCTGCATTGTTGCTGATTACCACTCCCTCGCTACTTAACTGGTAGATCGCCTGTATATTGGCTTCCAGATAGTCGCTTGGTGTTCCAATATCGTTCCACACACCGCTGTATCTATAGACATATATGTCGCCCCTATCTATAGCCTTAGGAATTATATCCCTTGCCATATTCTGTTTCTTGCCCGGCTCTATCAAATCTATTATCTCCTCCTCAACGACATACACCCCAGCATTAACATACCCCGACTCCTTGCCTGCCGTTTTGGGTTTCTCGATCAGTCTTATAAGCCTATTATCGTCACCGAATTTCAATACCCCGAACCTTGATACATCCTCCACTACTGTGGCAACGATCGTTGCTATACCACCCATCTTCTTGTGGTACTCCATCACCTGTCTATAATTGATCTTGCTGAATATGTCCCCATACGTAATAAGTATAGGGAAGGATACGCCATTACTCATAGCTATCTCTCTAATAGAGCCCGCATCTCCTAGGGGTAGCGATTCAACATGGTAATTGATCAGGGGACCTAAACCTCTCCAGCTACTTGACACATGATCAACTATCTTATCATACATATGGTAGAGCACTAGAGTAATGTTTTTTAGTCCTGAATCAACAAGATCCGATATAAGCCAGTCTATCAACGGCTTATCAAGTATAGGTAGCAGAGCCTTCGGGCGTGTAAGGGTTAAGGGTCTTAATCTAGTGGCGAACCCACCAGCCATTATGAGTGCATTCATTATTACACCATGCCGAACTTCATTAGTAGTTTAGCTGTATCAAATATATAAGCTAAATGTTTATGTTTGCTATAAGCGGTATTCTTGATCTTGTTCTAGATAACTTGTAGTAGTTTCTGAAGCCGCAGGAGTGGCACTCGCCGTTTTCACCGCTACCCAAAGGTTTAACTATTACATTATGTATTCTTTTCCCTACAACCTTCCCGCATGATCTACAGTACACGTGTTCGGGGTATATATATAGGTTCTCCTCAAGTATATAGCAGGTGTTTCTGCATGTGTCTTTCACGATCTTCTTTATAAGCATGAGATATTCTTCCCTGATCCCAACCCCATATATGTTTATAGGGATGGCTGGCTCCAGAGCCTTTATTCCATCGATCACATCTCTAAGTTTCCTCGATAGCTCTAGTTCAGGTTTTAGATCCACTAAGGCGATCTCCATATAGATACCCTCATCTACAATACTCTGAATATTTCTGAAAACACGATCTCCATGATCGTCGGAAAAGATAGATACTTCACCAACAACACCTGATATGTGATCCCTAGCAGAAAGGATCTTTTCTACAGGTTTCGACATGCGATGCTTAACAACTAGATCGAATCCCCGTGAAGCTATATACATAGATACATCTTTAGCACCACCCAAATCCACGTAGTCACCGCCATGGAAAACTATATTGGTTAGCTTCCTCCTTTCAGCTATTTTAAGGATTCTATCTACCTCGACATACCTCTGACTAAGGGACCTCTCAGGATCATACGCATATCGCCACGGACAAATGCTACAGTGATCCCCCAAACCCCTAATCCAGACAACCACAGCTAGAGATCCAGGATCATAATATGTTAGGGGAACAAGCTCTGTATTAGCTATCTGCAGACCTAGAACCCTAATGATCAAGACGGTTCACTTGCGGCTATCCGAAAATAGATCTAGCTATATAGCTAGATAAATCAACATACTCGACACCATCAAGCTTTTTGACAACGGTCCTTCCACAAACAACCTTGTCTATCCCAGCACCCTTAATCCTCTTGAATGCGTTCCCAACAAATAGCGGGTGTGCACACGCTACATGTATGCTGGATGCACCGAGGCTGAGTAGCTTTCTAGATGCCTCAGCCAGTGTTCCTCCCGTGCTCACTATATCGTCTACGATAACTACATGGCTATTCTTGACTTTATCTGCGTCACTCTCCGCAATTTCCGAGGATACCTTCCCGGTGTATCTATCCCTTTTCTTAACCATATATATTAGATCTGAACCTTTAATCAAGCTATAGAACCTTCTAGCCCTCTCAACACCCCCCTTGTCTGGCGCAACAACAAGGATTCCATCTAGATCTCTAAATCTCTCGGCTAACGGCGATACACCATCGATCGCGATGAACCTATCTCTCCACACAACATGGGGCTCAACAACATATAGCTTATCTATATTCCCTATAGAAGAGATTGTCCTTAGCACCACATCCAGGGAGACAGGCTCACCCTTAAGAAACACCTTATCCTGCCTCATATAGGCTAAATACGTGAACAGCACACTGATACTTGCCGCACCAAGCCTGCTTACTGCATCTATAGCTAACAGCACCTCCATCAGCTTTGAATCCTGATCTGGATAGGTTGACTGGACTATAAGAACGTCTCTACCCCTAAGATCATGGTCTATTCTAATATAGATCTCGCCATCAGGAAACCTCTTTATGGTTGGCGTAACGAGAGTGCTGCCAGAATATCTAGCTATACCAGCGGAAACTCCGGGGTCCCCCGACAGCGAGATAATAATCAGCATATATCACCTTAGGCGATATTCTTGAAGACTTCCCTAATCTCTTTACCTGCTTCCTCAAGATCCTTAATACTGTCTATAGATCTCCAGTACACATCGCTATAGGTTACAGCTTTCAGCCTCCTCTCTCTAGCTAGTTGAGGAAAAACGAGCTTCTCAAGGTCACCGGATCTAGGCAGGTACCTAAATATCTCAGGTTTGAAGGCGTATACACCAGCATTAATCATGTAGTCCTTAATCAAGGGCTTCTCAGCGAAATCAATTATGTAGCTACCTTCATCGATCTTAAGTATCCCGTAGGGGCTTCTCAGGGGCACGGAGGCTATAACTCCTATGAGACCGTCTCCCCTATTGAGCTCCTCGATCAGCCTTCTCGGATCGAGATTCGTGATTATATCACCATTAACAACTATAAAGAAATCCTCCTTCTTCAGGACGTGCTCAGCATTCTTTATAGCTCCACCCGTGCCGAGGAGCTCCTCTTCAACTATATAGGATATCTTTACGCCGTATCTCATTCCGGAGCCTATCTCATCTATTATCTTCTCTTTCTTGTATCCAGCGAGTATTATGAATTCATCAAATCCAAAGCTGCTGAACCACTTCATCTGCCATACTATTATTGGTTTCTCCCCGATCTTGATGAGGGGTTTAGGGACTTCCTCGGTTAGGGGTCTCAGCCTTTTACCGTAGCCTCCAGCAAGTATAACTATCTTCATACCGCATATCCACCTAAGCTACTTCTATGTTTCATGATGTGTAGAAAATATATATGGTTAAAACTATAGTATGCATGATTAATAGTGCTCCATATCTAAATAAGCTTTTATTGCTAATTTAAAGTAGGTTATGATTATGCAGAGCATCAAGAAGTACCTTGGATATATAATAATGCAGATCATGATCCTCTTCTACGCCTACGTGATCACCTATTTCCCGGAGCACTACGGGATCGTTATAACAGTCTTCTTCATAAGCTATTTCGCTATATTTTTTCTCATAAGCTATAGAAGCATGAGGGGATCACTAAGAGGAAAGGAGGCGGAGGAAGTTAAGAGAGGCAGAGTCATACTTAAGGCTACTCCAGAAAAGGTTATGCAGCTCATACAGAGAGATACCGAGTTCAATAACGAGTGGAAGGCGCAGATGAAGTTTACTTTGATGCCCATGGCCTATCTGCCCCTGATCTTTATAATATTCTATGTGTTCAACACCTTCATAATACCCACATACATGAGCGAGACCCAGGTTCAGAGGTTCATAGGGTCTATCATAATGTTCGAGGCTGTATTCATGATACCTACCGTGATTAACAGAATGTACTTTAAAAAGAAAAGCATCAAGATGATGCAGAGCGTGTTTTCCTATACAATAACCGATAAAGGCATACATGGTCCAGGGATATTGGTTAAGTTCCCTGTAGATCATGAGCAATTCGATGTTGTATGCAACAGAAAACGGGGGTTTATAGAGTTCGTTAGAAAGAGCAAGGGAGGGGGATCACTGATGATGGGAGGTGGAGCCAGGATAGCCTTTAGATTCTATATCGAGAAGATAAGCTTCGATAAGGTTCTGGATGCTCTTAAAAAGTATGGCAAGGTTAAGGTTGAATGCACATAATACTGTATGGGGCCCTTATTTACCTAGCAGTTTTTGTGGTTGCTATAGGTCCTGTCGATGCTGATCCGCTGAATATGCAGGCCTATACAGGTGTTGATGCGAAGCCAGATGAAAACGTTTCTGAGACTAGGGGCTATATAAGGGTTACTTCGACGGGGTCTGTAGATGGGGATCAATATAATGTACCGTTTGGCGACTCCCAGGGTTCGTCGATCAGTGATTTAGCGTCTGCGCTTATCGAGGACAGCCTGGATGTTATAGTTATTTTATTTGTAGGCTTATCTATGTTGATAGCGGGATTTATATTAAGTAGGAAGCACTATAGAGGCCGATACCAGCTTGAGGGGTATGGATCGGTATGATTGATTGGGATAGGGTTAGGTCAGATCTGATCTCCGGAAAGCCTATACTTATATACGATCTCCACGGGAGAGAGGAGGAGGTCGATATGGTTTTTTATGCAGGCTCGATAACCTATAGAAGCATAAGGAAACTCAGGATGGAGGCTGGGGGGCAGATATGCTATGTTATGCCTCTTCAATACGCCAAAAAGCTTGAGCTCCCATACATAGTGGATCTATTAGGTAGCTACACCTCACTCAGGCCCCTAATATCTAAGAAACCCAGATACGGCGACTTCCCGCCGTACTCCATAAGCGTTAACCATATTTCGGTTAAGACAGGCATATCGGATATAGATAGGGAGAAAACCATAAGGGTTCTCCACAGCGTTGTCGAACTGATCCATAATGGGCGATCCGATGAGGCAAGGGCAAAGTTCTATTCAGAGTTCTTTTCACCCGGCCACGTCCCGATACTCCTTGGAAGGGACCTCCGGGAGAGGAAGGGCCACACCGAGCTGAGCCTTGCTGTATCGCGGGTTGTTAATCTCGTACCCAGCATGGTTATAGCTGAGATGCTTGATGAGGGGACCTCCCTAAGCATAGATAAAGCTAGAAAATACGCTCTTCAGCACGGGTATCAATTCTTAATGGGTGAAGAAATCATTAAGTTGGTGTTGTAGGGGCATGCCCAAGATCGGGATTGTAGACACGACTTTTTCAAGGGTTGATATGGCTAAACACGCTATAGATACCATCAGGTCGCTGGCTAGTGATGTTGAGATTGTTAGGTATACTGTTCCAGGGATCAAGGACATACCTGTAGCTGCCAAGAAGCTTATAGATGAGGAGGGTTGCGACATAGTTGTGACCTTTGGGTGGGTTGGGAAGGAGCAGGTAGATAAATACAGTTATCTAGCCATGAGCATTGGCTTGACCATGGTGCAGATTCTAACTAACAGGCATGTTATAGATGTAACCGTCCACGAGGACGAGGCAGAGGACGAGAGGAAGCTATACTATATAGCTGTTGATAGGGCAAGGAAGCATGCTAGAAACGCTGTGGAGCTCTTATTTAAAGGCGGCCTAGCCTTACGTAAATATGCTGGTAAGGGATTGAGGCAGGGGTATAGGGATGTCGGGCCAATCAGAGAGTAGATCCCAGGAGATAAATATAGCTGTAGTCGTGTCTGAGTTCAATTATGACGTGACCAACATCATGCTTCTTAAGGCGTTAGAGCACATAGAGTTTCTGGGGGCAAAAGCCGTTAAAACCATTAAGGTTCCCGGCACGTTCGATATACCTATAGCTGTGAAGCATGTTCTCGAAAAGCTAAAGGATGTGGATGCGGTAGTGGCTCTTGGAGCCGTGCTTGAGGGTGAGACGGAGCATGATGAAGTTGTGGCTCACCAGTCCGCTAGGAAGATAATGGATCTAAGTGTGGAGTACGGTAAGCCAGTCACCTTAGGCATTATTGGTCCTGGAGCGACCAGGCTTCAGGCCCTTGAGAGGGCTGAGGAATATGCTAGAAGGGCTGTTGAGGCTGCGGTTAAGCTTGTTAGGAGGCTTAGGGAGTTGGACAATGTATAGCTCTTGTTAAATCTTAATATATATTTTATATTTGCTATTTAGTTGTTGGGTGAACCTTATTTCCCAGGCTCTGGCTAAAGATCTGAATCTAGATAAGGCTCTCGGGATTTTTAGGGTTCTCGACGACCAGGGGATCCCTGACGAGTCGCTGGAGCCTAAATTGAGCAAGGATTTTCTATTGAAGATCTATGAGTACATGGTTAGAACCAGGATCCTTGACGAGTGGCTGCTGAAGCTCCAGAGAATGGGTAAGGTAGCTATACACGCACCCAATAAGGGTCAGGAAGCAACAATGATTGGCGCGGCGCTAGCCCTGAGAGAGCAGGACTGGATGTTCCCAAGCTATAGAGAGCTCGGGGCCCTTCTGGTTAGGGGCATGAGTGAGGAGGAGATTATTGATAGGGCTATGGCCAACGCCGACGACCCGCTTAAGGGGTCGGATTTCGCCATATATGGCTCTAGAGATAAGAAGATAGTTCCAGCCCCAGTACCCGTGGGCAACCAGATACCGCACGCCGTGGGGTTTGCTCTAGCGGCAAAGATAATGGGGGATAATATAGTTGTGTTAACGTTCTTTGGCGATGGAGCAACATCACGCGGCGATTTCCATTTCGGCCTGAACTTCGCTGGATTATTCAAGCCGCCAGTAGTGTTCGTTATACAGAACAACCAGTGGGCTATATCCCTCCCCGTTAGGAAGCAGACAGCCGCGCCAACGCTTGCTGTGAAGGGTGTCGCCTATGGGGTCCCCTCAATACGTGTTGATGGAAACGATGTTCTTGCTGTATACTCTATAGCTAAAGAGGCTGTCGATAAAGCAAGCTCTGGTGGGGGGCCTACACTTATCGAGTCCCTAACCTATAGGTTGGGACCCCATACAACGGCTGATGATCCTAAAAGGTATAGGAGTGACGAGGAGGTTAAGAGGTACGAGGCTAAAGATCCTATACCCAGGTTCCGCAGATACCTCATGTATAGAGGTATACTTAACGAGGATCTAGATAGAGAGATTTGGGGCAGGTGGAGAGACTATATAGAGACTGTAGTTAGAAGGTGCCTAAGCAAGCCCGAGCTCCCCGAGGAGGTTATATTCGAGGATGTATACTCCGAAATGCCATGGAACCTCAGAGAGCAGCTCGAGGAATTCAGAGAGTCTCTTAAGATTATGAAATCTCTCGGCTTGAAGGTGGAATAGCCATGCCAATCATGAATATGGTTCAGGCCCTTAACCAGGCTTTAAGAGAAGAGATGAGGAGGGACCCCAGGGTTGTTGTTCTAGGCGAGGATGTGGGTTATAGGGGAGGCGTCTTCCTAGTTACCGAGAAGCTCATAGACGAGTTCGGTGAGCTGAGGGTTATCGATACCCCTCTAACCGAAGGAGGTATTGTTGGGATAGCTGTTGGCATGGCTATGTATGGGCTTAGACCTGTTGCCGAGATCCAGTTTATCGATTTTGTGTACGAGGCATTCGATCAGATTGTTAGTAACGTTGCGAAGATCAGGTATAGAAGTGGGGGACAGTTCTCTGTACCTCTAGTAATTAGATCACCCTGCTGCGGAGGCGTAAGGGGAGGCATGCACCATAGCCAGAGCCCCGAAAGCTACTTTATCCACACAGCCGGACTTATAACTATCATGCCCTCAACACCGTACGATGCTAAAGGACTCCTCAAGGCCTCTATAAGGATTGATGACCCGGTGATTTTCCTTGAGCCTAAATCAATATATAGAACAATAAGGGAGGAGGTCCCCGAAGAAGACTACATAGTGCCTATAGGCAAGGCTAGGTTGGTTAAGGAGGGTTCAGACGTAACTATAGTGACGTACGGAGCCATGGTGTATAAGTCTATTGAGGCATCCAAGCTTGTTGCGGAGAAGCATGGCTGGGATGTGGAGATAATAGATCTTAGAACCCTAATGCCATTCGATCGTGAGGCTGTGCTGAAGAGCATCGAGAAGACTGGCAGGCTGGTGATTGTTCACGAGGCACCCAAAACACTAGGGCTGGGTGCAGAGATCTCGGCGTATGTGGCTGAGAACGCTATAGAGCTTCTTAGGGGGCCTGTGGTTAGGGTAGCTGGTTACGATACGCCATTTCCACTTGCCCACGAGAAGCTCTACATGCCTAATGTGGCCAGGATATATATGGCTATAAAAAAGGTAATGGAATACTAATTCTTGAGGTGCTGTTTTTGGCCAGGATTGAGAAGGTCAAGCTCCCAGATATAGGAGAGGGTATAGCTGAGGGGGAGATAGTTAGGTGGCTTGTGAAGGAGGGTGATAAAGTTAAGCAGTTTCAGCCCCTAGTCGAGGTTCTTACCGATAAAGCCAATGTCGAGATCCCCTCACCTGTGTCGGGACGTGTGGTTAGATTTCTAGCTAGCGAGGGGGAGAGAGTTAGTGTTGGCTCACCTATAGTGGAGATAGAGCTTGAGGGAGAAGGTGAAAGCGGAGCTGTCGAGCCTGAGAAGAGTAGTGGCTCTGTGGAGGAGGTTAAGAAGGATGTTTCCCCTGAATTAGAGGAGAAGGTTGAGGCGAAGAAGGAGGAAAGAAGGATTGTTCGTGCCCCACCATCTGTTAGGAAGCTTGCTCGCGATCTCGGTATAGATCTAGCTAAAGTGAAGGGTACAGGACCTGGAGGGGTTATTACTAGAGATGATGTATTGAGATATGCCCAGGCCCAGCAGGGGGCTCAGGCCCAGGCTGCAGCTAGAGCTGCTGAAGTTGAAAAAATCCAGGTGGAGGCTGTAGAGAAGCCCCAGACCCAGGCTGTGAAGGCCGAGACCGCAGAGCAAGCTGTTGAGAGGGTGCCTCTGAGGGGCATTAGGAAGATCATGGCTGAGAGGATGGCCCTTGCCAAATCAAGGATCCCCCACGCATATATAGTTGAGGAGGTTGATGTCACGGACCTCTTATCGCTTAGGGATCATCTAGCTAAATATGCCGAGGGAAAGGGTATCAGGCTTACTATCCTACCGTTTATAGTTAAGGCTGTAGTTAAAGCCTTGAAAGAGTATCCGTTGCTCAACTCGTCGCTTGATGAGGATAGAAACGAGATCGTGGTGAAGAAATACTACAATATCGGTATAGCTGTAGATACCGAGATGGGCCTTGTTGTTCCAAATATAAAGAACGCTGATCGCAAGGGGCTGTTTGAGATAGCTAGAGACATATCTATGCTGGCCAGCAAGGCCAGGAGCGGCAAGCTCGATCTGAGCGACGTTAGGGATGGAACGTTCACGATAACCAACATAGGATCTATAGGAACGGTAATGGGCATGCCCGTGATCAACCCGCCCGAGGTAGCTATTCTAGGTGTGCATCGCGTGGTAGA
>WANO01000075.1 GCA_015521765.1 Desulfurococcales archaeon
AGATCTCATCAATGCTGCATTTTGGGAAGCATATTATTCTTATTCTATTTCTCTCCACTGTGGCTTCCCGCAGCTAGCTTTTAGCCGGGATCATTCTGTAGATATCCTCTCCCCAGCTACCGAGCTCGCTGAGCATGTACCTGATCATTATGTTGGGTAGGAAAGCTATATATAGCTTGTATCTTGATTCAGGGAACCCACCTATATAGCTTGACAGCTCCCTCAGGAAGTCAGATATCTTTACTGTTGCTTTCTCTATAAGTTCATCAGTGTTGATCGGCTCCTCTATGTTTAGCCATTCGAGAAACATCTTTAATGATGCTACCTCCCCTATGTTTTTCTCTATATCTATGTTTCCATCGCTATTATCGAGTACCTTCAGCAGATCAACCAGATCATCAACCACCTGGTACAGAACACCCAGCGACTCACCGTATTTAGATGCATTATACTTTATTTCTTTAGACGCGTTAGCCGACACAGCACCTAGATAGGCGGAGACCCTGAATATAGATGCTGTCTTCAGCAGAGCCACCACCTCATAGCTGCTGAGGTCCCTTGGCGCACCGAAGACATCCAGAATCTCTCCTGTTGTCGAGTCGAGCCATGTTCTGATGACGTGGACAAGGGCGTCTAGCCCGTATTTCTCGATCATTATCTGGGCTTTGGGGATCAGTAGATTAGCTACCAATATAGTTTTGCTTACTCCGTGCCTTACCCACGAAGATATCTTTCCCCTTCTATAGAGGTCCCCATCTATTATGTCATCTATAGCTAGAGACGCGGAATGCATCAACTCTACAGCGACCGCGGCATCCATGGAGTCTCTAATGCTGCCTCCCAGGGCCTCGCATATTAGGAGGGTGAGTATACCTCGAAACCTTTTTCCTCCACTTATGATGTATTTTGATATCTCCAGAACCTCTCCCTCGTAGGTTTTTATGATCTTATCTAGCTCTAGATCTATCAGCTTCCGCCTTGTCTCTATATAGTTGGCTAAGCCGCTATATGCTTTCTCCTCATCTGACAATCATTTAACCCATTTTATACCTATACTTTATGATAAATAAAAATCGAATTACCATGTTTTTGTAGGGTATAAGCATCGTTAGCTAGATCAGAACCGATATATGTGGATTAATATGTTTAAGCATGATTAAATCAGCGAAGCTAGCTTTTAGAGAGTCTTGAGAGGTATTTATATGCTTTCTTTAAGCTCCCTGTTATTCTTATGGGTGCTATAATGGCTTTAGCGTTATCGATTCTCCTTAATCTAGAGATCACCAACGCTACAAGGTGGGGGTCCTCTCCAACTATTCTTACTATCCCCAAACCCGTGTTTGGATCATATTTAATCAGCTTTACAGAGGTATAAACCATGCCTATCTCTCCCAGGCTTCTCTTTATATGGTTTAGGAAGCTGTTCTCTAGAGCTGAGAACCCGATCTCTTCTATGCTGTATACCTTGAATATAAGGTATCTTTTAAGTCTCTTCTTGTCTCCCACCTTCAGTAGTTTCCTCGATCTATTTTGGATACCTGAGGCATCACCCCCGCTACTCATCTCTCGATGAATTATCCTCTCCAACTTTAGAGATACCTCTCGGTACCTCATGAATGTGTATAGGGCTATAGCCAGCGAGACCAATATTAAAAGTACCTGGATAGTATCTTGGAGTTCCATTTCCTGATCACCTCAATCCAAGAAAGTGTTAGGGGTCCCCTTCTACCGACTATAAGCTTCTCGATCATCACGAGGGTTTTTGGGTGCCAGAGCTCCCACCGGCTTTTTGCCCCCGACGATAGTATTGTTGGCACTCCTAACCTGTTTGCTGTGTTTATGCACCTGATCATGTGTCTCAGGTACCTCGTGAACTTTGATTGATCTAGGAGATCCCTAAGCAGGATCTCAACACTGTTGTTTTTACCGATCATAACGTTTATCTGTCTAGAATCACACAGTATGATGTTGTCATGATCAAATACTATAGTTATGTTGTTAATCTTGCCAGCTCTTCTGGCGTCTTCTCTTTTTGCTGGTTTATACCCGATCAATACCCTTTTGCTAGGCTTGAGCGAGTCTATATCGTACTCTATTCTTCGGGGTATAGCTACTAAATCCTTCTCAAGCCTATCTGCATTATCTAGGCTAGCTACGCCAACTAGCTTTATGCCCATTCTGGAGGCTAGATCGAGCGTCTCAGAGCTGTGGTCCATTATCAGTAGATCCGCATTAATCAAGCTTCAGCTCCCTTAGCTCCCTGGTAAATTTAACTAGCTCATCTATGTTCTTAACTCCTAGAACTGTAAATAGTATCCTTATAACATCGCCTCTATCCAGCAGCTTCAAGTTGGAGAGGTAGGCGTCCTGCTTGGAGAGCCTTATGAAGATCTTGTTTTTGCCATCGAACCTCTGATCTATTGTAGCAATAAGGTTTTCGAAATCGAGATCATCTATACCGCCTATTATGTGTTTATAGAGATTCTCGGCGTCTGATGATTCCAGGGTTATGGTTAGTCTCTTCATGGGGTTTCCGTAGTATCCTTTAGCTTCCGTAACGTGTAGATTGTTTTTCATCGCTGCTTTCAGATGTTTGGGGAGTATATTTTCTATGGCCCTCAACACCTTTTCCTCGTTTTCTGTGGCGTGTATGGTTGTGGATATTTCGGCGTATGTGATTTTGATTTTTTTCAATATGCTATGCCCGTCTTAAATTAGGTTTCTGTAGGGATATATACTGGTGCTTTGGTTTCCTTGGTTGATCTAATCTAGGTTTTTATTGTTTGTGGTATCCATAATACTTGGTGGATGAAGAGAGACTCCAAACGTGATTGATGATCGTACTCCACCCCTAAGACACCGTTTTGGCTTCTCTATATTTAACCAGGCTAGACTGTTTAGATTTATGGAGTGTATGCTGTATGGTGGGGCATCTATATATGGTTAGCTTGGGTCTGGAGCCTGGTTTCGTTTCTGTCTATGCGTTGAGGGCCTTAAAGATCTGTGATGTCGTGTATTTTGAGGAGTACACATCTTTTCCTTCTCGAGGGTCTATAGCTGATATCGAGAGCATGGTTGGGAAGAGGTTTAGGAGGCTATACAGGAGGGATTTGGAGGACGATGATGGTAGGCTTATTTTTAGCGATCTAGAGAGGGGTTTGAGCGTTTGTTTCGCTTGCTGGGGTGATTGCTTGATGGCTACTACGCACGTATCTATAGCTAGGAGGGCTGTGGAGCGGGGCTATGGATACACATATATACCGGGGGTATCTATAGTTAGTGCCGCCCTCGGTGTCTGTGGGCTTATGGTTTATAGGTTGGGGAAGATTGCCACGATTACTCGTCCGTGGGAGGGTGTTTTGAGTGAGCATCCATATAATGTTTTGAAGGATAATATGGCTAGGGACCTCCACACGCTTTTTCTGCTGGAGATCGATGTTGATAGCGGCTACTACATGTCTGCTTCTGAGGCTGTGGATATCTTGTTCAGGATTGAGAGGTCTAGGGGTGAGGGGGTGGTTAGGGGTGATCTCGAGGCTATAGTGCTTGCTGGTATTGGTGCTGGTGGAAAGATCTGTTTCACCACTCTAGACTCGATAGAGGATCTCGACGATATAGCAGATCTTTATCCCCATTCACTAATAATACCATCGAGCCTATATTTCACTGAGCGCGAGTTTCTAGAGGCTTTCTCATCTAGATTCGGCCCATGCTGGACTCTATCCACCGGTGGGCTGTAGTGGATGAGCTAGCTCTTTGCGGGATCTACATTAGGGGTTTGGGTAGGGCGTCTAGGTTTATTGCTTCTGAACCCTATAATGGATTATTTAGATCTATCCTTGGGGCCGAGCCTTTTCCTGGTACATTGAATATTAAGCTTAAGGATTTTGGGAGCTTCAAAGAGTTGGTGTCTGTTTGTAGGCCATACGCTTCCTACGGGGATTTCGTGTATCAGGGGAGGGTTTTTGGAGGGCTTACCCTATGGATTGGGTATAGATCGGGTACTAGGTTTATTGTGTTGAGGCCTCATAGATCTTCGCATAGCGATGATGTGATCGAGATCGTTGCATCTGTAGATCTAAAAGAGAAGTTCGATCTAGAATACGGAGACGAGTTCTGCTTTAGGGTTATCTGCGGCACCAGTTTCTAGTGCGGCTTAACGTTATAAGCCTCCAATTTTATTTATTGTATGTGATTCCAGAGTCGGTGTAGCGGTATGGCTAGATCTATGTATCACTATATCGCCGAGCTGTGGAAGAGGCCTCATGATAGTGAGATTAGAGACATTATGAGGGAGAGGTATATTGAGTGGCGTAGAGAGCCCGTTGTAGTTAGGGTTGATAAGCCGACGAGGCTTGATAGGGCTAGGGCTCTTGGATATAAGGCTAAGCAGGGCTTTGTTGTGGTTAGGGTTAGGATATCTAAGGGAGGTAGGGAGAGGCCTAGACCGAATAAGGGTAGGAGGCCGAAGAGGATGGGTGTCTATGGCTATTCCCCCGAAAAGAGTATTCAGCTTATGGCTGAGGAGACGGCTGCTAGGAAGTATAGGAATCTCGAGGTTTTGGGTAGCTACTATGTGGGTGAGGACGGGCTATATAAGTGGTATGAGGTTATCTTGGTTGATCCCCATCACCCGGCGATTAAATCTGATCCCGACATCAACTGGATAACCGATCCCTCTCAGAGAGGCAGGGTGTTTAGAGGAAAGACTATGGCTGGAAGAAGAATGAGGGGGCTGCTACGTAGCAGAGGTTTGAGAGGCACCCACCACTACAAGTGGAAGAAGAAGGCTAAGGAGAGGAAGCTTAGGAAGAGGCATGAGGCTTCCAGGGGTGCTAGGCTTATACTTCCCCAAGATAAGTATGAGGAAGTTATGGGTGAGAAATAGCGTTTTGACTATTATTTACCCACCCGCTACACATACCTAACCGTGTGCATCCAAACATTCAACGTTCCCTTTATTCTCCTCATATTTCTTACCATCTCCACTATTTGGGACTTCTTCCCGATCGCTAGAATAATATTTATGCATAGGTCATCGTTTATTTTGTAGTGCTGTATAACCTTAACTATATCGCTGTAGTGGTGTGCGGTCTGTATTATTTTCTCGTCTGCATCGTATTTTATCTCCCTCGATGTTATTGCCGTAACGATCGTTGTTATCTCCTCGTCTTGCTCTGTATAGTCTATACGATCCAGTATATAGTGCCTTAACGCATCTCTAACTAGCTCTGACTTGCTTGAGTACCCGTATCTAGACATGAATTGGTCTAGTTGCTTTATCATTTCATCAGGTAGGGAGATGGTCATTATGACCATTGTGTCTACCTCAAAATTATTAATGTGCATGGCGATATTTAATAATTATTATTAATAATGAATTCTACGATAATATTATCCTTAAATATATTTTAATAAGATTTCTTTGGTGTGACTAGCCATGCATGGCGAGGATCATGAAGAGCATGGATTTATCCATGAGATCTATTGGCCTATGCTGCTAGCTTTCAACGTGATCGGTCTGGTGAGCGAGCTAATAGGCTTGGAGATAGGTTTATATGTATTATCTACAGTGACTGTTCTACTTATTGGTAGAGCTGCTGCTAAGCTTCTCATGAGATCTTATGACGCCACAAACATATTCATGAGTATTGTTGCCGTAGTATTGCTGTCTATGGGATACTATCTGGAGGCCTTCATAATATTTATCCTCTATAGCGCGTCTGAGCTTATTGAGGAGGCGTCGGAGAAGCTGGCTAGAAGGAGGCTCAAGAATCTGCTTAATCTAGTGCCGAAGAGGGTTACTAAGGTCTACGATGGTGACAAATTCAGGGAGGTTGATGCGTCGGAGATTAATAGAGGAGATGTTGTTCTCGTGAAACCTGGCGAGGCTATACCTGTAGACGGTGTGGTTGTTGAAGGCACCAGCGAGGTGAATACCTCTGTTCTTACTGGCGAACCTATACCGATAACTGTTAAGCCTGGGGACCAGGTGGAGAGCGGCTATATAAACATGTCTTCAGCTCTAAAAGTTAAGGCTCTAAAGCCGGCCAGCGAGTCTGTTCTCCAGAGTATAGTTAGGGAGGTTAAAAGGGCTCTAGAGAGTAAGGGTGCGATCGACAGGTTTATCGATAGGTTCGCCAAGCCATACACCGTGATTATTCTGGCCATATTCGCTGTCGTATTCATGACATATGATCCCTATAGAGCCCTAGCTATACTTATAGCCACGTGCCCAAGCGCATTTATAGTGACTTCCTCGATATCTACAACACTCTCGATTGCAAGATTAACTACTCGTGGAGTTATAGTTAGGGGAAGCGTTGCGCTAGAGTCGGCTAAGAAAGTTAAGGTTGTCGCCTTCGATAAAACCGGCACCCTCACTGTTGGTTCTCCTAAGGTTCTCGACATTATCCCGTTGAACGGCTTTAAAAAGGATCAGGTTATCAGCTATGCAGCCTCGCTAGCCAGGTTCAGCACACATCCTGTCTCTAAAGCCATATCGTCTCTCGGCAACTACGTTAGCTGTGAGTTCGTTAGGGAGTACCCAGGTATGGGTATTGAGGGCAGGATAGATGGTTCGAGAGTCCTTCTAGGGAATATTGAGCTGGTTAAGAAATTCAATATTAGCCATGATCCCTCGCTCGAGAGCAAGATTGGCCAGGGTATCAGGGCTTATCTGTGTGTGGGTAACTCTGTTGCTGGAGTAATTATTCTCGATGATCAAATCAAGGAGGACGCGAAACAGCTAGTTAGCGATCTAAAATCATTCGGCTTCAAAATGGTTTTGATTAGTGGGGACCGAGAGGATCGTGTTAGGAAGGTGGCTGAGGAGCTAGGGATAGACGAGTTCTATCACAGCATGAAGCCCGATACCAAGCTGAAGGTTATTAGGGACCTCAGATCTAGATACGGCCCTGTAGCGATGGTTGGCGACGGAATAAACGATGCACCCTCGCTAGCGGAGTCGGACTTCGGCATAGCTATAGGGAAGTACGCTGTTGTTGCCGAGGTGGCTGATGCGGTTATACTTTCGAAGCTGAGGCATATAGTAGATCTATTCAGGATAGCCCATGCTAGATGGGGTAGCCTTATAGCTTCCTTTGGGATAGCTCTAGCTATAAAGGGCCTTGCTCTTGCTCTAGGTATAACGGGGCTGATACCCCTATGGGCTGTAGCTTTATTGGGTGACGATGGCTCAACGTTGCTTGGCTTGATACCAATGGCCAAGATAGTTAAGACCAGGTTTATATAGTTCGGACTCAATACGTTTTAACTCTGCTGAAGCATCCAGAAACCTTCTCGTATAGCACTCCCTCCTGCTTTAGCTGATATATTATTCTCTCGACAGTCTCCTCATCTATATTCTCGCTTCTAGCCCTCTCCATTATGTCTTTAAGTCTTGCGCATCCTATTTTTGATTGCGAGGATAGCTCCCTAATTATATCTTCGATAAACAGTATCTTCTCTCTTCTGCTCTTCGGCTTGCCCGTCATTATTGTGTCTATATCTACAGTCCCGCTCTCAATATCTAATCCAACGTTCTCAAGCATCGTCTTCATAAGCCTTATAGCCTCGATCGCGTCTTCCTCAGTAACCACCTCCTTTAGGGCCATCCTAGCGTGCGCCTCTGCTAACCTGATTAAGGCTTCAAGTTGCCTAGCCGTTATGGCTATCGGGGCATCCCTGCTTTCAGCCGCGGTTCTCCTCATCTCTACGAAGAACTCTGTGAGTATCTTTCTGGCCTCCTCTGTGAGTTTGGGGTAGACGTATTTCTTTGCGTATATTATGTACTTTCTAAGCATCTCCGGATCTATAGGCGATTTAACATCCTCAAAGCTCGCGTGTACAGTAGCTATATATTCCGCTAGTCTTCTATCTTCATCTGGGTTGGGTATGTCTTTCAGTATAAATATCAGGTCGAATCTAGATAGTATAGTTACAGGCAGGTTTATATTGTCCTGTATAGTCCTCTCCTCAATATATCTCCCATACCTGGGGTTCCCCGCAGCTATAACCGTGGCTCTAGCATTGAGAACGGCGTGTATACCTGCCTTTGATATCGATACTGTTTGTTGCTCTAGAGCCTCGTGGATGGCGACACGGTCCTCGTCTCTCATCTTATCTATCTCATCGATACATACAACACCCATATCGCCCAGAACCATTGCTCCGGCTTCAAGATAGTATTCTCCGGTCCCCTTCTCTCTCAGCACTGCTGCTGTCAGTCCTGCGGCTGTTGATCCCTTCCCTGTGGTGAATAGCCCTCTTGGAGCTATCTTCGATGCGAACTGGAGTAGCTGGGACTTAGCGGTTCCTGGATCGCCTATAAGCAGAACATGTATATCACCCCTTATTCGGGTTCCATCCCTCCTTATTTTAGGTATTCCACCGAATAGGGCTAGGGCTATAGCCTCCTTAATGTCCCAGTGTCCATATATCGTTGGTGCTATGCTGGCGATTATTTTCCTTCTTATCAGGGGGTCCCTCCCAAGCTTCTTGATCTCTTCAATATCCTCCTCAGTTAGGGTTATCTCATCAACACCCTTTCTCCCGGCCTCTATATAGTTTGCGTATATCTCGCTCTCATATACCCCTTTGAATCTCCTCGAGCTACCGCCCTTATCCTTGGCTAGTCTAAGTATGCCAACCACGATGGCCTTGTCTCCAGGCCTAACTCTATCCACCAGCTCGCCTTCAAGTATGATGGTTATCTGCCTCGGCATTCTTCCTGAGGGGACCTCTTCGGGCATTTCGCTTATAACGATCTTCTGATAATCTATGAACTCGCTTTCCTCCTCAATAAGCTCAAAAGATCCCGCTGAACCGCCGCAAACACCACAGCTCGAGGGTCTCTTAACGATCTCTGAGGAAACCTCTATACTAAACTTGCTGTTGCATTCGGGGTAGGCGTGGAGGAAGGTGGCTTTCTGTATTCTCTGTTTTGGGGGTGTTAATTTAAGCACCACCCCCTCGACCTGCACAAGTTTTCCTAGATGTTCTGTTCTCAGATCTCTTATGGGGACTGTCTCTATCAGCCCCCTAAATCTGGGTGTGAGTGTCTTCTTCTCGAAAGCTATAAATATGCTTCTGGCGAACTCTATAAGTGCGGGCTTAAACACGTTCTCGATCATGTATTCGGGGTCTTCTACGAGCCTCGTAGCTAGATCCTCATCGTAGTTTATGAGATCGATGAAATCAATAACTATACTGTTCTCTCCCCTCAGTATGGCGTCTCTGATACGGTTACGGTACTTGAAATCTCCATCTGCACCCTTGGTGTTCTCGAGGAAGTCTATAGCTCTAGATAGAAGATCTGTGACCTCCTCCCTGTTTTGGAGAAGCTCGTTAGCCACGGCTAGACTCACCCCTGCCACTCTCTGTAAGGCTGTTTATCCAGATATTAACCACATCCATGAATCTCCTGAATAGTATTCTCTCCTCCAGGCTCATACTGTTTTCAAGCTCCTCCAATTTCTCTTTAGCTATCAAGGAGGATAATATGATTTTCTGGAGCCTCAGGAGAACCAGGCGGGATAGGTTTTTACGTATCTTCTCCAGCTCCAGAAGAGCCTCAGGGTCTCTGCCCGACCTGTATTTTTCATATAGATCGCTAATCAGGTTCTTCGACTCTAGATAGAAGTCCGCGGGTATGTTGCTCAGAGATATCTGATTCTTTCTAGATAGAGCCTCCTCCGTGAACTTGGCTTTATTTATGTCGTTTACGCTTGACACGCTCCTCTTAACCTCAACATACCCAAGCTTCTCCATCTCATATGCTATCCATCTAGGCATCTCTATCTCGATCCCCTTAATAAACTCTATATCGCTAAACGGGGTTCTACCTATGGTCCTTAAGACAATTACCCTCACTGGGGAAAGCATCTGCGCTAGTGTTGTTGCCTCGATATCTTTTATGTTGAGCAGATTGGGTCCCCCTACAATTTATTTCTCTGCTAATGTGGCTATAATAGCTCTACCCTTAAAACTATACTCTATAATTTATCTCTGGTCTTTCCTATGTATTATTAGCTGCAGTCGATATAATCGAGGTGGCTGATCTTGGTTCACCAATCAAGTATACTTATAGGTATTGTGGGCAAGACAAACGTGGGTAAGTCCACTCTTTTCTCAGCCCTAACCATGCTTCCGGTAAAGATCGAGAATAGGCCCTTCGTAACTATCGAGCCCAACATCGGTATAGCTTATGTCAGGTCTGAGTGTCCACATAGATCTCTTAATCTGCCCAAGTGCGATCCCATCAACTCGCTGTGTATAGAGGGATATAGATTCATCCCCGTAAAGGTTATGGATGTAGCCGGTCTTATCCCGGGAGCCCACAGGGGCCGTGGTTTGGGCAATAAGTTTCTGGATGATATTAGGCAGGCGAATGCATTGATACACGTTATAGATGCCTCAGGATCTACTGACGAGGAGGGGAACCCGGTTAAGCCTGGATCCTATGATCCCTTTGAAGATATAGTAGCTATTGAGAGGGAGATAGATCTCTGGATGTTTTCGATAATTAGAAATGGCTGGGATAAGCTTTCTAAGGGGCTGGATCACGTACCACAGGATCAAGCCATAGATAGGCTGACCCAGAGACTATCGGGTCTTAGTATAAGGAGGACACATGTTGTGCACGCCCTGAAGCGGAGCGGTCTCGACACAAAGAAGTTCTCTCTCTGGGATAGCGATGATCTGTTGAGTTTTGTGAGCGAGCTGAGAAAGGTATCCAAGCCAACCATTATAGCTGCTAATAAGGCCGATCTCCCTGAGTCGATAGATATAATTAAGAGCCTAGTGGAGAGGGCTAGGGATAGGGTTATTGTTCCTGTCTCTGCCGAGATCGAGCTCGCGTTGAGGAGGGCTAGTAAGGCTGGTCTGATCCGTTATATACCTGGTGATCCGGTGTTTGAGGTTGTGGATGAGTCTAGGTTGAGCGATAGGCAGAGGAAGGCTCTAGGATATATCCGTGAGGTTATGGATAGGCTTCAGGGTTCTGGTGTTCAGAGGGTTCTTAATGTGCTTGTATTTGATCTTATGGAGATGATTCCTGTTTACCCCGTGGAAAACGTGAATGAGTATTCGGATTCAAGAGGGAATATATTGCCTGATGTTATATTGGTTAGGAGGGGCTCTACTCCTAGGGATCTTGCCTATATGATCCATACAGATCTAGGTGAGGGATTCCTCTACGCGATCGATGCAAGAACGAGAAACAGGGTTGGTGGAGACTATATCCTTAGGGAGAACGATATAATTAAAATAGTTTCGGCCAAGGCTAGATAAATGCTCTCTTTCTAGAGCTGGAACATGCTTGGATCGAGGCCTCTTACCTTGATTCTGAATGGCTTACCTATGTTTCCACCGCTGTACTCTATTCTTGCTTCGGGAACGATCTTCTTAACTATCTCTATTATCGTGTACGCATGCATAGTTAGCTGGGCTCCTGTGATCTCGCTTATACCGTTGGAGAACACTAGATAGGGTATGATCATGTCTGACGCATGCCTATCTAACCCGGCACCTGTCATGAGGTCCTCTATCAGCTTTGATGCAGCCTCATGCCCCACCTCTTCGGCTCTTTTATCTCTAGCCCCTATACTGTCTGCCCCTATGCGGCTTTTCTCAGTCTCTGCCCATATAGCTATTCCTGACCCTGGGCCTAGATGCGGATCTTTATTTACGGGATAGTGCTCTATACTTATATCTATATCGATATCCATCCCCAACCCCTTCAATCTAGCTATGGCTGAGTTCGCCTGTCTTTCGGCTACATGTCTCGGAAGCCTTACGCAGTGGCTGTTTCCTTTGATACGGAGTATCTTGCCCCTCTCTATAAGCTCTATGGGCTTGAAGCCTTTAGGAGGATCATTGACCTCCAGTATAACGTGCCCGCCACCACGCGGATAATGCCCCCTTCTCAGCAGCTTTAGCTCGATTTCGTAGCCGAGGTTTCTTAGATGATACAGCATTACGTTTTTGAAGTAGTCGAATGTGGGGCTCCATGGAACATCTGTCCCGCCCTTAAGCTCAACAGTTACTGAGGAGTCGGCAAAAGCTATTACTGGAAGTATGCTTTGAAGCACCAGAGTTATTGATCCCGCTGTACCTATATCCAGATTGAATTTTCCATGGAATATGCCCGTGGGCTCAAAACTTACTTCCGTAGATCCTATCTCAGCACCATACACACGCGCTCTAGTAAGCTCCGCCAGCGCCCTTATCGCGGTTAAGTGCTGTCTCTGCAGTCCTGGATTAGATCTTTTAACCCTTATATTTATTATCTTTACAGGCCTCCTCATTATAGAGGCTATAGCCAAGGAATACCTAAGTATCTGGCCTCCGCCCTCTCCGAAGCTGCCGTCTATCAATATGTATTCAGTCACCACCAATCACCTCCCTGATTCTTTTAACTCCATCAATCATATCGATAATCCTTGAGACCGCATTTGGTACGTAGCTTCTCCACGCATCGTCACCTGCTATCATCATTTTTCTAATCCTCGTAGAACTATATTTGTTGCGCTCGAACGAGGGTGGAACAAGCACGCTGTATCCTGCCTCCTTAAATAGCCTAACGACTAGGGGGTTTCTAGAGATCCCTACATCGAACTCTGGAACGAAGAGCCTGAGATAGCTAGCCCACACCGAGTTCATCAATATGTCTGGAACCGGGATTATGAGTATTCTTGATAGATCGATATTGCCTTCCTTTAGAGACTCTCTGATCATGATTATCCTCTCTCCAGCGGTGAAGGGATTAACAACGGTATGGCTCTCTTGGGCTGTCCCTATAACTATAGCTAGCTCCTCAACATGCTTTAGGGCCCATTTAACAACTTCCAGATGCCCTAGATGGAACGGCTGGAATCTTCCGGGGAATACCCCTCTCCTGTATTTCCTCTCTATGCTTTCTGGATCCATAGCTTGTCACCTATTTTAAGATTCATAATCCTGGATGCATCACCCATGTATTGGGCTATCTCTACGAACCCCATGCTTCCTGGATACATAACCAGCTCACCTCTAGAGCCGTGGCTGAAGCTCGGATAAAAAACAAGCTGAAACCTGTTTTTTGTGTGTGGGAGCGATATATAGATTCTCTGACCGTTCTCTATGGATAGATGCTTCATGAGGTCCCTCGATCTGCATGATGTTACTATATTGCCAAAATGATCTATATATATCACCGACGCTACAGCGGTTCTATCATCCATATAGCTACATGAATAATCTATTGGGGGCTTAACGAGCTTCTCTACATCTATCTCCTCGCCTATTTCTTCGGGATCAATGCCCAGGGATAGATAGGCGGCTACGGGGGCAAATATGTCTCTACCGTGAAATGTGTGCGAGATCTCCTCCCTAAAATACTTCGGGTTCTCAAGCACTATAGCCTTCTCGATACCATCATCCATAGCTGCAGGGATTAAAACACCGTTGTCGGGTCCGATAAAGAAGTAGTTTCTCGATACTAGTAGTATGGGTTTTCTTTCGCTCCCTACTCCAGGGTCTATGACGGCAACGTTTATCGTTCCTGCTGGGTATTCTCGGTATGTTGTTAGCAGTATGTATGATCCGTATGCTATATCGAATGCGGGGACCTCATGAACTATATCCACTATCTGTGCATTTCTATTGATCGAGTATATCACACCCTTAACAGCGCCTACATAGGGATCCTTAAGACCGAAATCTGTGGTCAGCGTTATTATCCCGCAGGGTTTAACGGCCAAGACCTATGCACCTAAGATCACTTGTTACATCCCATATATTACTGTATTCCATATGCTTGTTCTTCTCCTAGGATTTCTCCCCGCTATACTTCTTGCCTCTCTCCTCCAGCCATAGCTCCAGGTATGATTTAACTATGTTCACTCCCGATATGTTTATTATGTTCTTGAGTTTCTCTATCTTTGACACGAACTCGCTAGCTGTTTTGACTCCCTCAACCTCGATCTCCACGAATCTCCCGAGGCTTTCAACAGTGTCTAGGAATATCTTGTATGTTCCTAGCCTATAGATCTTTCTCTGCTTCCTGATTACGTATCTATTTTTGAATCCAAGTCTACCGAATATATCTAGTAGCTTAAATGGGTCTCCGATCTCGATGCTTATCTCGTCCCTAACCTTAAGGTCTTTAAATTTCTTTGGGCCTTTATAGGTTAGCTCTCCAGAAACACGGTTGCTTGAGTTCCGCGTTATTCTTATTCTGAGGACCTCGTCCCTCTTCTTGAGATCTATGCATGGATACAGATCTATATAATGATCCTCCTCAAAAACCTGATCTATGAGTGAAGCACCCAGCTTCACTAAGGCTCTCTCTATCTCGCCATGGTCTCTAACTTTGAATTTTGCCTCATACTCCGTGTAGGTCATTAGCCACGCTACACCTACACTAAAATTACTTTAGACAGCTAAATACTATTCACCATAATAATATTGAAGTGTGATTTAGATCGTTCCTCAATTAATTTGAATCCCTATAACCCTTTTAAGAAGGTCATTAACGCCTGTACCATGCTTTGCACTTATAAGAACATACCTATCATACCCATGCCTCTGTACTGCGTCTATGGCTGCGTGTATCTCCTCTCTTGAGGCTATATCGATCTTGTTTATAGCCACATATATCTTGCCTCTCTCGATCCCGAGGACATTCTCAACAGATGCTAGAACCCTCATCTGCTGGTCTAGACTATAGTATGAGCTCTTTCTCGGATCAATCATGAAAACCACCCTGTCTGAGAGGTGCTTTAGAGCGGACACGGCCTTAAGCTCTATCTCGTTCATTTCTGATATTTCCCGATCTAGTATTCCAGGAGTATCTATAGCCATATACCTATACCCATCAAGCTCCCCGTGGCCAACAATAACCTTCTTCGTGGTGAAGGGGAAGGGCGATATCTCCGGTTTAGCGCTGGATATCCTCGCTATAAGTGTTGATTTACCGACCTGGGGCATCCCGGCAACAACTATCTTTACTAGATCCTCTTCTATGCAGGGGCTCCTTCCAACCTCCTTTATCGACTCCTTCAACAGTTCGAGGCCACGAACCTTTCTTTTGAGAATAGATAGTGTGCGCCCTATAAACTCCCTAATGTATCTCTTGGCTTCCTTCGGATCTTCTGCCTTAGCGATCTTTTTCCGGTAATCCCTCATGATCCCCGTGATTATATAGATCGCTCTCCTACAGCCTCTAACCGTGTCCTCGTACTTTTGTTTAGTAGCTATATTTATGATCTCACGATAAAAAGGATGTACAGCATCTAGAGGCGGGAGCCTGGCGCATCTACCTATGCTCGACGCTATAGCCTCATACAGCTTATCGAGCTTTGAGAGGTAGGTGTTCACTAACGCCTTCTTCCTAGATCTAGATGCCCTTAGATTTATCTTCTCACTATATATCCTAAGCAGTCTTCTCCTGATATCCTCAATAGTATCTATCCTTATCCTTTTTGCTGAATCGCTGAAGCATCCAGGCAATCTATGATCACTGCTCAAGTCTTCATGCATGTATTAGTTATTCAATCCTTTTAAGCTTAGGTGTTATTCACTATAATAGGTTGCATCATTGACCAGCGACTCCTGGACAAGCAACGCTGATGAGAGGCTGAGGAAATACATCTCGAGCCTTGAGAAAGCTCTGCAGGAGATAGAGATTGTCGCCCCAGATAGGAGGTATGAGGATTCGGCTAGAGACGTGGTTGATCTGGCTAAAAGATATTTTGAGGACGCAAAATACTACAGAGATAAGGGAGACGCATTAACTGGGATCGTGAATGTAGCATATGCAGAGGGGCTGCTGGACGCCTTAAGGCTGATGGGATTCGCTAAGTTTAGCTGGAGAAGGAGTGGTGAGGAGAAGAAGGTTTTTGTTGGTGGTACATTCGATATAATCCACCCTGGCCATATAGAGCTTCTCAAGTTCGCCTCGAGATACGGTAGGGTGTATGTTGCTGTTTCCAGAGATAGCAATGCGGAGAAGATAAAGGGTAGGAAGCCCATCAATAACGAGAATGATCGTTTAAGGGTCATTAAGGCGATCAGATACACCTACGACGCCTTCCTAGGAGATGAGAGGGATTTCATCAAAAGCGTTGAGAGGGTTAGGCCGGATATAATTGTTCTCGGGCCCGACCAGTTCGTTTCGCCGGAGGAGCTTAGGAATAGGCTTTCTGAAAGGGGCCTCGGCGATATAGAGATAGTCAAGTTTCCTAAGAGGATCGAGCCGTACTCCTCAACCGAGATTATAAGGAGAATTGTGAGGGAGTATCGGGATAAGGAGATCTAGTATGCAAGTGTGTGGGATGCAGGATCTATATTTTGAAGAAGTACTCCTTAACCCCTTCGGAGCCTATAGCGACAACATCTATACCCTCTCCAGTGTAGGCGTCTCTCTTTATAGCTGAATATACGGCCTCTCTGGCTAGTTCTACAGCTTTCTCTACGGTTAGATCCTCGCTATAACCATTTTCCAGAACACCTATAGCTACTGGGCTACCGCTACCTGTGGCAACGTATTTCTCTTCCGATACGTCCCCGAAGAAACTTATTTGGTATAGTCTGGGGCCGTTGTCGTATCCTCCAAGAATAAGCTGGACTATATAGGGGAAGTACTTTGAGCTGTTCAATATCAGGCCCAGCAGTCCCGCCATGGCTTTTATGGGCATTGGCTCACCCACCCTTATTCTATACAGCCTTGACTCGTGTCTTAGATAGTCGGCTAGTGCTTGTGCATCCGCTACCAAGCCTGATATTGTTAGTGCTACACGATTATCTATTACCTCTATCTTTCTAACGTTCTTGTGGGCTATATACTGGCCTGATGTAGCCCTCTTATCTGCGGCAAGCACCACATGGGTTTTTGTGGTTAGCCCAACGGTTGTTGTTCCTTTAAGGGCTTTCTCTATGGCTCTCTGGATATCTGTGTTGTTGATCAGCGTATCCACCAGATTATCAATTATACTAAAAAGCTAATATTGTTGCTGTCGCCCCATCTGACTGGGTCTGCATGATTCCCTAAGCCTGAATATCTCTTCAACGGGTAGGTTGAAGTATGCAGCTATCTTGAGCGCTAGTGTGAGGGAGGGTAGGTACTTGTCGTTCTCTATAGCTATAATGGTTTGTCTGGTGACTCCAACAGCTTTGGCCAGGGCTTCCTGGGAGATCCTGTATCTGGCTCTGATCTCTCTAAGCCTTACCTCCACGCATTTACCCGTCATTTTGCATTAGCCACCCATTCTGAATCTATAGTATAGATAGAATAGCGAGTTGGCTGTGAGGTATATTACTACGACAACCGCTACTATGATGGAGGATTCATCGATTATCTTTGGCATGTTGATGCCTAGCTCAACGGCTATTCTTACAGCGACAACATAGGCGGCGAGTATCGAGGTTACTACATCATATGCTCTTTTTGATGCCTTCAGACTTGCATTCTCGTATCTCTCATCCCATTCCGCTCCTTCGCTCGCCTTTCTCAGTTTTGTGGATGCTATGTAGCCCAGCAGTACTATTGGGAAGGCTATAATCAGAGCTATGTGAAGTGGCTTCACTAGGTAAACAATTACTAGGGCTACGAGTATGAATGCTAGATACAGTATGTCTGGTGCGTAGCTTTTTCTCATCTTGTTTCCCTATGTAAATATTTCTTTACATAAGGTTAATAAATATTTACATTTCCGCATAGCATAAAGATAATACAGGTACAGCAGGTAAAGTAAGGTTTTTAAGTATTTCTTATCTAGCATTATATTGGGAGAGTATATATTTGGTTTTAACCACTATAAATTGTTCTAATTAGATACATGTGTTGGTTTAAGATGCATAATACACAAGCCACATACGGCTTCAGCCGTGTAGGAGTGGGTTGTGGTGTATAGATCTGTAGATAAGCTACAGTCCTAGTCGAGATGGTGGTTCTATGGAGGATCCTGTGCTGGCTAATATTAGGAAAACCATACTAACCAATATCCCCCCGGAGGCGAGGCTTAAGAGAATAGAGTTTGAGGGGCCATATGTAGTCATCTATGTTGAGAACCCGTCCTTCCTTGTGCAGAACTCTTTTTCGATGAAGAATATAGCCAAGATCCTGAAGAAGCGCATAATCATCAAGGTTGATCCATCGGCAAGGCTCAAGCCTGAGGAGGCCAGAAGAAAGATTCTATCTATGCTTTCGCCCGATGCAGGTGTGGGCGAGAAGGATATAGTGTTTGATGATGTTTTGGGGGAGGTGATTATCAAGGCTGACAGGCCCGGCCTTGTTATTGGTGATGATGGGAAGATGCTTAAGCAGATTCTCATTGAAACGGGCTGGAGACCTAAGGTTGCTCGGAAAACCGAGATCGAGTCGAGACTTCTGGACGGTATACTGAACTATATGATTCGCGAGAGTGATTACAGGATTAAGATCCTGAGGTCTTTTGGTGAGAGGATCCATAGAAGCGTGTTCTTTAAAAACAACTATGTCAGGATGACTGCTCTGGGGGGCTTTAGGGAGGTTGGTAGATCATCTATACTTGTTGAGACTGCTGAAAGCAAGATCCTGCTGGATTTCGGATTGAATCCGGGTATCTCTACGCCTCCAAACATGTATCCGAGGATAGATCTTGCTGGGGTTAGGCTGGATGAGATTGATGCTGTAATTATAACCCATGCCCATGTGGATCACTGCGGCCTCGTCCCAATGCTATTCAAATTCGGTTATGAGGGCCCGATATACGCTACCGAAGCGACAAGGGACCTTATGGTTCTTCTGCAGCTAGACATACTCGATATAGCCAGGAGGGAGGGTAAGCCGTTGCCTTTCACTCAGAGGGAGGTTCAGAAGATGGTTCTCCACACTATACCCATTAAAATAGGTGAGACAACAGATATATCTTCGGATATAAAGCTAACCTTCTATAATGCCGGCCATATTCTTGGCTCGGCTATGGCCCACCTGCATATAGGTAACGGCTTCTACAACATCCTTTATACTGGCGACATGAAGTTCCAGAAGACTCTTCTTCTAGATAGATCTGACTATAGGTTCCCGAGGGTTGATTCACTTATAATGGAGAGCACGTATGGGGCTACGGTCCTCATGGATAGGAGGGAGGCTGAGGCCAAGTTGATAGCCACGATAGCGGAGACAATCAAGAATGGCGGAAAGGTTCTTATACCAACCCTAAGTGTTGGGAGGGCTCAGGAGATAATGCTTATAATAAGGAATGCCATGATTGAGAAGAGGCTGGAGGAGGTCCCTGTATATATTGAGGGTATGATCGATGAGGTCACATCTATCCACATGAGGTATCCAGAGCTACTATCCAAAGAGACTTTCGCGATGTTTAAGGCTGGTGAGAAGCCGTTTGTTCATCCTGCTTTCAAGATTGTTAAGGATAGGAGCGCCATATACGATATAGTAGAGTCTAAGGAACCCAGCATAATTATGGCTACGAGCGGTATGCTTACTGGAGGTCCTGCCGTTGAGTACTTTAAGCATCTAGCCCCCGACCCCAGAAATACGCTGATCTTTGTGAACTATCAGGTTCAGGGAACCCTTGGTAGAAGGGTCAAGGATGGCGAAAAGGAGATTAGCCTGCCGGATGAAAACGGGAAGATAAGGGTTATCAAGGTCGCTATGAGGATCGAGAGTATCGAGGGATTCTCTGGCCACAGCGACAGGAATCAGCTCTTGTCTTTCCTGAGACAGATGCAGCCTAAGCCTAAGAGGATAATTCTCAACCATGGAGAGCCCCAGGCCATAGAGGCTCTGGCTAAAGCTATTAGGCGTGAGAAGCCTGTGCCTAGCGGTACAGAGATCGTGATACCGTCTGTCTTGGATTCTATATCATTTAAGATAGGGTAGCCCATAGTTCTTGGCCTCTATCCAGAGGATAGTAGTTATGCGTGAAGAATATTTGTGTCTCTATAACTTTAATATATTGGTAGTTCGGTTTTGACGTCTGGGAAAAGTGGGGATAGCTCTAGAGAGAAGCTGGTTTCAATGATCCTTGACGCAGGCCTACTAGAAGAGTTTCTAGAATGGTATAGAAGAAAAGTAGGGAAACACATAGAGGATGTGAGGCTCACCTCGATAAGTGAAGACATACTATATGAGTTCGTCAGGAGTAAGAGGCTTGTAGATGAAGATCAAAATCCAGACAACCTACCAGAGGTCGAATACGCCGAGATCCCCCAGCCAAACGAGAAATCGAGAATGATCAAGAAGATGAGATCTAGACAAAACCAACAAAAACAAACACAAGGCACCTAGCCAAGAAGCCATAAAGGCTCTAGAAGAAGACACGGTTAAAAGCATATAAGCCCCCAAACATAAGTAATAAATGCCGGCCCGGCCATAGCGGCTGGGCAACACCCGGACTCATATCGAACCCGGAAGTTAAGCCAGCCGCGTTGGGTGTGGCCGTGAGGTCCGCAAGGACTCGCAGCCCACCCAAGCCGGGACCGGCATCTTCTCAATCTTTTTATTTCTTTCACTGTTTATTCTCGTAATGTTCTAGATGCGGAATCCATATTTCTTATCCAGGGATTTGAGTGCGTTTGTTCTGGTGTATCTTCTATATATTATGGCTAGGTTTATTACTAGGAGAGCTAACGAGATCGATATAAACACGTATCTATAGGCAAATAGAACCGATGATATAAACGTATTTACCGAGCCCAACATTAGTATTAGCAGATTAAGTATTATGCCGGGGCCGCAGCAGCTGAATGCTGCAAATAGGGAGGGGGCTACAGTGGCTAGAGATAATCCAGTGGACTTTTTCAGCGAGAATCCGCAGCAGCTATTCATTTTCCTGTCTAGAAGTAGTGCAGCTATATTTAGGGAAAACAGCATTGACAATGCTAGGGTTGTCAGCATCGCCTCTAGATTGGCTGAGATAACTATATTTGGTGTAAGATAGATTATGATCCATGGGACCTGGCCTATGGGCCCGCTAAGAAAAACCTGGATTGATGGTGTTTCTATATAGGGTGGTAGTGGGGATGTAGAAATAACTATCATACCTATAGATAATGCATAAATGAATATGAAAAGTAGCACCAATATAGGGATATAGACTCTTACGGGGCTTCTATACATTATAAAGTAGAGGAAATATAAAAAACCAAGTATTGTTGCTTTAGCTATATCTATCACCCATCAAGCAATTTATCTAGCAGCATGAATGATGATGCTCATGCCCATGCTTATGATGCTCCTTAACGTGCTTCTCATACTCTTCCTTAGACTTAAACTTCATACCGCAACACTCGTATTCCTCTGGCATAATCCCACCATGATCATATAGCCACATATACTTTTATCTTTTGGAAGAAATTGACTAATATTTTTATTCTCATGAAAAGAAAATATAGGACACAGCTATTTTTACATCATTCTATTTAGAGTATTTTGAAACCATTATATGGGTCTCTAGATGAAGAAGTCGAGAACTAAGAAATCTAGGAGGCCTAGAAGTAAAGTAAGAAGTAAAGTGAGATATCACATCTTAATTTCTATAGTTGCAGCAACGGCTATATTAGTTGCTTTATTATACTTGGGGAACATCATAAATATCGATGTAGATACTCAAAAAAGTACTGAAATCAAGACAGCCAACACTATATCAACCAATGACGCATCTATTCCCTATGAAGGCTTCATGGCTCCAGAATTCACTGTATCAACTATAGACGGTGATCAAGTTAGCCTAAAAGATTTTCGAGGCAAAACCGTGGTCATATGGTTCATGGCAGCATGGTGTCCATCATGCACGTTTATGGGATTTAATATAGAGAGGCTCTATAACGAATACAGAGATAGAAATATAGAAATCATAGTTATAGACATGTGGTCTGAAACCCTACTAAAGAAATGGGGAATTCTAGGAAAGGCTCCCCCACCAGAAAGCCCCGAAATACTTAGAGAATTCATAGTCCAATACAGCAATAGTCTCTCATGGCGCCTGATATTCGACTCCGACGCCTATCTAACTGAGCTATACGAAATTAAGGCTGTTGACTCGATATTTATAGTAGATCCATCAGGCAAAATAGCATTTAGAAGCGATGGACCGACAAGCTACGATATACTATCCAGGGTAATGAGCGAGATATATGGCCAGTCTAACCCAACCTGATCATTCTGAAATAGGCTTCAGCACACTTCTCGTTGTGGAACACAAGCGTCTTTCCATGGATCTCGACTATATACGGTTTACCCACTATAGGTGCCTTACAGAATGCACATATATAGTTTATATTAACAACCGTGGCCTGGCTAGGAATCCACTGGGAATCCTTAAGAACTCTATCTATAGTGATGATATCGACACCAGCCCCAAGACCCTTCTCCTCAACAAGCTTAAACACCTTATCTATATCCCTCAGGTCGAGAACCTTCATAACTATATATGCTGTCTTCCTATTATCAGAATAATAGAACTTCTCAACACCACTTAAAGTCTCCTCAAATACTCTATATAGGGTATATGGATCATCTGTTTTAACACTAACTATCGCTGTAGAAGCATTGAAAGAGTCGGAGTTGACCTTAGCTTTACAGCCCTCCAACACTCCTGAGGCCTCGAGCCTCTTGATCCTCTTACGCACTACGGGAACACTGACTCCGAGCCTCTTAGCGATCTCCTTGGTTGTGGTTCTACAGTCCTCGCTAAGTATCCTCAAAATCTCTATATCTATCGCATCTAGATACTTCCTCAGCCTCTTCAAACATATATACCCGGACACATATAGGGTGTGAACACAAAATAATATCTACAAAATAATATATTGAGGCAACGGCACTATATAGATAACGGCACCCAGTCTAGGGCTTTTCACGTATCTTCTCAGAATATATGGTTTTAATATACAGCTCTGACTCGCACTTGGGGCATGATTTGTTAGCTATGACTTTCCCCACGTAGTCCCCGGGAACAAACTCCCTCCTCTCCTCATGATCGTTGTTTACGCACGAAATCACGGTATATGTATTCACCTTCTCCCTCACAGGTTTTGTTCGCTGCTGCATAACGTTAAGTATGGTTGAGATCGCGAAAAGGATAAGTAGCATTATTAGGGTTATTGTGAATATATCGATCTGGAAACCTATAAATCCATCGTTAACCATGGCTAGTAGACACCCACAGTATTACCTATACCGGCGACAATAACCTTATCTCCGGGCTTGGTGGATCTAGTAATTATATCCTTAACCACATCGTAGGCTTTAGCCACACCATCATAGATCTCTTTGGTCATATGGGTAATGGCCTCCTCACTACTCATCTTGATAACAACAGCGTGAAGCGGCACACCGCACTTAGCCGCTGTTCTCTCTATAGAGATCTTCTCGGGACCAGGATCACCAATAGCCGCACCAACACCATAGGCAACCTCACCGCTCTTCTCACCCTCAAGCTTGAGGGCTGCATCAACAGTTATTATAGCTGATACATCGCAGTTTAGACTCTCAACAAGCTTCTCTATAGCCTCGCCTGGCCTACCCACAGTGCCGCCAGGGCCCTCAGCCTTCACCAGATAGATTTTCCTGCCCTCAAACTCCTTCTCGATATACACGGTCTCCTCCACTATAGGTATCCTTTTATCTCTGGGTGCAAACATAGACACAACCATGGGGCCTGCGGAGTCCCCTATAGGTATGCCGAGCTTGAACGGATCAACAGCCTTCTTGAGGGCCTCAAGCTCCTTCATGATGATAGGGAGGATCATTACAAGCTGCATCAAAAGCATCCAGTAGTTGTGCTTCTTACCGAAGAGATAAAGGTGCCTTAATATCCTGAACACCGTGTTGAGAGCCCAATTTATCTCCAGAACAACAGCAACATTGAACCTTCTAGCTTTATCCACTGTCGACGGCAGAATTGAATCAACGAAACTCCTGATCCTCTCATCCCTTATCCTAATGAGGTGCCCGAGCCTCTTAATGATGTCTGTGGGCTCGATAGATACCGGCTCTATAAGGAAAAAGTTGGACGAGAAATTCCTTATCACGTTAGCTGGGTCGTTGATCCCAAGATCCTTAAGGTAGCCCTCTGAATTGGATTTAGCCTCGTTAATCATGACCTCGATCTGGGCTAGCCTGCTCCTTATAACGCGATCCCATCTAGAGACCCTGATCCTGTCGAAGAGGTCGGTAAAGATCATGGCGAACCATATGAGATTAATGATAATCCAAAACAGTATGAAGAGCTCGGTGCTCGTCCCGGCTTGAGGTGTTTGGGGAAACTGTAGCTCAACCAATCTACCTATACCCCTAATCCAACTACTATTCAATCAATATAAATACAGGATATATAAGGGTAATAAACTCAACATAGCTTCTTGCTCATAATGTATGCATCCTCGTTATCTAGGTAGTAGCCCTTTATAACCCCATCGATCCTGTAGCCCCTGCCCTCATAGAAGGATATAGCTCTACTATTGGAGACCCTGACCTCAAGAATAGATCTGCAGGCCCTCCTCCTTCTAAATATATCCTCTATACTATCCATGAGCATCGATCCGTAGCCCCTGCCCCACATATCGGGATCAACACATATTGATATGATATGCCCAACTCTGCCCTTCTGCTCGATCAAACCAATAACATAGCCAACAATCCTGTTATCCTCTTCAGCAACCAGAAAAAGATCAGGAAATGTCGCAGCGTAGAAAACAAGAACACTTATTGGATAAGGATCTTTAAAGCATCTAGATTCAAGCTCATACACAGACAGCAACTCGCCGATATTAACGCTTCTAACCCTACAGCCACTCGACCCTACATCACCACAATAACTAGTGAAATAACAAAGATAGCTATAAACCCTAACACGGTAACCAGCTGAAGAACCATGGTTTTCCTACCCGAAAACAGTATAGACAGAAACTTGCCGCCATCAGTAATGAATAGCGGAGCAGCATTTATGACAGCTAGGCTTAGATTTATTATAACGACCCACATAAGGAACCTGATAACCTCCTCCAGAGCCACAAGGTGTGTATAGCCGTTGTCTCCCTTAACAATCAGCGCACCAGATATGTAGCCGAACGGGAGACTTATAGCCCTGATATATATACCCAGTAGACTCACGTCGGCAGGCTTAACTATGGTCTCATTAAAAACCCTTCCATCAGGATATATACCCTCAATATATATCTCTACAGTATCGTTAACCGACACCACAGACCTCAAATAGAGAAAGTCATCAAGGCCATCAATATATCTATCATTAACCCTAACAATAAGCAGTCCAGGCTCAATACCATACCTATCCGCCAGAGACCCGGGCTCGACATTATCAACTATAAGCCCCTGCTCAATCCCGAATAAAGGTGCAACACTGCTTATGAGATAGATCCCTCCGAAAGCCAGGGCGAATATAACTAGGTTAGCCATTATACCTCCTGAAAGAATCTTCAGCGCAGACCTCCTAGACCTATTCATAACACTCTCATCAACCTCGACAAAGGCGAAGGGAATGATCAGCATCAGCCCAGCCCCATAGCTCTTGAGAGGAACCCTCTCCATCTTAGACACTAGTGCATGGCCGAGCTCGTGGAACACAACACCTAAGCCGATAGCTATAAGTATATATATTATATCGACACCGAACACGGTAACCCCAGGAAGAATAGGGACAACAGGTGGGGTCCCGCCCCCATCAGAAACTATCTGGCCGCTCTCGATGAAGCCTCTAGCGATGTTCAATATAAACTGGATCCCGACAAAGTAGACGCCGTAGTAGAAGAGAATCATGGAAACAATCATGGCGGGCACTCCAACAACAGCAAGGAACCTTAAGGCCCTATTGGATACAAGCCTATCCAGAAAATCGAGAGTCCCTGGCTTGCGTATATAGAATCCGTAGGGAGCGAACTCGATGTTTAGGCGTTCAGAGATGCTTCTGAAAACGCCTGTTCTGGAGAACGAGTATATCACTATCTCGGCGAGGATTATGAGCAGAAGTATCTGTAGAGCATTCATAGATATTCAGCCACAGAAACCTATCCCAACTCAAAAATATATCCTTTATCTTTTAAAAACTTAACCAGATCGGATATAAAGCCGAACAAGTGTTCATGATCAATATCTCTCCTATCCACATTGCCCATCTCAGAAACTTTAGAATAGATGAATTCGCCCGCCTCACCTGCACGCTCAACAAGATCGGTGATCTCCGAATACAGCTCCTCACTAACTATTCCGCTGCTTCTAAGACCGCTCAACCTATCCAGATCAATAACCCTCTGCCTGCCCGAGCTATCTACAACGAGATCGACCTCAAGATCGTCATACACAGCATTAACCCTACCGAATCTATCCAGAACGATAGCCACGGGGGAGTTTATATTAATATATATACCCTTCAGTAATCCATCACCACCGAAATATATATGGGGAACAATACGTGACCCCTCAACAACTATGGATAATGCATAGTCTCCCCTCTCCTTGGGTATATCAAGCCCATCGTACACGCCGCCTCCCCTAATATCCCTAAGCATCGATATGGCTAAGTGGCCACCGATGATATAGGGGTGAGCCCTGCCCGGGCCTATATGGTAGGGTTTGGAGAAGGGCTTTATATGAATGATCGATATGTATCCGCTGTTGATAAGTTGATCAACAATATATCTCTTGTACCCTGAAAGCACCACAGACCTATCGACACCAACAGAAACGATAGAGTCCATCAGATCAGAGATCTCCTGGCTAGACGAGTATGTTTTAATAACATGGTGCATGGGTGCCGTTGGGGCAACGCTGGACCTCACATCATCTAGGCGAATAAGATCAGCAAGAGAGAAGTGCGTGAAGAATATCTTTTCGCCAACATACACGGGCTCCAGCAAATCAGCGCTCTTCAGCCTATCCCTAACCTCCTTATAGAGGTCTTTAAGTCGAGACACCTCCTCAACAATATCGCTTAAGGGAGCCCTCGCAGCGGAGCTCCTCCACCTAACCCCGTAGCCCTCGCCAACAACCCTTTCAGCCACGCTAGATAGCTCCTCCACCCTATCCCTGCTCTTTATATGCTCAGAAAACTTGAGCACGGGCCTATCATACAGGGCGAGGTACCTACCCACAACTATAATTCCCCTCTCCAGAACCGCTACAGATCTCGAGTCATTGAAGCTCACCAGAGTAACCGGGAAGGAGTCCCCCGGGACACACACATCAGTCCTAACCACACCGTTGACGCCGTATGGAGTCTTGGCGATGCATTCTCTACCGCTTTGATCAATAACCTCAGACTTAAATACGGAGTATATCTCTCTAGGCCTCATATGGAAGGAACGCCTAAAAACCCTCAAAAAAAGACTATATACACCATCGATAGCGCTCGGAAACCCGACAGCTACAACAATGCCCGGCTTCTCCGTGTCTTTGATCGTGAAGTCGACACCGGGGTCTAGAGAGGAGATATTTAGCCTCTTAGCAACAATATCTGAGAGGTCCCCAGGCCTATAGCCATTATCCATGAGGATTTTAGCTAGAGCAGTTGAGTATCTTCCCCTAACCCTAAATACCGCACCTATACCAGCCACCGTCAATAGATCTGTGTCGGCCTAATCCTTGATCGTCTCGAGCAACGTAACCACGTTCCAGAGAGAGGTTCTGGCATGGGTTGGCATGTTGGGGTCCTGGCTAACCTCGTCGAGAATACTGACCGCGTTGGCCGCTTTAACGCCTGGGGACAGGCTCTTCTCCTGGAGCATTAGGAGGGCCTTTGTTGCTGCTCTCCTAATATTCCTCGGTATTGAGGGATCGTTTATTATCCTGGTAAGCAATATAATAGCCTGCTTGATCCTGGCTTCATTATGGGCCTTTTTCTGATCATCTACACTCATCTAGCACTCCCACCCCGAAATATACGCTTACATTTTTAATTAATATCAAATGGAAAATATATTAAAATACTGGGTGATGGGGCATAGGTACAGGAAACAGAGAGATAGTCCTCAAGAAAATGACCGAACTACTAAGGGCAGGCGCGACAATGCTCGCCGAAACATGCCCATCATGCGGCTCGCCTCTATTCAGGCTCAAGAGCGGCGAGATCCAGTGTCCGCTACATGGAAAGATCTATCTAGTATCCACAGAGGAAGAGGCATCAACAGCAACACTCATGGCCGTACTCAATAGAGTCGAGGAGCTGGCAGCATCTAAGATATCTGCTCTAGCCAACAGCCTGGGTTCAGGCAACGACTATGAGGCTATAGAGCTTCTAGATAAATGGCTAACTATAGCTTTAAGGATTCAGGAAATAAAGAGAATGATGCAGCCGCAGAAACCCCCTGAGGAGGCTGTATCGAAAGATAAAAAGTAGGCCCCCTCTATAACGCTGTGTGCGCTACCTAACATACTCCACCCTACTCTGATCCCCAACCTTGTATACGTAGAGCACATGGTCAGCTATATCCTCAACCTCCTCGTCGTGGGTAACCACGATAACCTGATCAAGCCTCCCCGAAACCTCCTTTATAGCGTTAAATATCATCCTCTTATTCTCCTCATCTAGATTCTGTGTAGGCTCATCAAGGATAAGTATGCTGGGAACCCTACCCATCACCACCCTAGCCAAGGCAAGCCTAAGCGCTATAGCCAGGATAGTCTTCTCACCACCGCTGAGGTTCCTCAGATCGTATGATGCGCCCCCAATAACTATAGATAGGTGGAAATCCTCGTCTATAGCCACCCTGAAATCCCTTCCAAGCCTATAGAGGATAGAGTTAACCGCATCGTTCAGGTTGGAGACAAGCTTCGATATAAGCTCCCTAGCAATCAACCCATCCTTGCCGAGAACCCTATCAGCAAGCCTCTCCAGGACTACATAGGCTTTTTCATACAGAGGCATCTTAGAAGCCCTATCGAGGTACCGCTCAAGATCCCTCTTCATCTCATCAATTTGGGCCCTAACCCTATCAATCTCCCCCTCCAACCTGCCTATATCGGATTCAAGCCTCCTAACCTCAAGCTCCACGCCGTCTATCTCGCTCAATAGAGCCTTATACCTCTGCTCGAAAGAGTCTATATCTACATCGCCTATGAGGGACCTCAGAGACTCCTCGAGCTCTCTCAACCTCGACTCGTTGAACGATCTCTTAAGAGTATCAAGCCTACCAACAATAAACCCCTTTCTCTCCAGAAGCCTATCAAGCTCCCTTAAAAGACCCTCGAAAGCACTAACTGGGCAGAGACTGACTGAATCTATACCACCTACACCATCTAGATCGATACCCCCACCGATAAGCGAGCTATCCAATCTATCTAGAAGCCCCCTGCACAGCGAGAGATAATCCTCGACACAGGATCTTGATTCATCAACCTCTTTCCTGAGCCTATCCAGAGCATCTATATACCTCTCAACACTGAACCCTCTAACTATAGATAGATACTGCTCAGATCTGGAAAGCTCGGACCTGATGGCTCTAAGCTTTCTCTCCATCTCCTCAATCCTAGATCTATTATGCTGAATAATGTGCTCAGCCTCATCCCTCCCAAGCCTCCTCCCGCAGATAGGGCACTCATCAAACACAAGTTTAGACTCTATAAAGCTCCTCAGGGTCGATATCGTTGCCTCAACCTTGCCGAGCTCTGTCCTTAAATCATTGATCCTCTCAGAGATCTTCGACTCAACAAGCATCTTCACCCTCTCCACATCGCCTTCGGCAGCTAGATCTATATCTAGACCCAGATCCTCAATAATACCCCTAACCCTACCCATAAACACCCTTAAACGGGAGTTTATCCTAGAAAGCTCAGAACCAACAGACGAGGCCCTCCGCTCACACGACAAGGCTTTCGAGTAATCCTTAATCAGCCTCTCGATATCACCCCTAAGGGAAGATACCACAGACAGCCTAGAGAGTCTATCCTCAACACCTCTCAGCTCGGACTCAAGCTCCCTTATCTCAGAAGCTAGCCTCCTAAGCTCCCTCACCTCAGCTATTACGGCTCTAGCCTCCTCATACCTCCTCAAGGCATCCTTGAGCTTCTCCAGATCCCTAGATCTAGTCTCGTGCCTCCTCCTCAAATCCTCGAGCCTCGACAATAGATCGCTGTACTCCCTCTCCATAGACGCCACCCTAGATCTGAGCCTGTCAGCCTCAGCCTTATCCCTTCTGAGACCCTCTATAATAAGCCTAACCCGATCCCTAGCCCTAGCAACACGCTCCCTAGCCTTCTCAAGCCTCTCTAAACCCACGATCTCAAGGATCTTCTCCCTCCTCTGAGCTTCACTCATAAGTAGAAACTCATCAAGCATATCCTGCCTAGATGCAATAGTAGCTGTTAAAGCCTTGGGGTCCCTCACACCAAGAATCCTGTATACAGCATCAACAACACTCCTAACCTCTCTAGCTAGAACCCTCTTCCTCCCACCATCCAGGATCTCGTATAGCTCAGCAAAGCTGGGGGTGTGTTGCCTATAGATTCTCCTCTCAATACCATATACCCTTGAGCCGTGCTCGAAAACAAGGGTTATAGAACCGGAGCTCGAGTCATACCTAATCATATTCTCCCTCCTACTAGTCCTCGAGACCTCCTCCCCCCTATGCTGGGGTCCCGCAAGAAGGCAGTAGAGTATCGAATCTATAATTGTGCTTTTACCAGATCCATTGGGACCCCTAATAGCTGTTAACCCAGGCTTAAACTCTATAAACGTATCCTTATGCGAGAGAATATTTCGGAGATGAACACTTCTAATAATCATCCAGCCTCCTCACCCCAGAGAACCGCTTATACAGCTTATCGAGAAGCCCCTTATCCTCAACCAGCCTAGATATAATGCCGTCCTCATCTAGACCCTCGACAATATCGACTATATACCTTGATGCGTCCTCGGGGAAGATGTTTTTGATCACGTCCTCTATATCGACCGATGTATAGTCCTCTTTAGGCTCTATAGCCAGGTACCCGCTATCCACGTCTCTCCCAGCTGTGAGGGGACCCCTATAGTACAGGATCTTCCCCTCAGATCTAAGCGAATTGAGCAGAGACACGATCCTGTCCTTATCGATCCTGCTTAAACCACCCTTAACAGTTATATATACTATAGGCTCCTTAGAGAACACACCCCAGCTAACCGAGTTGAGGCGCTCAATAACCTCCCTAGCTGTTTCCGCATCGATAATTATCCAGGGCCTAGGCGATCTGAGCTCAACCCTCCTATAGTCCACAAACCCCCTATCCAGCTCAACCAGATACACATATCTCTTATCCATGTACTCCGACACATTTAGAGCCTCGGTAGATCCCGGATATATCACTGGCGCCCCATATCTTGTACGCCCCTCCCAGTTTTTGTGGAGGTCCCCCAAAGCTATATAGCTGTATCCCTTAGGAATATTGATCGAGTAGGCAGAGCCAGAAATATCCTCCCTACACCTGGACTCGCTAATCTTCATAACTATAGATGCAGCATCACACAGAATTGTGTGGGCCAGCGCGACCCTAGCATCAATGCCATCTCTGCCCGAAAGCCTATCTATAAAGAGCCTATCGAAGGCCCTGTGGGAAAAACCCACTACCTCAACCTTCAAGCCGGAGCCATCCTCGAAAACAACGCTCCCAGGGGTGGAGGAGTCGGAAAGAACCCTAGCTAGGTCTAGAGCCTCGAGAACTCTAAGGGGGGAAACCCCGGTAGCCTTTATAGTTTCGTGGTTGCCGGCAACAACATAGAAGTCGATCCCGCTGCTTCTCAGTCTAGACAAATGCTTAAAAGCCGATAGATACGCTGCAGCTTTAGGGTTTGAATCGTGAAACATATCGCCTGCATGGAGGACGGCATCGACTTTATGGGCTATAGCTATATCTACAACCTCCTTGAAGGCCTCATATATGTCTCTCTCCCTATCAATCAAGCCGTACGGTGCAGCCCCGAGGTGGGTGTCTGAGACATGGATGAATCTCAAGATCCATTCACCACGAAGCAGGCATAAAGCAGATCAACAGGAAAAAACCAGTATTCACAAAAACACATTCAAGGCACATCAAGCTCCTCTACATCCTCCGTTGAACGCATCCTCCTATCCAGCGCCGCCCTCCACAGCTCCAATATAGCTGGGGAGGTCCCCATCTTCTTACCTTTATGCATATCTATATCGACAAGAACAGGGAATCTACCCACCCATTCACCAAGAACAATGGCTCTCCCTGTTGGTAGGCTCGGTATGGTTTCCGCTAGGCTCTCCTCAAGCGAGTCAGCTATATTCATGATCGTTTGGACATCCTCGCTCTGAACCATCTTCAGAAAGATAAAGTTCTGTAGCTGGGACACAACATTTATATCGAGGTCCCTAGGCCTCTGGCTAACTATAACTAGTATAGCTCCAAACTTTCTCCCCTCCCTAGCGAACTTCTGGAGACTCTCCTTGGCTGGGGTGTTTTCATGTATAGATATAAATACTGGGGCCTCCTCAACAACAAGTACTGTGGGTGTACCTTCTCCTTTTCTGGCTTTAAGATCGTTAAGAAGATCATCAGACAGAAGCTTCAGTATCCACGCCTTCTGATCATCAGACATCTCAGAGACATCTACAACAACAATCTTCCCTGGCTCAATAAAGCTGCGTATTCTCTTAGCGTCGAGGGATACAGGTGCATACTCAAAGAACTCTTCAACCTTATCCTTTACGCTCTCAATCTTCTTGGATTCAAATAGGTTCTTTATGTAATCCTGATCCAGCTCCCTAAGTATAAGATCCCTAAACATCTCTTCAGCACTAAGCTTGTTCTCGCCCTCATCCTCGCTTCCTGAGCTACCCTGCTTAGATAAATCAGTTAAAGGTTTTGTTTTTTGTTTTTTACCTTCTTCCTTAAATAGATCTGATATAGCCTTTTTAAGATCCTTCCTCTCCCTCCTAGCCTCCTCAAAAACTCTATTAACTACATTGCTGAGAGCCATCCTCAGCATTCTCCTCTGTCTAGTTGCCGCGGCCTCCCTAATTATCATTGAGGCTAGAATTCTAGGCTCTATATCTAGCGGATTTATAGCTGCCTCGATATGCTCCACCCTAACTCTATCCCTATTCATGCTTTCCAGATTACCGTATTCGCCATGGACATCGAAGATCACTACTGGAGCCCCGAGCGAGGCCAACCTATCAGCTATTATAGCTACAGTATTGCTTTTCCCGGAGCCTGTCGCGCCAGCTATCAACAGATGTTTAGATAGCTTGTCCACATCCACATACACCTCCACATCCCTCCTCTCGGCTAGATGGCCTAGCTTGATGCCTTTTGTGCTGTCTATGCTGTATACTAGTTCAAGTATCTCTTTTGGGGCTGGGTATATTGGTGTGTTTGGCGGGATTGGGTATCTAGGCGTTTCTACGGTGTAGGATCCGTCTTTATTCCTCTTTAAGTTGGCCACAATATAGATGTCTATTGGGGAGTATTTAGGGAGATCTATGGAGCCGAGCTTAGCCATTCTAGACTCATCCGAATAGCTAGCTGTGCCGGGCTGTATGCTCATTCTATACCCACTGTTGCTGACTACCGCTACAGCTGTGTAGGACTCTGTGTCGCCTGATGATCTATTTTTAACCCTGAAGTCCGCACATACATACTCCCCCACAGGTAGAGGGGTGCTCGAGTTAACCCTGCTTACCTGTGGTCTTGGGGACTCAGATATGTAGCCCAGCGCTACCCTGTCTAGATCCATTCCTCAAGCACCTCCCTCCCTGATTCAAAAAGCATGTTGTGGGTTGATAAAAGCTGATCCAGAACACTATGGGAAAGCTTAGATGTTGCATGCGCGTGTCTCAGGGGTTCTGGGTAGCCTGATGGGCTGATAGCGTTGATCATTGATACTATTTTCTCTAGAGATTTTCTGTCGTGTCTCCCTAGCAGGCTTAACTGGTATACGGGACCCCCCCTAGAGAATATCGCGTACGTTATAGTCATTTCGTCCCCTGTATCCTTGTTCCTCGGTGGGTATATAGGGTCTAGAAACCCGGGGACCCTCCATGCCTCTCCATACCTCTTTTTAAGGATCCTCTCTACAACTATATAGTCCGGGACCACGGCAGCTTCCCCACCTATCTTTATCTTTCCACTCTCCACAAGCATGTAGGCTAGGGGCTGGAGAGTTGTTGATTTCGAGATAAAAACAAGGCCCTCGGCGAGTGAATCGATCTTCCTCAACATCTCTATTCTCCTGCTCCAGCTCCTCTTAAGCTTCAGCGATAGGCTATCCTTCTTCTTGAATCTGAGGGCTAGAAAGGAGTTTAGGGATCCATCCATAAGCACCAATACAGGCTTCATACCCCTATCAACAAGCCTATCTACAGCATCCATTGTGGCACCAACCTCAAGATCCTTAGATACGTGGTGAACTATCCTTCTTCTATGCTTGATCTCCCTATCCCTAGCCCTGAACTCATCTCCGACATTGCCGGCCAGTGAACCACCCATATACTCTGGGATGCCAATGTTCTCGATGACCCTAGACTCGACCTTAATGACCGACATCCCCCAATCAATCTTCAGCCCCTCCTCACCGTTGTAGAAATATGTGAGTGCTGTAGCCTGTATCAGGTAGATGTAGGCTATTCTAAGATGCTTACCTATAAACGAGGAGTCTGTAGCTATAACCGGCGATATTCTGCTTGCATCTCTACCCTCCTCAACCACGTTCCATTCGAGGTCCTCTTCTATCTCTATGCGATCGTATATCCCTACGATCCTCTCTATATCCCTCTTTATCGAGTCGAAGCTCTGGAGGACCTCGATAGATACCAAGACTATCTAACCTAATCAATATACTATTTTTAAAATAGTTATAACCAAATCTACAGCTCAATACATAGCGATTAAAGTAATACGGAGGTACCACTCCAATAATGCGACGGGCTATCCTTCATTAGGGTGTTGGCCTTAATAGGGGCTCAACGCTTTGGCTGTGGTTAAAGCTGTATCGGTATTTCGGTGTTTAGCAACCCGAGCTATACAGCTGTGTTGTATTGTTGATGTGTTTAGGGCCTAAAGCTTATTACTACTGTTTTTCTTCTCTACATAGAACTGTATGTGGAGCTCCAGTAAGCTCTCTGTGGCTCTGGGATCACTAATCATAAGCGTGTTCCTAGTTATCCTCAGGATAGTTGCGTACATATACAGCGGTAGCCTTGTGGTTTTAACGGATCTCCTCGACACCAGTATAGATATTCTTGCTGGAGCGATCGCCACGTACAGCGTCTATATAGCTTCTAAGCCCCCAGATAGGGAGCATAGATACGGCCATGGGAAGGCTGAGGATATTGGTGGGCTTATCGAGTCGATGATCCTTATAGGCGCGTTCATATTTATTCTATACAATGCTCTAGATAGAGTTCTATTTAGGTCTGGAGAGGTAACCGTAACCTTCTCGATGCCCGTTATCCTTCTGATATCTACAACTCTAACGGTTAATCTATGGAGATATATTGTTCTTCGAAGGGTTGCGGCTAGGGAGCGGAGCAAGGCGTTGGAGGCTGACTCTCTGCATTACTTGAGCGATGTTTTATCTGGATCAACTGTTCTGGCTGTGGGCTCTATCGGGTTCCTCAATCTGGTTTCCAGCGATAATCTAGTTCTAATAGACTCGCTGTCCGCGGTTGCTGTATCGCTGTATTTTGTCTACTCGGGTGTTAGGGTTGGTTTGAGGGCTATATCTGATCTTATGGACCAGACCCCAGAGATGGTTGCTGAGGCTGTGGAAAATATTGTCTCGAGCGATCCTAGATGCAGGGTTCTTAGGGTTAGGGCTAGGAGGTCTGGAAAAACGATCTTTATAGACCTCAATCTAGGGATCAGCCAGCATCTGGATCTCAAGGCTCTAAAGGAGATCATAGCCGAGATAGAGAGCAGGCTAAAAAGCATGTTCCCAGATATGACTGTTGATGTTGTGTACAACGTTACTCCTGAGGAGCCGGAGGCTATCGTTAAGAAGATAAAGGATATAGCGTCTAGATACAGGGGTGTAGGCAACGTCCACAACATTATATATGTGCCCACCGAAAAGGGTGGGGAGGTTAGGCTTCACGTCGAGATAGATCCGAGGATGAGCGTGGGTAAAGCCCACGAGATCGTGTCAGATATAGAGAGCGCAATATATAGCGAGGTTAAGGGTATAAGAAAGGTTATAATCCATGCGGAGCCCTGGAGGGGTAGGGTAGACTACAACAGGCTTATCCAGCAATCCATCGAGCGGGACCCCGAGCTGAAGGCCCATATAAGGATAAAGTCGATATCCACAACTGTTGTGGGTGATAGGGTGTTTCTGGATATAGTCTGTAGCGTTCCGCACGACATGGATATGGAGCGAGCCCACAGAATAGTTTCTAAGCTGGAGGGTGTTTTAAGGGAGAGTCTCGGGGATAATGTTGCTGTAACCATACATATTGAGCCGCGGCACCTATAGATCTACCATCTAGATGCGTGAATCCTTATAACCCTAGCTATATTCTCCCAGCTCAGCTTAGATATGTCGTTTTCGCTGAATCCTGAATCCCTGAGCCTAGATAGCAGGTTGGGTAGCTTGGAGACGTCCTCCAGTCCTTTGGGTGTGGTTTCTATTCCGAAGTAGTCTGTTCCGATAGCCAGTATGTCGCTTCCGAATCGCTCTTTAACGTCTACGATGTGCTTCACCAGATCATCTATAGATGGATCATCAGCGATAGTCGAGGTTATCATAGTGAACCCGACAACCCCACCGCTTCTCTTTATGCCCTCCAGGATCTCGTCATCGACATTTCTAACGTGCCTCCTCCTACCCATATAGTTTGAGTGGCTGGCTATAACCGGGAGCTTAGATATGTTGAGCACCTCCAGACTTGTTTTTCTTCCTGCATGGGATATATCAAGTATCACCCCAAGCTCGTTGGCCTTCTCAACCAGATACTCGCCCTCCCCGGTGAGACCATAGTCCCTCCTAGACATGCATGAGGATGCGTACCTATTATCGTAGTTCCATGTTATCGTTAGGCTTTTCACTCCTAGCCTGGCCAGTACCTCTAGATCTTCGGGATCTTCAAGCGGATCCGCACCCTCCAAGCTTATCAGAAACCCGATCTTCTCGTTATTCTCCAGATCCTCAAAATCCCTTGCTGAATCCACAATCTCTATCTCGCTGTATGCCCTGGCCATTCTATAATAGATCTTTATATGCTCCAAAACATTAACCAGCCCCCCTCTATACAGGAGGGGCTTTATCGAGTACCCGAAGCCGTATCCCTTATTGAGCATCTCCTGGATCCTGGGGTTCCAGGAGCCTATAGCCGGGAAAATAGCCGAGAACACTAGCCTGATTCCTGCCCTCCGATACTTTGGTATGTCTCCATGCCTCCCCTCAGCGTCTACATCGAATCCCGGGGTGTTTCGCGGCGCGTTCTGTAGATAGAAGGAGATATCTTGATGTAGATCGGCTATCCTGAGCTTCAAGAAGATTCACCTGATGTTGGTTATGTAATATTAGATATATATAGTTGAGGTGGAACATAATTAATGGTTACCCATAAAGGGTTCTATATGTAATTTTAAAGTGTAGTGGTGGCGTTTAATGAAGTACGTTATTAAGGCTCGCATTGAGGTTGATGGTATTGTTGATAGATCAGATATTGTGGGGGCTATTTTCGGGCAGACAGAGGGGTTGTTTGGCTCGGAGTTCGATTTGAGGGACCTCCAGGAGAAGGGTAGGATAGGCAGAATACACGTAGATATCAAGCACCACGGAAACAAGACTGTTGGGGACGTGCTTATACCCTCCAACCTGGATAAGGCCGAGACCGCTTTGATTGGTGCTATGGTTGAGACCGTAGATAAGGTTGGCCCCTACAACGCCAAGATTCAGGTTGTGGACTTTATCGATGTCAGGCTGGAGAGGATCAAGAAGATAGTTGAGAGGTCTAAGGAGCTCCTCAAAACCTGGTCGAGGGAGAAGTCCCCGGATCTAAAGGAGATCATAAACCAGATAGTTTCAGCAGTGAAGACAGCAGAGATAACCCACTACGGCCCTGAGAGGCTTCCAGCAGGCCCCGACGTGGATAAGTCGGACACTATAATAATTGTTGAGGGCAGGGCCGACGTTATAAACCTGCTGAGGTACGGCTATAGGAACGTGATCGCTCTAGGGGGAGCGCAGGAGAAGGTACCCGAATCAATCGTTAAGCTCGCCAAAAACAAGAGGGTTATAGCGTTTGTAGACGGGGACCGTGTAGGGGACATGATTCTTAGAACACTAATAAACGCCATCAAGGTAGATATGGTCGCTAAGGCCCCTCCAGGCAGGGAGGTTGAGGAGTTAAGCGGTAAAGAAATCGAAAAGGCCTTAAAGAATGCTGTCCCACTGGTTGATTATCTGAAGTCGATAAGTAAGGAGGCTAGAAGAGGCGAGGCAGAGATTACGGAGATAGTTCTTGAGGAGCCTAAGGAGGAGGTTGCCGAGAAGAAGGCTGAAGCTGCCGAGGAGAAGGCCTCTTCAACAGCTGAGGTGAAGCCTGTTGAAGCTGTAAAGGCTGTTGAGGCGTACGAGGTCCCCAACACTGTTGTTGAGGATGCGAAAACCATTATTGGCACGTTGACTGGTGTGTTCTATGATCATTCCTGGAACCGTGTTGAGAAGGTTAGCGTTAGGGACCTCTATGATAGGCTCTCGCAGTACGATCCTGGGAAGATTTTTGCTGTGGTGTTTGACGGTATAGTAACTCAGAGGCTGGTTGATCTGGCCAGGGATAAGAGGGTTCAGCTCCTAGTTGGGGTTAGGCTCGGCTCCATATCGAAGAAGCCCGAGGATATACATATATTAACTATAAATGATATCGTTGAGGTCTAGGCAGGGATAGTATTCAATGCTTAGCGAAGAGGACTTCAGAAGGCTTCTAGCAGCGGGGGATATAGCTAGAAGGATTAAGAGGGAGCTAGGTAAGATAGCGAAGCCCGGGGCCAGGGTAAGGGATATTGCTGAGGCGATAGAGGCTAGAATAAGAGATCTTGGGGGGTCCCCAGCGTTCCCGGTTAATATATCTATAGGTAGCACAGCCGCGCACTACACCCCCACGGTGAGTGATAACAGCGTTCTCCCCGAGTCGGGGCTGGTTAAGATAGACTTCGGTGTCCATATTGATGGTATGATCGTTGATACAGCCTACACGGTAGATCTGGACGACACATACAGGGTTCTGGTTGAGGCGGCTAGAGAGGCCCTGGATAGGGCTCTATCCATAGTTAAGCCCGGGGTGGCTTTGAGGGAGGTGGGTAAGGTTGTTCAGCAGGTCGCTAGGAAGTATGAGGTTAAGCCCATAAGGAATCTGAGTGGACATAGGATAGACAGGTATAATCTCCACGCAGGCGAGTCTGTGCCGAACTACAATGATCTCTTGACCCCATGGAGGTTCAAGGACAACTCGATCTATGCTATAGAGCCCTTCATGACAACAGGAGCTGGAATGGTTAGCGAAGATAAAACGGTAACTATCTACGCCCTTAAATCCGGGAAGCTGAAGGGGTTAAGATCCAGCGAGATCGAGGTGGTGAAGCACATAATCAGCGAGTACAAGACCCTCCCATTCTGTGAGAGGTGGCTCAGCAACAGGTTCAGGGATGCCGGAAAGATATTGGATAGCCTCTACAGAAGAAAGTTTCTTAGAGGATACCCTGTCCTCACGGAGGTTTCGGGCTCTCCGGTATCGCAGGCCGAAGATACGGTGGTTATATACGGCGGTGAGGTTCATATAGTCACTAGGTAGGGCTACCTCGTGATCCTAGCCCTCTTTATAGCCTCTAGGGTTTCTCTAGCCCCCTTATTGGTGCTGAAGTATCTCCTTACGGGCTCCAGGATAGATATAAGCTCTTCCACCACAGCGTTCTTGAGGTCTAGGGGGTGAAGCTTGCCCTCCCTATAGCTCTTCTCCAACTCTCCATAGCTCTCGAAAACCACATCCCCGCCGTACTCCGGCTTCCTCTTAATCTCTAGCGTGTCTCTAACCCTGAATATTATGTCTCTAGCGATCATGAGCACTGGATTCCCCTCGACCTCTCTTGGCGGGCAGTATGCCTTAAGTATCTTAGCCCTAATCTCCCCGGGGTCATCGTAGACGAATACCGCTGTCTCCGGCTTAGACTTGCTCATTTTTATCTCGGCATATATCTCGTCTATCTCACCTTTCCCAAGCTCCATCCTGCCCGCCCCCTGGAGGGAGGGTAGCAGGGGTGTGTGAACGGCTACAATTTTCTTTCTGCCTGTCTTCTCCGCTATATCCCTCGCAAGCATGTGGGCTTTTCTCTGATCGGTTCCTCCCAGGGCTATATCGAGGTCCATGTAGAATATGTCTGTAACCTGCATGAGGGGATAGATCAGCTTCGAGAAGTCGGACTCGGACTCGTCCGCCTTTCTACCCATGATGGTTAGTGCCCTTCTAACTCTGGCTAGGCTAACCTCTTTGGCGGATCTAATAAGGATCTCCCAGTACTCCATGTCCCTAACCAGGTCTTCAGCTAGAACCCTGCTATAGCTGGCTCTATCTATCCCTATGGCCTCAAGCACATCCACTATATGGTCTCCAGCCCTTCTTATCAGCTCTATATCTCCACCCAGCTTATCGTTTATCCATGCATGCCACGTCGCTAGGAGAAGATTCATCTTGAAGCCCACATCGATAAGATCCTTAAACTTGAAGGCCCATATGAGCCATCCAATATGGAAAAGCCCGGAGGGCTCAACACCTATATAGCCCTTGCCACCGCCGGTCTCTAGGAGGTCCCTCAACTCGCTCTCCGTTATGATTTCCTCCGCCCCCCTGCTGGCTATATATAGCTTCCGCTCCAAATCCATAGGGGCTCCCCCAATAGAGGTTCTATATTATCCATATTATTAAAGCGGTTATTATGGCCAATATATAGATGAAGGGGTTCCATCTAATAACCTTGGAGCCGTCTAGGGGTGGTATGGGTAGGAGATTGAATAGAGCGAGAACAGAATTAACGTGCTTGAGTGCTGAGAAGAATCTAACGGCATCATATCCCGGGAGGGGTAGGGCTAGCGCTATAGATCCGGCTATAGCCAGCAGGATATTTACTGCGGGGCCAGACAAGGCTATAACCCCCTCGCTGGGGGTCCCCCCAAATATCGTTCTCTCACCCCACAGGAAGCACCTTATACTAACATACCCTGGAGCGGCAACAATGAATGGGAGGGCTCTCCCGAAGAAAGCTAGGATGGAGGCTATAAACCCGAAAACCGAGGTGAATAGGAAGCCGAATGTGGATATTGTGAATCTGGCTGAGCACCCCCTGCTTATGGCCACGTATTTGTGGGCTGCCTCATGCAGGATGAATGCGAGCAGGATGGCTATAGTATATACTGGTAGCACCCCCAGCTCTATGAAATCCACTATCTCTAGGTAGCCTCTGAAAACCGCCATGAGCACGGCGATCGCAAGAATCCATGAAAGGGTCTCCGAAAACTCTATGGGGTCCCTGAATCTAGGTATCATCATGGCACCCATCTCTGGATTACTGCTATTGAGCAACGTGATATTTTTACATAACGCTCCTAAAATCTATGTCTTGATGAGGAACCTACCTAAAGTCGAATAGCGTTTTTCTAGCCTTCGCCGCGGCCTTGAGGCTTCGGTCAGAAACTCCGAAGTAGGAGAGTATTCTGAGTGTTGCCGGGACTATCTGGTGATCTATATAGTAGGATGTGTCGATGTCTTTCGGCGAGACAAACATGTAGGGGTAGGCCCTGTCGCTTATTCTCCCTGACCCCCTGGTGATCACATACCCTACCTTATCCCCGATCGATATCCTCCCACCTTTAGAAAGAAGGATCTTCGCAGCCCTAACATGTGGGGCTGCAGCCTCGTACTCGTCCAGGGGTTTAGTTATGGTTTTCCATATAACCAGCTTCTCAATCGGTATCTTTCCCTCCTCAAGATCCCTTATCACC
>WANO01000076.1 GCA_015521765.1 Desulfurococcales archaeon
TCTATCTCTGTTGATTAGCGGGGGACCTCAATAAATCATGTATGCATCACCTATATATCCCGGTCCTTTCTCTATTATCTCTCGTCCCAGGGACCCCTTGGCTTCATATGGAAATTCTAGTTTTATTTACGCTATATCTAGTTTGTATAATTTAGAACATAAGCTATAGAATCCTGTTATTCTAGTATTTTAATCCATTCTGTATATCTCAATGTTTTTATATTTTTGTATTGGAGATAGTATGTTCCATAGGAAGCGGTGGGGTCCCACGGATATGTATGGTTTGCCTCTACACTTTACGCATCAAAGCGTCTGGATGATTGTCTCACAATCTCTGTGCCCTGGCACATGCTCCATACGTCTGTGGGCTTTCTGTGGGATTGAAGGGAAGCCTAGGGGTTCTGAACCATTCCCCTATGGTGGTTTAGTTGGGTGGCTCTAGCTGGGACATGTTGAAGGAGCTTATATATATCTTGATCCAGCTTATCCCAATGGGCTACGTAACAACATACGGTTCCATAGCCAGGCTTCTTGGTATATCCCCAAGATTGGTGGGTTTGGCTCTAGCCCAAAATAGCCTGCCTATCATTATCCCCTGCCACAGGGTTGTTAGGGGTGATGGCTCTCTTGGTGGGTACAGCTTTGGGGGTCCCGAATTCAAGCGCATGCTCCTTAGGCTTGAGGGAGTTGTTTTTGATGGTGATCGTGTTGATAGGAGATGTATTATTGATGTTGCCGATCTTGTAGGCTGATTATAGACGATTTAGTGATGCGTTTAACTAGTCTTGCCTGCTTTATTTAGTATGTATCCAGTGATCCGCAGTGTAGTGAGGGGGTAAAGCACGATGAGAGAGTCCTTGGTACTATCTCGATAAAGCTCCATAAGGAGTTAATGTAGCTAGTTAATCCACATCAAGGGCTTTAAATCCTACCCACGGTTTTTTGATTAGTTCTAACCCGTCTCCATCTCTATGTGGGTGGAGAAACGCTAGGCTACGCTCCTATATATCCACGAGACGAATAGAGCAACACCAATAATTGTTCCGGCCATATTGAATGTCTGGTTGCTTGATCTTATTTTTAGCAGGGATACATACTTGCTTGATAGTGGGTAGAGGGGTGCTATCCCTCTGATTGTTAATGCGTCTACAAATAGGTGGGATGAGACCCCGATCATGAAGCCTTTAACCATAGCTAATGCTGTTTGGGGCTCCACGTAGATGTAGGGTTGTTGGGTTAGTATCAGTAGGGCTGTGGTTACGGCTATCCATACCGGTATGTTGTGTAGAAGTTTTCTATGTCTGTATCTCCTGTCCAGGTCTGGGATCATGCCTCCTAGGGCTGATGCGATCAGTATGTAGGGGAAGAGCTCTATTTCGGGTTCTAGTATGTAGAATGACAGACCTATGGCTAGTAGCGTGTGGGGTAGCCTATTCATCTTACATCGCTTTATGTTATCGGGCTATTTAATCTTTAATTATCTCTTATCATTTAACTCCTATTGATAGCATGGTGATTGCTGGGGTGTGTATAGGTGTCTGAGAAGTCTCCGTCGAAGCATGGGGAGGGTTTCGGTAGGTGGTTCGACTGGGTTATAGATGCTGCTGAGGTCTATGATTATGGCAGGTACCCTATTAAGGGTATGGGTATATGGAGGCCCTATGGATTCAAGATTAGGGAGCTTGTTCTCGCTAGATTAAGGGAGCTTCTGAACTCTACTGGGCATGAGGAGGTTTTGTTTCCTCTCCTAGTCACCGAGGATCTTCTGGCTAAGGAAGCAGAGCATGTCAAGGGTTTCGAGGATGAGGTCTACTGGGTTACCCACGGCGGTTTGGAGGAGCTTGATGTTAAGCTTGCTTTGAGGCCCACGAGCGAGGTTGCTATAACCTATATGGAGAAGCTCTGGTATCAGAGCTATAGGCAGTTGCCTAAGAAGCTCTATCAGGTGGTGAGCATCTTTAGGTATGAGACCAAGGCTACCAGGCCTATGATCAGGCTTAGGGAGGTAACTACATTTAAGGAGGCCCACACACTCCACGAGTCGTTCGAGGATGCCGACAGGCAGGTTTCTGAGGCTGTAGATGTATATAGCAGGTTTTTCGATGATTTGGGGATACCATATATAGTCTCCAAGAGGCCTGAGTGGGATAAGTTTCCTGGGGCTCTATATACTGTAGCGTTCGACACCCTTATGCCTGATGGCAGGGCTCTTCAGATAGGTACTGTGCATCATCTAGGCCAGACATTTACCCGTGCTTTCGAGGTGAAGATCTATAGGAAGGATGAGTCTGTGGATTTTGGTTGGCAGACCAGCTATGGTGTTTCGGACAGGGTTATCGCCTCCCTTATAGCTATACATGGTGACGATAGGGGTTTGGTTCTTCCTCCTAGATACGCCCCTATACAGGTTATTGTTGTTCCTATTCCAAGCTCCGATGAGGATGAAACTGAGAGGGTTTGGAGATATGCTGAAAATGTCTATGAGAGGGTTTCTAGGGAGTCTGGTTTTAGGGTGGAGATCGATCTTGACAGAGAGAAGCGTCCTGCAGAGAAGTTCTATGACTACGAGATTAAGGGGGTCCCTGTGAGGCTTGAGGTTGGGCCTAGGGAGTTTAGGGAGGGTAGCGTTACTGTTTTTAGGAGGGATCTCTTTAAGAGATCTACTGTTAAGCTTGAGGATCTGGTATCCACGCTACAGGATGTTCTGGCTGATATAGACAAGCGCCTCAAGGAGTCTGCTTGGAGAGGGTTTAGGTCTAGGATCTATAGGGTCTCCACACTTGATGAGGCGAAGAGGCATATCGAGGAGAAAGCCGGTATTGTTGAGGTCCCCTGGTGCGGCTCTGATTCATGTGCCTTTAGGATGAGTGATGCTAGTGGCGGTAAGACGTTGGGGACCCCTCTGGAGGTTACGGATCTTGAGGGTCTTAAATGCCCTATATGCGGCAGGGATGCCGTAACTTTCATGAGGCTGGCGCGGACATACTAGGGTTTGTGTGTAGAGCTATTTACCGCTGTAGCCCTCTTTTGTTTCCCTATATATGTCTTTGAACGCTTCTAGATTCATTCCTATTATCTTTAGCGATGGGTACATTAGGAGCAGTAGTGATGACAGCAGTATTATTCTATATATGAGTACGAGCGCTGCTGACAATTCTCCCTCTAGCCCTAGTGTTTGGTATACCATTGTTGCTATTAGATCGAGTACTCCGAGAGATCCTGAAAACGATAGAGGCAGGATCCACCATAGCATTTGTATGATTAGAGCTATATATAGAGCGTCTGTTAGCTCTATATTGATTGTTTTGAACGATGCTATTATGGTGAACATTACTAGGGATAGGAACACCCATTCAACTATAGCTATAATGAATCCAGCTACTCCATAGGGGCTTGTTATAGCGTTCTTGAGGGATGCTTTATATAGGTCGCTGAATCTGGTTATGTCTTGCCCTACTATATAGCTTAGGTATTTTCGGAACCTAGCTATCAATCTATCTATAGCTCTCGATGTGAATGCCAGCACAAGTAGCATGTTTGGTATGAGGATCAGCACTATATAGAATACTATCAGGATATTTACCGCATCCATCCTTATGTATTTGGTTCCTCCCCTGAGTAGCGTTAGGAGTGATAGTGCTAGGAACGGTACGGATGTTATGAATATTCTGTGGATCATTATGCTCGCCGTTATTTCGGCTAGCTGCTTTAGGAGTATTCTCGATGCCAGTAAGGCTCTAGCTATCTCGGTTATGGCTCCTATAGGTATTATATAGGATGCCAGTAGCGCTATATTCATTATCGATATCGTGCTCTTCATGCTTGATCTGTTTTGACTGTTGTTTTCTGATGATCTTATGATCATGTGCCATGACAACCCATGCAGTACTATTGCGGCCACCATGAATACTGCAGATAGTATTGCCAGTGGTATCTGTATGTTTCCCAGTATTTTGGCTAGTTTTTCGATCCCGATAAATAGCGTTATATATAGTATATACAGTGCTAGTCCTACGGCTAATATAATTACTGCGGCTCTTCCTGAAATCATCTATGGATCACACATGGATCTTTATGTTTTGCCCCCATAATTGCTTTACCTTAAGATTAGTGTTGTTGATAGGTATAAATTAATTATAGGGCTTATCTTCTTATAATTAGGTGTGTTGGCTCCATGGGCACCAAGGGTAAGAAGCCTCTATCGTCTATTGAGAAGAGGCAGAAGAGACTAATGGGTGAGGAGTCTAGGTCTGAGCGCAAGGCTAGAAAGGGTAGGGAGTCTTCTAGAGGGTCTGTGGCTTCTGCTACGAGCGTCAAGATCGATCAGTCAACATATAGAAGAGTTAAAAACGAGATCTCGAATATAGACGTTATAACACCATATGTCATAGCCTCCAGATTCGATATAACTCTAACCGCAGCAAAAAGCATCTTGAGGATGCTCGAGTCTGAGGGGGTTATCAGGCTTTACGATAAAAGCAGGAGGCTATCGATATACCTCCCTGCCACTGCTGGAGGTTCAAGCTAGCTGTATGTATCTTTGGGCCTCTACATACGGGTTGCGTGAAACAGCTTTTTTAGCGTGTCGGCGTCTTCAGTTAGCGGGCTTCAAGTTGGAGGGCTGTGAGGAGGGCTGGTATTACTGACTATGTATGGAATGAAGAGAGACACCAGGTCTGAGCCTCTATGGGTGTGGATAACAGCAGTAATCTAGTTGTGGATGGCTCATGGGTTCTTATAGCTATGGACTCTAGGAAGAGATGGGTAGTTAGGGTTAGGAAGGGGGGAAGGTTTGTTTGTGATAGAGGCTATATCGATTTCGATGAAATTATAGGTCTTGAGTATGGTTCAAGGATTAGGTTTAGTTCTGGTGCTGAGGCCTATATATATAGGCCTACACTGATCGATTTTATCGATAGGGTTTTTACTAGGAGGTCCCAGATTATTTATCCTAAGGACGCGGCGTATATAGTGGTTAATCTGGGCCTGAGGTCTGGTATGAGGGTCCTTGAGGTTGGGGTTGGTTCTGGAGCTATGGCGAGCTATCTAGCCAATGCGGTTATGCCTGGGGGTAGGGTGTATAGCTATGAGGTTAGGGACGATATGGTTTCTGTTGCTTCTAGAAATCTAGAGTTGCTGGGGTTGCTTGAGTATGTTGTGATCAAGAATAGGGATGCCGCCGAGGGTGTTGATGAGAGGGATCTTGATGCTGCTTTCGTTGATATAGGTGATCCCTGGAGGGTTGTGGATCCTGTATATGAGGCTCTTAAGCCTGCTTCTGTTGCGGGCTTCTTTATACCTACGGTAAACCAGGTTGATAGGTTGGTTAGGTTTCTCTGGGATCATGGTGGCTGGGGTGATGTTAGGGTTGTTGAGCTTTTGGAGCGTGGCTACGATGTTAGGGAGAACGCTATTAGGCCTTCAACGAGAATGGTTGGGCATACTGGCTATATTGTTTTCGCTAGGAAACGTTTAAGAATGTAGTTATCGATATATTTCTGGTGCCGTGATTGGAGGCTAAGGGTAGGGTTGGCTATCTTATTAAGGTTTTTAGCGATTTCGAGAGGGGGTTGCAGGATATTATTAAGGATGTATCCTCGAGCTATAGTAAATTAATGAGCTATGCTGAGGAGCTTGCCGATAGGTATGTTTCGGATCTTGAGGCAAAGATTAATGAGCTGATCGAGAATTTAAACAAGGAAACTGAAGAAACGGTAAAGAGGATCGAGGAGGATAAGGATAGGGCTTTAAGGGAGATCGGTAGCGAGCTGGAGAGTTTGGCTAGCGAGAGGTTTGATCAGGCTGTGGAGGAGGCTGTTAAGGAGTTCTGGAGAAGGTTTGGTGTATCATAGTTTAGTAGGGTTGTGTAGATATGATCTCTTGGGAGCTTGGGTATCTAGCAGTTAGGGCGCGTTTGGTTGCTAGTGTTAGGCTTAGTGATCAGGTTGTGGCGGATATGGTGTCTGCAGAGAATGTTGACAGGGCTATTGATTACTTGAAGGAGACTGCCTACTATGGCTATATTAAGAACGTCGATGTTAGGGATCAGCTTCAGTTGGAGACTGGGCTGTGGGCTGGTGTGTATGAGGACCTCTATAAGCTTAGGTTGGGTCCCCATCTAAAATTTAGCGATGTATATAGTGTTTCTCTAGCTGTTGTTGAGTCTAAGATCGTTTCTAGCTTGCTTAAGTATGCTTTGTTGGGTTTAGATCCTCCTGAATACCTCTCGAGTATAAGGTCCCCTGTTGTGTCTGGGTTATATAACGTTGTGTATGAGGATAGAAGCTTTGCTAGGGGTTTGGAGTTTCTTGATGCGGCTGGGTATGGTAGGGTGGGTGAGCTATATAATTTCTTTAACAGGTATCTGAAGGATCCCAGGAGATCTATAGACTATGCTATGGACTTGCTGTTTATATCCTATATATCTGAGGCTGTGGGCTACTACTATTCGGTTGCTCATCTTGCCTGCTTGGAGCTTGATCAGCTTATAGTTAACATGATTATAAGGAGCGTATATGATGGTGCTTCTGATCCATTGAAGGATATTGAGGTGTGGAGGTATTCATGCTCTATAGATAGAGAGGTTTTCGAGGATTTAACTAGCTATACAGATGATGAAAGGATTATTGCTGTATTGAAGAAGCTGTATCCAGCAGCTGCAGGTGATAGGGATCTAGGTATAGTGTTGGCCAGTATAAGGGGTTGGAACAGAAAGAGGTTGCGTGATGCTTGTATCAATACTTTATCTTCTTACCCGTTTGATCCTGCGGCTATATGGGCCAGCACAACGTTGAGGAGGCTTGATGTGGAAGATATTATAGCTATTATAGGTTCTAAAATAGGTTTGCTAAGTAGCGATCTTGTAAAGAAAATGATCTCATTCGCCATTTAGTTAAGCCCTAGATCATTCACCCATAATAACTATCACCAGCCTCCTTGCTCTGGGCCCGTCGAGTTCCAGTAGCATTGGATCTTGCCAGGTACCCTTCACGACTTCGCCATTTACTATTGGAAATATATAGAACTGCTTTAAGATCAGGGATAGGATATGTGAGTCGGCATTGTTATCGATTCTATTATGCTCGTACCTTTGATTTTCTGGCGCGAGCTTATCGAGCATGTTTAGATAGTCCTTCCTTATAAGTGGCTCATCCTCATTAGCTACCAGCGCTGCTGTTGCGTGGGGCAGGAATAGAAGAGCTATACCGTTCCTTATTTTTGATTTGGCTACATGTTGCTGTAGTATGTCGCTTATATTGATTATTTCTCTTCTTCTTGATGTATGTATTGTTGTCTCTGCTGTATAGACGTTCATTAGGCTGTCCCGGCTACTTTATCGTTATGGTGTCTATATATGGTGTCTTGATCGGTGTGTAAAGTATGCCCTCTCCTCTATAGAATTTGCTGAACATCTCATATAGGTGAAGCCTGAGTGTGTGTGCAAACGCTACTATAGATTCGAATCCTATATCAAGTAGGTTGCCTAGAGCATATATTATCCAGGATCCTAAAGCCGCCTGTATCGGTGCGTTATATAATGATCCCGCTACGGGCTCGTAGAAGGCTACCACCACAGCTATGTGGGCAAGCGCTATCCCCATAATTCTTATATAGCTCGCTGTATTCCCTATTAGAAGTAGGACTGAATCAAACACCTCTAGGAATCCGTTGCTTAGCCTCCTTATCCCCTCCCTTAGCCCGTGCTTTATCGATTCATACGAGAATTCCCCCAACAGTAGCCATAGTAGTCCTATAAATAGCATGGTTCTCGAGGCAATCTGTATTGTGTCGGGGTCCCCTATCCCAAGAGCCATATACATGTATGTTGCACCTACCATCTCTATCTCGCCATAGGCGAGTGCTGGCAGGGCTACTGAGAAGAATAATAGGAATTTCGGTGTGTCATGTATAATGATCTTTTCAGCGTCTCTCTCGATTATCGAGTTTATTATCCCTAGGATAACGCTTAGAACTAGGGTTACTACGCCTATCCTGATCGAGAGGAATATATAGCTCATTAAGGCTTCACCCACTATATCGCCTTTGCCTTCTTTCGCTTCGTAGGGGCATGCAGCAAGCTTGCTGTAGATAGGTAGGGCTAGTGGTGCGTAATCTAGATTTAGTGTGTTCTTGTAGAAGTCCTCTAGATAGCACGATACAGGCGTGCCTGGCCCAAAAAATTCTCCTGCGAGAATTCCGGCGACGCTTGCCGCTATGGCTAAATAGGTAACCATCATTCCTAGGTTTCTATAGTTGATGTTGTTTTTGCCGAATTTCTTCCAGAGGATTAGTCCTGCCGCTAGAAGGACTAGTGCGTGCCCTAGATCTGGGAACATCAGCCCGAATATAATGGGAAAGAGTATTGCTGCCATGTATACTGGTATAATCTCGTTGTATTTGGGTGGGCCGTATAGCTCTGGGATCATTCTGAAGGGCTCAACCATTCTAGATATCCTATATTTTGATGGTGGTGTTTCATCCTCATCTAGGTGGAGGCGCTTGATCTCTTTAAATTCAACAACTACGTTATCGCCTACTTCATCGATAATGTATTTCTTGAAGTCCTCTTTCACGCTTTTGGGTACGAAGCCCTCTATCACGTAGTAGTTGCCGTATTCTCTTGCCTTCGATAGTATGGTTAGTGCGCTTCTAGATGCTTCAAGACCTCTATATGTTTTTGCTAGATCATCTGCTATCGGCTCGACGGCTTTTCTGGCTTCCTCTCTCAGCCTCTCTAGACGTTTATTTATGTTATTTATTCTCTCTGTGAGGGTTTCTATCAGTTTCTTTGGGTTTTTCGGCATGGTCTCTGGGATCGTCACTATCTTCAGTCTTTCCTGTTTGGCCAGTTCCTCTACTTCGGATAGGTGTTTTGATAGTATCAGGAGTATAGCTACTGCTCTATCTTCGCTTCTTGTTTCAATCACTATTATTTTATCTTCTGCCTTTCTTTTTGCTTCTTTGATGAATCTCTGCATACGATCTAGAGGACCTGTGGCTATAACCGCTCTAACTATTCTACCTTTGGTTAACGGCTCTAGATCTGTATCGAGATCTCGCAACAGCTCGAGATCGGTGTATAGCTGCTGCAGCATACTCTTCTCTTCTTCTAGCTCCCTATAGCTTGTTAATAGATCTTCGAATCCAGCCGTTAATTTCCTGCTCATATCCAGCAGTTTCTCTGTGGCTTCTACCCATGTCTTAAAGGTTAGTGTCGAGTCTGAGCCCCCTATCTTGTCGGGGTCTACACCGGCTATCTGGGTAAATTGCTCTATTCTGCTTATCTGCTCGCCTACATTGAGCAGAAGTCTTCTCGCTGTCTGGCTTAGGCTTCCTTCTCCGGGCTTAGATGATAGGTGGAACACGCCTGTCCTAGCTATGGCTCTTACGGTGGGGTCTATATTCTTTTTGTGGGTTAAAATAGATATCTTAACCATTTTTTCGGGCATAAGGGACATTAGCTATCTACCTCGCTCCTAAATGATTATCCGCATAGTAGAGAAAATTAAGGTTTATTAAACTTTTAATGCTTAATTGTGATTGGTTTTAGCTTATGAAGAAAAGCAAGGTAGTTATTATAGGTGATAGATACACCGTTAATGCCTTCGGCTTGGTTGGTATAGAGGGGTTTGTTGCTGAATCCGCGGAGAAAGCCCGAGAGCTTCTTAGTTCCCTTGCTAGATCTCCTGACGTTGGTGTTGTTTTAGTTACCAAGGATATTGCTGATGATGTTTCAGATATTATAGAGAGGATTTCCCGCACCCAGAGGTGGCCTGTTATAGCTACCATACCGAGTAGATGGAGCAGTATTGAGCCTATTGATGTTGGTGAGCTTCTTAAGAAGGCCTTAGGTGTTGGGTGATCTCCGTGTCCTCTGATAGATCCTTGGAGGTTATAGGTGATCCTAGAAAACTGCTTGAGAGCGCTGAGAAGGAGTTTCTAGATGCTCTTATGAAGGAGATCGAGAATATAAGGTCTGACGGAGCTGGAATTATAAATAGGGCGTTCGAGTCTAAGGATCGTGAGCTAAGGAGCAGGATTGAGGAGGCGGTTAGGAATTCTAGGCTTAGGGTTGAGAGTGTTAGATCTAAGGTTGAGGTTGAGATCAAGAACTACAGGGATAAGGTTAAGGAGGAGCTGATTAATAAGGTTTTTGAGAGGGTTAGGGAAAGGATCTATAATGAGCTTGCTGGAGACGAGAATAGGTATAGATCATATCTAAGGGCTACATTGGAGACTGTTGTTAGAAGTCTCGATGGCTCTTTCATTGTTGAGGCTGATGGCAGGACTGTTGAGATTATTAGGGGTTTGGTTAGGGAGTATTTTAAGGATCACGAGGATAGAATTGAATTGAGGAAAGTGGAGGGGGGTGATGGGATTATTGGTTTTATAGCTTATACTCCTGATGGTTTGATCAAGTTTAACTATAAGTTGGATGAGGTGTTTTCCTCAATGGAGTATGATTTGAAGGTTGTTATATCTAGAAATCTGTTTGGGTGATGTGTTTGGAGAGGAAGGGTAGGGTCACTAGGATAAGTGGTAGTTTGGTTGTTGTTGATGATCTTCCTTCACCGCAGATGTATGAGGTTGTTGAGGTAGGTGAGCAGAGGCTTATTGGAGAGGTTGTTAGGATAGAAGGCAATAGGGCTTATGTTCAGGTTTATGAGTCGACATCCGGCATTAGGCCTGGTGAGCCTGCATATGGTACGGGTGATCCATTATCTGTGGAGCTTGGCCCAGGGCTTGTTGGCCAGATTTTTGATGGTATTCAGAGGCCTCTAACCAGGATCTTAGATGTCACCAAGTCAGTGTTTGTTGTTAGAGGTGTTAAGCTTGAGGCTGTTCCTAGGGATGTTAAGTATACGTTTAAGCCTTCGGAGAAGCTTAAGAAGGGGGAGAAGGTAGGGCCTGGAGATGTTATTGGTGTTGTTGAGGAGACCCCGCTAATTAAACACCAAATCATGGTTCCGCCGAATGTTAGGGGGCGTGTTGTTGATGCTGTTGGTGAAGGTGACTACACGGTTGATGACCCTATAGCCTTCGTTGAGTTTGAGGGTGATAAGAAGGCTGTTAAGATGATGCATAGGTGGCCTGTTAGAAGATCTAGACCATTCAGGGAAAAGCTCGAGCCCCAGCTGCCTCTGATAACGGGTATGAGAATTATTGATACGCTATTCCCAATGGCTAAGGGCGGAACTGGTGCTATACCTGGCGCGTTTGGTACAGGTAAGACTGTTACCCTGCATAGCCTTGCTATGTGGAGCGATGCTAGGGTTGTTATATATATTGGCTGTGGTGAGCGTGGCAATGAGATGACTGAGGTTCTTGAGAAGTTTCCGACATATAAGGACCCATGGACTGGTAGGCCTATGATGGAGAGGACTATACTTATAGCTAACACCAGCAATATGCCCGTATCCGCTAGAGAGGCCAGTATCTATGTTGGTATAACTATTGCTGAGTACTATAGGGATATGGGCTATGATGTCTTGCTTGTCGCCGACTCGACTAGTAGATGGGCGGAGGCTCTTAGAGAGATCTCAGGTAGGCTTGAGGAGATGCCTGCTGAGGAGGGCTATCCAAGCTATCTCCAAAGCAGGCTTGCTGAGTTCTATGAAAGGGCTGGGAGAGTGGTTGTTGAGGGTTCGCCTGAGAGGATAGGCTCGGTTACTGTTGTTGGAGCTGTTTCGCCTCCTGGAGGTGATTTCACTGAGCCTGTTACTACGCATACAAGGAGATATATTAGGGTGTTTTGGGCTTTGGATGCTTCTTTAGCCTATTCGAGGCATTATCCTGCTATTAATTGGATTACTAGCTACTCTGCCTATGTTGATCTGGTTAGTAGTTGGTGGGCTGAGAATGTTGATAAGGAGTGGAGGTCTCTTAGGGACGAGATCCATAATATACTGCTTAGGGAGAACGAGCTTAAGGAGATCGTTAGATTGATCGGTGCCGAAAACCTCTCGGAGCCCGACAAATTAACTCTTGAGGTTGCCAGAATAATTAGGGAAGGCTTCCTGAAGCAGAACGCATATGACAGGATCGATGCGTTCACATCCCCACAGAAGCAGGTTAGGATGATGAAAATCATACTCAGATTCAACACTATAGCTAGAAAGCTAGTTGAGTCTGGGGTAACGGTTAAGGCGATTAGGGAGACCGTGGATGATGTGTTGACCGATATTATTAAATCGAGATTCACAATATCCAACGATGATTTATCTAAGTTTGATGAGCTTGAATCCAGGCTTGTTGAGAAGCTTGAGTCTCTAGCTAAGTGAGGTGTCCGAGATGGCGGCTCAATACTTTAGGGAGTATGAAACTATTAGGGAGATAAGGGGACCTCTACTTCTTATAGAGAAGGTCTCTGACGTTGCCTTTGATGAGATTGTTGAGGTTGAGACCGCTTCGGGAGACAAGAGGCTTGGCAGGGTTCTGGAGGTTGGTATGGGGTATGCTGTGGTTCAGGTGTTTGAGGGTACAACTGGTATTACGCCGAGAGGCACTAAGGTTAGGTTTATGGGTAAAACTATGGAGATCCCTGTTTCAGAGGCCATGCTTGGCAGGATATTCGATGGGCTTGGCAGACCTATTGATGGCGGCCCCAACATAATTGCGGAGGAGCGTAGAGACGTTAATGGGTTGCCTATAAATCCTGCAGCTAGAGCCTATCCTGAGGACTTTATACAGACTGGCGTATCCGCTATAGACGGCATGAACACCTTGGTGAGGGGTCAGAAGCTACCTCTATTCAGCGGTGGTGGTCTCCCGCATAATATGCTTGCTGCCCAGATCGCTAGACAAGCCACTGTTAGGGGTGAGGGTGAGGAGTTTGCAGTTGTTTTCGCTGCTATAGGCATTAAGTATGATGAGGCATTGTTCTTTAGGAAGTTCTTCGAGGAGACAGGAGCTATTAAGAGGGCGGCTATATTCCTCAACTTGGCTGACGAGCCCGCTATGATTAGGCTTATAACCCCTAGGGTTGCTTTGACCCTTGCTGAGTACCTTGCGTTTGAGAGGGATATGCATGTTCTCGTTATATTATCTGATCTCACCAACTACTGTGAGGCTCTTAGGGAGATTAGCTCTGCTAGGGAGGAGGTCCCTGGCAGGCAGGGGTATCCTGGATACATGTACTCTGACCTGGCATCGATCTATGAGAGGGCGGGCAGGGTCACAGGTAAGAAAGGAACAATAACCCAGATGCCTATATTAACTATGCCCGCCGATGATATAACGCATCCCATACCAGATCTTACGGGCTATATAACTGAAGGCCAGATTGTGCTTGATAGAGGCCTATATAATAGAGGGATCTATCCACCCATAAATGTTTTGATGAGTCTGTCTCGTTTAATGAAGGAGGGTATAGGCCCTGGCAAGACGCGTGATGACCATGGAGATGTAAGTAACCAGCTCTATGCGGCTTATTCAAGAGCGCAGGAGCTAAGAAATCTAGCTGTTATTGTCGGCGAGGAGAGCCTGTCTGAGACAGATAGAAAGTATCTTAGGTTTGCTGACGCGTTTGAGAGAAAGTTCCTTTCTCAGGGCTTCTATGAGAATCGTAGTATTGAGGAGACTCTAGATATTGGATGGGATATACTGTCTATACTGCCCGAATCAGAGCTTACCAACATCAAGGACGAGTACATTAAGAAGTATCATCCAAAATATAAATCTGGATCCTCTAAATAGATAGGGTTTTAGTCTAATAGGTGTTTTTATGGCTATCGACCCCAGATCTATTTTACCCACTAAAATCAACCTAATTAATCTTAGAAAGAGCTTAGCAACAATAACTAAAATCAGAAAAATACTCGAAGATAAAAGAGATGTCCTTCTGCTCAATATTAGGGTGGTTTCGAACGAGTATGCCAAGGTTCAGAGATCAGTGATCGAGAAGCTTAATAGGGCTTACGAGATGTATTTCACCGCTCTTTCCGAGTCCGGATTTCATTCTCTTTATCTGGTTGAGAGGACTGTAGATAAGACCGCTAGGATAAATGTTGGTGAGAGAGCTGCTTTCGGTATTAGGGTCCCGGTTCTCTCTATTGACAAATCAACGCTTCAGGATCCCAGCTCTACCCCCGCAACTGTTCCTTTAACTATGGTTATTGCGTCTAGAATACTTAAGGATGCGTTGGAGGATTTGATTAAGATGGTTGAGGCGGAGGCTACCTTAAATAGGCTTATAGAGGAGCTTAGAAATACACAGAAACTTATTAATGCTCTCGACTATGTTATAGTTCCCAACTATAGGTTAGCTATTAAAAGAATAAAGCTTGTTTTGGAGGAGAGGATGAGAGAGGACTTCATAAGGCTTAAATTAATGAAGAAGAAATTATTAGCTAGAGCAGTCAGGTGATACCATGGATCTCGTTAAGGAGTATGAGAATCTGCTAAATGAATATAGGGAGAGAGCCCTAAAAGAGTTCGAAAATAAAGTTAACGAGATTTTTGAATCTAGCAAGGCTAGAATATCTGAACTTAAGGAGAAAGCTTTAAAGGACATTATAGCTAAATAAGTTTGGTGTAATTTCATGGCGAAGAGATCTGGATTGTTTGGTTCCGAAAATGTAGTTTCCATCTCTATAGGTATAGCTAGTGGCGTTGTATTTCTGGTGGTTGGTATAGGTATTCTACTGACTTTAGTCAATGGCCTAACTCTCGAGTTCCAGGCTCCAGGAATGGCTAGCGAGGAGGCAGCCCGCGCATTTGGTGAGAGGCTAGGCAGATTCATAGGTGCAGGTTTAGCTCTCGGACTGGCAGCTGTAGGCGCTGGTATTGCTGTAGGTGTTGCTGGTGCTGCTGGTATTAGTGCGTTTACCGAGAAGCCCGAGGTATTTGGTAGGGTATTCCTTATAATTGTGCTGGGTGAGGGATTGGCTATATACGGTATAGCTATAGCGATCTTGATACTCATACTAGGTGTTGCGTAGAAATATCATCTTAAATCTTAAATCGCGCTATAGTTTTTCCAGGGGTAAAACTGGATTTTTGGGGGTCCCCGGTTCTTGGGGTTTAATTGAGGCGGTGTATCGGCTCAGGTTCAGGGGCGGTAGCGTTATTATTGTTTTTCTTTATCTAAACCTAATACTATCTTAGGTGATCTACAGCAATGTCGTCTAGGCTAGCTGTTGTGGATTATGACTCGTGTCATCCGGATAAATGCGGTAATATGCCATGCGTTAGATTTTGTCCCGTAAATAAAGGTGGAACTATAGCTATTGAGCCTAGCGACGCTAAAGATGGTAAGCCTGTAATATATGAATCTACATGTATTTCTTGCGGAATATGCGTTAAAAAGTGCCCCTTTGATGCTATATATATAGTTAACATCCCATCTGAAATAGAGAAGAAGGTTATCCATAGGTATGGTGAAAACGAATTTAAGCTGTACGGGCTACCTATACCGATTAGAGGCAAGCTTATAGGGATCCTGGGTAGAAATGGAAGTGGTAAATCGACAGCGTTAAGGATCTTGGGTGGCGAAATTATACCGAATTTCGGTGAGTATGATAGGAGGCCTGATTGGGATTTTGTTTTGTCTAGATTAAGGGGTACTGAGCTGTATGGATACTTTAGGGATCTGGTTGATAAAAACCTAAGGATTGTGCATAAGATACAGTATGTCGAATATATACCATCTAGAGTTAGGGGCTATGTTAAGGATGTGTTGGCTAGGATAGATGAGAGAGGTGTGTTGAAGGATATTGTTGCCACCTTAAATATGGGTTCTATGCTGAATAAGAAGATCAGCAGTTTAAGTGGTGGTGAGCTTCAGAAGCTGGCTATTGCCGCCGCATTGTGCAGAGATGCCGACGTGTATTTGTTTGATGAGCCTTCATCTTATCTCGATATTAGGGAGAGGCTGAACATATCTATTGGTATTAGAAATCTTCTTCCAGGAAACTCCTATACGCTTATTGTTGAGCATGATTTAGCTGTTCTAGATTATCTATCGGACTATGTAGTACTGGTGTTTGGCGAGCCCGGCGCGTATGGGTATTTCTCAAAGCTCTATGGTACTGGTGCTGGTATCGGGCATTATCTAAGAGGTTTTCTTCCAGCTGAGAACATGATGATTAGGAAGGAGGCTATAGTGTTCCCTGAAAAGGATCTTGATGTTGCCGACTTGGCTAGACGTGAATCAAAGCCTATGGTTGTTTGGCGTGATGTGTCTAAAAAGATTGGGGATTTCGTGCTTAAAGCTCCCAAGGGCGAGATATATAGGTCTGAACTGGTTGTTGCTATAGGCCCCAACGCTATTGGTAAATCGACATTTATGAATATACTGGCTAACAATCTGGAGCCTGATAGCGGTTATGTTTCAAGTGTTGGGTATAGAATAAGTTATAAGCCCCAGTTTCTGTCGCACGATATCTTCAGTAGGTATGGCGATACTGTTGAGGAGGTTTTGAGAAATGTTAATCCAGAGACTCTGAATGCTTCTTCATGGATACATGTTGATATTGTCAGGAAGCTTAGGGTTCATAAGCTGTTGCCTAAACCGGTAAAAGGATTAAGCGGTGGTGAGCTTCAGAAGCTGGCTATCACTTTGGCTCTAGCTACCGAGGCTGACCTCTATGTTCTAGATGAGCCATCTGCCCATATCGATGTTGAGGATAGAATAGCTGTTGCTAGAACTCTAAAGAGGGTTGTTGAGAATAGAAATGTGGCTGGTATTATTGTTGAGCATGATCTGACTTTGGTGGCTTACCTAGCCACTAGGGTAATTGTGTTTGATGGTGAGCCTGGCGTATATGGTGTAGCTAGTGAGCCTATGGGTTCGTCTAGGGGTTTGAATAGGTTTCTCAAAAACTTGGATATAACGGTTAGGAAGGATCCGAAAACTAAAAGACCGAGAATAAATAAGCCTGGATCTAATCTAGATAGGTATCAAAGGAGTATTGGTGAGTACTTCTATATGGCTAGATCTGGTGAGAGTGAAGATTAGGTTCTTGATCGCTAATAAACATGTGTGCTGAAGCTATTTCCGATCTAGGTGGTTTCTATTCGTTTTAGTTTTGGTTTAATCTATAAAAATATCTATTCAGGGATTTAGTTTTTGTTTTGGAGCCTTGGCTGTTTTGAAGTAGCTAGAAGGCTAAAAAGCTGGATTATAGGTCTGTGTACGTCTAGTTGCTTTCCTCTACTTCATCTTTCTTTATCATGTGTTCTGGTAGATCTATAATCATGTGTTTCTTCCATTCTTCATAGTGTTTTATAACGATCCATGTTCTCACTATTCTTTGGTACTCTATGCATTCTGTTTCAACTATTTCCCCTTCTAGGGTTTCTCCAACAAGTTTTGCTTTTGGAACTTTAACGTTTCTTGGTGTGCAGTATTCTAGCTTTACCCACTTCATTAGGTTGTTAATTGCTAGACCCTGTAGATCTAGGTGGTTAAGTATCTTTGTCATTTCGTACACTATTAATATCATGATATTAAAATATAAATATTATCTACGTTAAAAATTCCTAGGCAGGTGTTAGCTCTATGCCTAAAAAGAGAGAGAATAGGGGCAGGAGAAAGGGTGCTAAAGGTTACGTTGAGAGGGCGCAATGTGATCAGTGTGGTAGGCTTGTACCTGAAGATAAGATTATATGCGTTACTAGGATGTATAGCCCGATAGATCCTCAATTGGCTCAGGAGCTCGAGAAGAAGGGGGCTATAATATCTAGATATCCTGTAACGCGATGCTACTGTGTTAGCTGTGCCATATATCTAGGCGTTGTTAAGGTGAGGTCTGAGGAAGAAAGAAAGATGCCTGCTAGGAGGAGATGAAGATATTGTGAATTGTGATTGAATATATGGCTGTTCCTATATTCGCTTGCTTTCGATATATCATTATTTACCGTTATAAAATGCTATAATTGTTACTCGATAAATTTATAAGCTATCTAAAAAGTAAATAATAGCTTTAGTATTTGGAAGATACGAGTGTGAATATTAATGGAGTTCTGCCCTAAGTGTGGAGGAATAATGATTCCCTCTAAAAGCAACGATATAATCATACTCAAATGCTCTAAATGCGGATACGAGAAGAAGATGCCTAGCAAAAGGGGCAAGGAGGCTTATAAGATAAATAAGCATATAGATCAGAGTTTAAGAACGAAGACCACATCAAGAATAAGTGAGTCTCCGCAGGGCTTATCCAGAAGTAAGGAGGAGATTGAGCAGGAAAAGGAAGAGTACTATGAAATATTCCTTGATCTTGTGAGGGAGGAGGAAGAGTCTGGAGAAGAGGAATATTAGCATTAATCTGACGGGCGTGTTGTTGCTGTAGCTTTTGGCTATCTATTGTTGTGGTGGTTTATGATCTCTTGTGAAATATGATGTGTTTTTAGATATAATTGTTGTTATTTTCACCTTATATTTGGCTTTATTAGTTAAATAAGAACAATTATATCAAGGTGTATGCATCTATGTCATATGGATTTAAAGTAGATCTATATCCTGAAGAGAGGGAAGCATTAAGGGAAGCTCTTAATGATATGAGGAGTCCGGTTAGGGCTTTTGTCTTTATATCGGATAACTGCAATTACTGTGGAGCTACAGTAAAGCTTATGGAAACAATTAGGGAAGAGTCTCCCGAGGTTAACGGGGTTAAATTATTTGACTTCAAGGTGTTTGAGAAGGGTATTGATGATGATGTGATAGATAAATATAGGGTTACTAGATTTCCATCGGTATATCTTTTAGATGGTGCGATAAGGTATTATGGGATTCCGGCTGGCGAGGAGATCAGGGGGTTTGTTGAGACGATTATACGGATAAGCCAAGGTGAAAGCGGTCTTGATCCTAGAACTGTTGAGGGTTTAAAGAAGGTTAATGGTGTGGCTACTATTGAGACTATAGTTACCCCTTCATGTCCGTACTGCCCTTACGCTGCTCTCATGGCGAATATGTTTGCTTATGAAGCTTTCAGGAATAAGGTTAATAATATAGTATCTATAGTTGTTGAGGCCTATGAGAACATGGATATAGCTGAAAAATATGCTGTTTCCTCTGTCCCTACTGTTGTAGTTAATGAGCGTGTTGAGTTTATAGGGGTTCCATATGAGGATCAATTGCTAGAGAGCATAATTAAAAGAGCTAAGCCCCAGGAAAAAAGATCAGAGGATGAAAAGTTCAAGAAGATGATTAAAGATATATTAAAGGAGCTTGAGGATAAATAGCGTTTTTACAGACCAATATATTCCTGAAACCTGATTTGGTGTTTGTTGTAAATGTTTGGTAATGTTTCGTTTTGATTATTTGAATCCATTTGAGTTAATTTAATCTTATATAAGCTACATCTGTATTAATATTTGGTGTTTGTCTCAATGGGTGAATCTCCAAAAACAACTGTATCTGTTATTAAAGCTGATATAGGATCGCTAGCTGGACACCATATAGTTCATCCAGACACTATAGCTGTTGCTTCTAGGGTTCTGGCTGAGGGTAAGTCTAAGGGTGTAATAGTGGATTATTATGTAACCAATGTTGGTGATGATCTTCAGCTTATAATGACGCATAGAAAGGGTGTTGATAACGAGCAGGTACATGAGTTGGCTTGGAGGGCTTTTAAGGAGGCTACTAAAGTAGCTAAAGATCTGGGTCTATATGCTGCTGGACAAGATCTATTGAGCGAGGCGTTCAGCGGCAATGTTAGGGGTTTGGGTCCTGGAGTCGCTGAAATGGAGTTTGTTGAAAGGCCTTCTGAGCCTATAATTGTTTTCATGGCGGATAAAACAGAGCCTGGAGCCTTTAATTTGCCTATGTACAGGATATTTGCTGATCCATTCAATACTGCTGGCTTGGTAATCGATCCTAGACTACATGGGGGGTTTAAATTCGTTGTTCATGATGTGTTTGAAGGTAAAGAAATAACCTTAAATGCTCCAGAGGAGATATACGATCTGTTGGCACTGATCGGAACACCATCAAGGTTTGTTGTGAGAAAGGTGTTGAGGAAGAGCGATAATGAAATTGGAGCTGTAGTTAGTGTTGAGAGGTTAAGCCTTATTGCCGGAAGGTATGTTGGGAAGGATGATCCTGTAGCTATAGTTAGAGCTCAAAGTGGTTTTCCAGCGGCCGGAGAAATTCTCGAGGCGTTTTCGCATCCTCACTTGGTTGCTGGCTGGATGAGAGGTAGTCACCACGGTCCCCTGATGCCTGTTGGGATGAGGTATGCTAAGGTAACGAGATTTGATGGTCCACCTAGAGTTGTTGCTCTCGGGTTTAATGTTAAGAATGCTAAGCTTATAGGTCCTGCAGATCTGTTTGATGATGTGGCCTTTGATGAGGCTAGGAGAATGGCTCAACTTGTTACTGACTATATGAGGAGGCATGGACCGTTTATGCCGCATCGTTTAGGTCCTGAGGAGATGGAGTATACAACTCTTCCCGAGGTTTTGGAGAAGTTAAAGGATAGGTTTGTGGAAACTGAGGCTCGGAAAGCCGCTAAGCCTAAGGTTGAGTCTGAGCTTTTAGCTCACAAATCTCAGTCTGAAGATGTGGACTAGCTGGTTTAATAGTCTAGATTTTTTGTTGATAATTTAGTTTTTATAGTTGCTACATAATTTATTGAGGTATCTAGTTTGAGGGTTCCTGTTCTGATTATAAACTTCAAAAATTATAGGGAGGGTTATGGGGATAGAGGTTTAGATATATGTAGGTATGCGAGTAGAGTATCTGTAGAATACGGCCTAGATATATATGTAGCCCCTCCCACCTTGATGTTAATAAGGTTTATTGAGCGCTGTGACGCCGATATTTATGTGCAGCATGCAGATCCGGTAACGTATGGGGCATATACGGGTTCCATTCCCATTGAAGCGTTGAAAGATATAGGTGTGAAGGGGGTTATAATAAACCATAGTGAGAAGCAACTTGAGGTTAGACATATAATCGAGCTAGTGGATAAAGCTAGACAATATGGTCTGGTTTCTGTTGCGTGCGCCGACACACCTGTCCTTGGTAAAATTATAGCTTTAGCTGGTCCTACAGCTATAGCACTTGAACCTCCAGAGCTTATAGGTTCGGGTATTGCGGTGTCTAGAGCCAAGCCTGAAATTATAGTTGAGGGGGTTAAAAGCATTAAATCTATCTCTAGGGATATTGTTGTTTTGGCTGGGGCTGGAATATCGTCCCGTGATGATGTGGAGAAGGCTCTAAGGCTTGGTAGTGAGGGTATTTTGGTTGCTTCAGCTATAATGAAGGCTAGAGATCCTGGAAAGGTAATTGAGGAATTTGCTCAGGCTATGGTTAATTATAATAATTATAGATAATTCATTGCGGTTGAGCTACGCTAGATTTAGACAGTAGTATACTTCATCCATAATATTCAGCTTGTCCCATAATTTGCTTTTCTGCTCCTTATCCGTTATTATAACCGTGAATCCCCATAGACTGATTATAATCTTTTTGTTTTTGTCTTCTGTTTTCTTGTTGGCTACTACGCCTTTTGCGCAGAAGTCTTTTCCTTCTTGGTATTGGGGTTTTGCTTTTGATATTATCAGTTTTAGTGAGTCGTTTTTACCGAATACAAGCACTTCCCTATGAATATCCATATCTATCTTTAGGTTTCTGCCCTGAAGCTCGACTATGTATATATTTGGTATTAGGCTTTCCTTTATATTGGTTACTTTAACGTTCTCCATTATTTCTGGTTTGCTCACATGTTTCACCTATTTTCTTTAAATTTAACTTACCTTATTAAGTAATCAGTGGGTGTTATTATGTCTGCGTTTGAGTCTCAGAAGAGATTAAGTTTGATTGAGGCTCAAAGAAGGTTTAGTAGTGAGCTGAGTGGGTTAATTAATAGGAAGGTTGAGGTGAGGTTGGCTGATGGGAAGGTGTATAAAGGGGTTTTGCTCGGTATCGACGAGAATGGTTTAAATATAATTATAGGTGATGCTGAGGATGAGCAGGGTAGGAAGTACTTTAGGGTGGTTATAGCTGGCTCTAGATTGTCTGAGATCATTGTTGAAGAGACGCCTCTATTCGATCCTGACGAGTTTGCATCAATAGTTGCACAAAGGCTAAATCTGAATCCGGCTGATATAGCTGTCTATAGGGATTCAGGGTTTGTGATGATTCTCCATAGATATAAGGTTTCCGAGATCGGTGTTGAGGGTGAGGGCTTCATGGCTAATAAGATTAAGGATATATGGGACGATTATATGAGGAGTAAAAAAGGTAAGAGGTAGAGGCGTCGATTTGCTTGCTGATGTTTTCGAGATTAGGGATAAAGATCTTTCGGGAAGAATAGGTATTTTAAGGACCAAGTCTGGATCTGTTGAGACGCCGGCTTTTTTCCCTGTTGTTAACCCGGTTAGGCAGGGTAAAGAGTTTCCGGCTAAGCTTATTCACGAGCTCGGGTTTAGATCTATTATAACTAATGCTTATCTTATTAGAAAACATTTTGGTGATCGAATCAGCGGTATTGAAGATCTTAGGAAACAGCTTGGTTTTCCTGGCGTAATAGCTACAGATTCAGGAGCTTTTCAGCTTATGAGGTATGGTGATATAGATGTTGGTAATCGTGAGATTGTAGAGTATCAGCTAAAGATCGGTTCCGATATAGCTGTTATTCTAGATATACCGACTAAAAGCGACGTTAGTTATGATGAAGCTTTGAGGAGTGTTGATGTTACTCTAGCTAGGGCTATGGAGGTTATTGATATTATAAAGGATTCCAACACCGTATGGATTCTTCCTATACAGGGTGGCGTTTATGGGGATCTTGTAAGGAAGGCGGCTTTAAGATCAAGAGAGATAGAGGGTTTTAAGATGTACGGTATTGGTAGCCCAGTTACGTTTCTTGAAGAGTATAGATATAGTGATGTTATAGATATAATATTCAACGCTAAATCTAATCTACCTTATGATTACCCTGTGCATCTATTTGGTGCTGGTCATCCTATGTTCTTTTCTCTGGCTGTGGCGTTGGGTGTTGATACGTTCGATTCTGCTAGCTATATATTGTATGCTAGGGACTACAGATATATAACTGAGTATGGTACAGAAAGGATTCAGGATCTTGAGGTTTTTCCTTGTAGCTGTCCTATATGTTCTAGATATGATCCGCGTGATATTCTCGAGCTTGATAGGGGGCAAGCGGTAAGGCTGATAGCTTATCATAATCTATACGCTATTTTGGAAGAGATAAAGAGAATTAAGACGGCTATTAGAGAGGGTCGTTTATGGGAATATATTGTTGAAAGATCATATTCGCATCCCTCTCTTAGGAAGGCTCTATTGAAGTTTAAGTATTATTCAAAATGGATCGAGAAGGTCTCTCCATTTTCTAAGGGTCGTAGGGGGATGCTTATATCGGATCCTTTAAATCTGTATAGGCCACAGATTCAGAGGGCTAGTATTAAAGCTTTAAATTATATTAAGTACATCTTAGATCATAGTGATTGTAGAACTATCTATCTGATTCCTGGCGATCCTGGCGATAAACCTTTCTCTAGCTCCCATATATTCAGAGAGCTGGTTAGGAGAAATGATAATTTAGATTATAGATGCGTGTTTTTTTACTCGCCTATAATAGGGTTGGTTCCGTATGGTGTTGATGTTACTTATCCCTATGCACATTACGAATATGGTTTGGATGAGTTGGATGTGATCGTAAAGGATCTAGTTAGAAAAGCTATGTCGCTGGTTCGTTACAGTATAAAGATCTATAGAAACCCAAATATAGTAGTGTATACATATAGTAGATATAGATGGTCGATACTGTTTGCAAGGCTTATTGCGAGAAAAATAACTAAGCTTGGCCAGAATATATCACTTAGCATCGAACCAATCTAGTTGGGCTTGACTCAATAGACTTCTATTAACCATAACTGCTACACGTGCTCTTTACATCCCTAACTATCTTTTCAGCTACTTCCGGCTGTTTCTCAACTATTGTTCCTATCACTATCGCGTCTGCTCCTGCATTTATAAGTGTGCAGGCGTCTTTTGATGTTTTTATTCCTCCTCCAGCAATTATGTATAGCTTGGTGTGTTTCTTTATAGATCTTATTATCAGAGGATTCACGTGGTCTTTAGCACCGCTTCCAGCTTCTAGGTAGATAAATTTCATCCCCATCATTTCTGCGGCTATCGCGTAGGCGACTGCCACATCTATTAATGTGTTTGGTACTGTTCTGGCCCACCCTACATATCCTACTGTTCCGCCTTCTCCAACTATTATATATGCTGTTGGCAGTGTTTCGAGTCCATATCTCTTTATTATTGGTGCCCCAAGCATCTGTGCCCCAATAATATAATATGGGTTCTCACTGTTGAGTAGAGACATAAATAGTATTGCGTCTGCGTATTTTGAGATCCCGTTTATGTTTCCTGGAAACAGTACTACAGGTAGATCTGTTTTATTTAGTGTTTTCACCACCTTATCTACGTCTTCCTCTGAGACTCCCAGGCTTCCTCCAACTAAAAAAAGATCTATATTCCACTTCTTCATGTCTTGCGATCTTTTCTCGAGATCCTTTAGATCAGTAACTTTATTTGGATCTATTAGTATGAAAATCGATGGCTCCTCATTCTCTTTTTTCGACAGCAGTAGCGAGGCTACCTTACCTCTCCATTTCACTTAGGCTACACCTTCCTGCATTTCCTCGCTTTCTGCTTCCTCATACCATATTTCTGCTTTGCCTTCTGAGTATAGATCTATAAACTTAGAGTATATATCGACTGGTTGCCATATAGATGCTACGTCTCTAATTACGCTTCTTAGTCTGCATGATGGATTTCCACATGATATATAGGCTATGCGTTTATTTTGCTCTTCGTCTGTCTGGATCTTTACGGATATGGATATAGATCCACATTCAGGACACTGGAATGTTGTAGGTGGTTTTCTGTCTCTCCAGTGAACTCTTCGAATTGTTCTGCGTTTCTTACTTCGTCTCCCCATTTTGCTAAGCACCGTTATTAGATTTATGGTTTATAGGTTTAAAATATATACTTGGTAATTATTTTGGGCCGCGGTATTTTGATGGTTTTAATATTATTTATCGTTTTTATATCACTGTCCACGTTGGTTTTTATAGCTTTTTATTTGGATAGATCCGATATAGAGGGTAGATGGGGGTATCTATGTGCGTATTTCGATAATAAAATGAAATTGAAGCTCTATGTTGCTGATACTCCTCAAAAACATAGTGAGGGCTACATGTTTAAGGAGTCGATTGATTTTGAAAATATTGGGGCTGAGGGTATGGTATTTATCAATTTAACTATTGTTGGTAGCTATATAACATTCACTATGAAAAATGTTAAATTTAATCTTTTGCTTGTTGAGCTTGTTCCTGCTAATGGATATTATGTTGTTGATGATATTGTTTTGATGGAGCCGGGAAAGCTCTATACTGTAGGTACTTCTCCTGGATCTATTTTTATTGAGGTAGATCCTAAATACATGGATCTCATCAATAAAGGCTTAAAAGCACATATTGGGGATTGCTAGTCAAAAAAGTTTATATGTGTATATGGCTACCTTACCTGATATATTGATGGGTAATGGTTGTGAAGAAAGAATCTAGCGATATAATGTTGGTTACTGATCTAGATGATGTGTTGATGATATGTGAGGCCTTATCTAATAGGACTAGGCTTAAGGTGATTGAGCTTCTTAAGTCTGGCGATAAAGATCTGGAAACATTATCTATGGAGCTGAATTTGAGTAAGGGGAATCTAAGCACACAGATTAAAAAACTAGAGAATATTGGCGTGGTGTCCTCGAGCTATCTGCCGGGAGAGAAGGGAGTTAAGAAGGTTGTTAAACTTAAAATTAGAGAGATAAGGATAATTCTCTAGCGACGTAGCTAGGGGGCAATTAAACATTGCAGGCTTAAATACGTTTTGGAGGCCATCATATTGCTTCTATACAGATAGGAAAGAACACGCATAAAGAGATGTAACTATAGAAGATGAAGGGAAAAGCTTAATAC